>JAFGNB010000172.1 GCA_016927235.1 Chitinispirillaceae bacterium
GGAGATTGCACCCCGCCGGAGCTTGCCGGGTGAAACGTCGCGGCATCGTCGTCACCGGCATGGGGGTCGTCTGCAGCGCCGGAGGAAACTGCAATGAATTCGCCCGCACGCTCGAGCGGGGAGCGTCGGCGCTTACAATGCTGACAGACCCGCGCGTGGCGCATTACGGCGAAATCCATGCCGGCCTGGTCGCCGACGATGCGCCGGGTGATTCGCCGTTTCCCGACGAAGATCGTTACCTCAGGTTCGCCGATCGGGCGATGCGGGAAGCGATCGGTCATGCGCGGATCAATTTTGACGGATGCGATCCCCGTTCGGGGCTCTTCATGGGGACCTGTTCGGGACCGATGCTGACCATCGAAAAAAGCTTCGATCCCGACGGCGGGCGCAGGGCGCTCGATCGCACACAATTACGGAGAAAACAGTACTACCATGCGGCGCGCCTGCTCGCCGAGGGCTATCGGATCGGAGGGCCGGTCTGCACCGTCACGACGGCGTGTTCCGCCTTCTGCGCCGCGCTTGCCGCCGCCGTTGACCTTATCCGCGCGGGACTTCTCGATACCGCGCTGGTGGCCGGGGCGGATTCATTCAGCCTGACGACGCTGGCGGGATTTATCGGTCTGAAAGCCGTCAGCAACGCCCCCTGCGCCCCTTTTTCCCGGCCGGTCGGCCTCAATCTCGGCGAGGGCGCCGCTGCGGTGGTGCTGGAGGAACTCGAACGGGCGCGAAAACGGGCCGCCCCGGCGGTCGCCTCGATCGAAGGGTATGGCCTGTCGAACGATGCGTTTCACAGCAGCATGCCCGATCCCACGGGAAAGGGGGCTGCCGCGGCGATTGCCGGGGCGCTTGACGATGCAAAGGTCGCCGCCGGGGATATCGCGTACATCAATGCACACGGCACCGGCACCGAGGCGAACGACAAGGCGGAAACAAAGGCGATCAGGCGCGTCTTCGGGGAGGGGCGGTGCGTGCCGCCGGTCAGTTCGACCAAGGGGATGACCGGCCACTGCCTCGGGGCGGCCGGCGGGATTGAAACGGTCGCCGCGCTGCTCTGCGCGCAGCGGGGAGTACTTCCTCATACGGTCAATTTCTCAGGCGGGCGCGACGGGTGTACGCTCGATTACATCGGCGAGAGGAACCGGCCATGGCGGGCCGGGAAGCGCTGGCTTAAAAACAGTTTCGCTTTCGGCGGCAACAATGCGAGCATCGTGATAAAAAACGGCGCGCCCGCCGCTTATGAAACCGAAAAGAACGGATGCATCGACGAACCGGTGGTCGTCTCGGCGGCCGGCGTCGTTTCCGCGGCGGGTGTCGCTCCGCTCGACCTTCCCGAGGGTTACTTTACTATTGCATCACCGCTCCGCGAGCGCACCATACCGCACCACGGGACATGGCGGGTCCGCGAAGTTCCTCCGTTGGGCAATTACGCCGTCGAGCGGCGTTTGCCGCTTCGAACCATGGACCGTGCGGGAATGCTCGCCGCGGTGGCATCGGCGCATGCGCTAAAAAACGGGCGGATTCCCGAGCGCCCGGCATCGCGCCGCGCCGTCGGTTTGTTCATGAATATCGCGCAGGGATCCTCGTGGGCGGAACGCGAGCACATCGGGCGGCTGCTGAAAAACCGCTATCGTATCGACAAGATCAACGCCTTTCCGTCTATCGTTCCCAACGCGGTTACCGGTACGGTCGCACGCGCGCTGTCGCTGAGCGGATGCAGCAACACCTTCTGCAACGGTCCCGGCGCGGCGCTTTCGGGGCTGGTTCTCTCATGGGCGGCGGTGAAAAACGGACACGCCAAGGCGCTTCTTTGTGGAGCGGTGGACGACCTGACCGAAACGGGACTTTACGATTGCGTTGCAGCGGAACGTACGGGTGGGGGGCGGCCGGTACTGGGCGAAGGGGCGGTGACGCTGCTCCTCGAACCCCGGTCGCATGCAATGCAGCGTGACGTCGACTATCTGGGCGCCGTCGTCGATTGCGCGTTTGTCGAGGGCGGAGCGGGCGCGGGGTGCGGAAAGGCGGTGTCCGCCATGGCATCGCTTTGTGAGATCCACGGGATCGCCCCCGCCGAAACGATAGCGATCGGCGTACCGGGCGGCGGGCATGAGCTGTTTCACGCAATAAAAAATCGCTTCCCCGGATTTGTCCGCGTCGACCAGACGCCGATGACCGGCTGGATGCCGGCGTGTCAGCCCCTTTTCGATATGGTTGCGGCGCTGGTGCGGAGGAGGGTTGGCGGAAAAAAGTGCGAAAAGTATATTTTTATAATTTCAAGCTTGCCGCCGGGAAAGACGATTATTGTTCTCCTGGAAAAGAGTGGTGCACGAAAGAGCGAAACGGAGCATGACGGAAACACTACGGGTACTGATAGAGCGGCGCGCAGCGATAATCAACCGGTTTAAGGAAGATCTTATCCAGCGGCTCAATCTTCCTTACGAACCGCAGGATCTGCATGAGGATGTTTCGCTGCTGGGAGCGGGACTGGGACTCGATTCTCTTGATGCGCTGGAAATCGTTCTCTGCGTCGAGAACTGTTTCGGGATAAAAATACCGGATCAGAACACGTCGATCCTTCGTTCGATCAACACCATCGTCGATTATGTCATCGCCCGACAGGAGAAGCGGGGATGACCGGATGAGAGTATCTCCGCTGAAGAACCGTTTCGTGCGGAACAACGCCTCATTTTCTGAACGGTACGGCATCGAAGTCGTCACACGGGTTCGCGACGCGCGCACCGAGTATGATGCCGTACGTGAAACGGTCGGAATCACCGATTTTTCGTTCATGCAGAAATTCCGTTTTCCCGAGGAGGCGGGGCTCGATCATCTCGACGGTTTGATGGCGGGGAATGTCGCGAAGATCCGTTTCGGCCGGGTGCTGCATACGTTTCTCCCCGACGACGAGGGCATGCTTCTTGCCGATTGCTATATCGCAAACAGCGACGACGAGTTTATCGTGCTCTGCGAAAGCATTGCCGACGATGCCGACGTACGGCGGCGCTTTCTCGCAGGGGGAGGGCGCGACGGTGAAGATTGGACCGAGTCGCATGCGGTAATCGGCGTCGACGGCTACAAAGCATGGGAGGTCGTGCGGCAGCTCTTCGGTGCCGATATTCTCGGACTGCCCTATCTTTCGATCGAACGGTATCTTTTCAACGATATTCCGGTGCGTGTGCTGCGATGCGGCAAGACGTCGGAATTCGGGTATCTCATTGTTGCGCCGCAGGAGCTCGCCGGCGCGCTGTTCGATACGGTAATGACCATCGCACAAAGTCTCAACGGCTCGCTCTGCGGAACCGCCGTCCACAACGATCTGCGGCTGGAGGGGAGATTCTTCAATATTTTCGCCGAGGGCAGGGAGGTGCGCGACCCGCTGGCGCTGGGGCTTCAATGGATGATCGATTTTGAAAAAGAGCGGTTTATCGGCAGGGATGCGCTGGTAGCGCGGCGTTCGGCCGGGGTGCGGAAGAAGATCATCGGCATCCGGGCGCCGGATTCCGTGACGTTCGAAACGGGAAAGACGCTGTTCGACGGCGATACGGAGGTGGGGGCCGTTAAGGCCGCCTGCTATTCATACCAGCTTAACGCTTCTCTGGGGTTGGCGTTGTTCGAGAGCGACGTCGCATACGCCGGACTGCCCTTTCATTACGGATCACCCTCCGGCCAGGTAGTACAGTCCATTTCCATGCCGCCGATCATGCCGAAGAGCCTGACGGTCAAACTTGATGAGCTGTAAGGGGCGCAACCTTTTTTCACGAAACAACGATTTCCATGGCACCAGGGCCGGCGGAGCGGCATGAATTATTGCATTTTAAATCGCGGCGAGAGGGCGCTATAGTCGCTGAGGGCTGATAATGGAACAATTTTCCGGCAAAACGGTCATTGTTACGGGAGGCTCACGCGGTATCGGCAGGGCAATCGTCGCCGCGTTTGCCGCGGAGGGCGCATGCGTCTATTTCACCTATCACCGCCACAAGGAGGCGGCCGACACAACAGCGGCGGAAACGGGAGCGCGCCCGGTACTCTGCGAACAATCCGACGAGCCTGCAATCGTCGCCGTGGTCGATGACATCACCGCGGCAAGTGGCGCGGTCGACATTCTGGTCAACAATGCCGGCATCGTTGCCGATCAGTTTTTGATGATGATGCCCCGTGAAACATGGTCAAAGGTAATCGATACCAATTGCGGCGGCGCTTTCCTGTGGACCAAGGCGGTGTCGCGCTGTATGCTGAATGCGAAACGGGGCGCTATCGTCAATATTGCATCCGTTTCGGGGATGGTGGGAACCGCGGGGCAGGCGAACTACGCCGCTTCAAAGGGTGCGATAATCGCTTTTTCCCGTTCCTGCGCAGCGGAATTCGGTCCGAAAGGAATACGGGTCAATAGTGTCGTGCCGGGGTTTATCGATACCGATATGACCGCACGGATGCCCCGTTCCATCAAGCGGCAAAGCCTTGAGAGGATTTTACTCCGCCGCTTTGGTACCGCTGCCGAGGTGGCCGCCGTCGTAACGTTTATCGCGTCCGACAAAGCTTCCTATATCGCAGGACAAACGGTTGTCGTCGACGGCGGTTTGACGGGAACGGTCGTTTGATGGGAAAAAGGGCCTTTCTCTTTCCTGGTCAGGGATCTCAGGAAACCGGCATGGGGAGCGACCTGCTGCGTCACGACCCCTTCACCCGTGCGCTCTTCGTTGACGCATCCGACACCGTTCATGAGGATCTCGAAAAGCTCTGTCTGCACGGGCCGGTTCGGCAATTGATGCATGCGCGTTTTCTACAGCCGGCACTGGTGTCGGTTTGTCTGGGGTATTGGCATCGTCTGGTTGAAAACGGCATTCGACCGGATGTCGTACTCGGTCATTCGCTGGGGGAGATCACCTCGCTGGCTGCGGCGGGAATCGTTGCCCCGGAGGTGTGCCTGCAGATTGCAATCAAACGAGGCGAGTTGATGGATAGCGTCGCTCGCAACTGCAAAGGCGGGATGCTGGCGATTCTGTTCGTACCGCTTGCAACGGTTCAGCGGCTGATCGCCGAAATCGGGGAGGGGCGCATTGTCCTTGCGAATGATAATGCGCCCGAACAGGTGGTGGTATCAGGTGAGTCCCTTTTCCTCGATCGCATCGCGGCGCATATCGCCCGTGAGAAACTCGGAAAATGCCGCAGGGTGGAGGTTGTCGGGCCGTGGCACAGCCCGTTCATGGATGCTTCGCGTGCTGTTTTTGAAACGTGGGTTGCATCGATTCCGTTTTCAGTGCCGAACGTGCCGGTTGTTTTTAATGCCACGGCGGCTCCGGAACGGGATCCGTTGATCATCAAACAGTTGATATCCGGTCAACTGAACCGACCGGTATTCTGGCGGAAGTGTATGGAAAGCCTTAAAGCCATCGGCGTGGACACCCTCTATGAAATCGGGCCGCAACGTGTATTGTCGGGACTTGCACGGATTAACGGTTTTAGAAAGGGGACGGCGATCCACACCGTATCCGGCCTTCGTGACATCGATCGGGTAACGGTACTGGCGCTCGTTGAATGATCCGCCGTATCCGGTTGAAAACGGCCGCATTTAATCTGACAACGTACTGAGTTTGCAGTATATTACAGGTATGGTGTGGAACAATCATACCATTTTTTTTCGGTGAGGAGGTTGAAATAGGCTACTTGCGTCTATTATTTTGCTCCAACACCGGGTATGTTACGTGGGGGGCTCTCATTCAGGCCAATCAAAGGAGGCTGCTTGCTATGAAGAAGATGCATATCGCGTGTCTCGCATTACTGCTGGGTTCCGTTGTCGCCTCGTCCGAGGAGTGGCTTAACGGAAAGGTCACCGATGCGTTCGGTGATCCGATTGTCGGCGCGTTGCTCTGGTTTTCCACCAATGAAGCGACGGCGGTGACCGACTCGTCGGGAGAGTACCGGTTTGATTCGGCCTCGATAAATCCCGTCCGTCTCACCCGGCAGCGATGGGAAGCGACCGGCCCCTCTCTATCCCGGAATTCAATCTCGTTCACGGTCGCCGGACAACCCGCGGCAATCCGACTTGAAATCATGGATCTCGCGGGCAGATGCGTTGACGGGGTCCTAAATGAGCGGCTCTCGCCTGGCAGTTACTCGTTCGCGCTGCCTGCCGGCGGGCTGCCCGTGGCAATGTATGTCATTTCTTTACAAATAAACGACCGCCGTTTCACCTGGCGGGCGCTTGGGCGGGAGAACGGTACGCTGCAGAGCGGCGTGCAGTCGCCGGCGGCGGCATCGCCGAACCACCGCCGTACGGCGGAGGAGGAGCCGGAGGATGAGTCGCTCGATGATACGCTCCATTGTACATGTGAAAAGTACTTCAGGCGGGACACGGCGATCACCTCGTATGAAGGGACGATCGACTTCGAGATGTCGTCCATTCTTCCCAAAGGGCCGTACGTCAAAGTTTTGGGTGGCGACACCGTCCAACATGCATTTCAGGAATCGGAAATATGGCTCAAGTACTGGACTCCGGACAGTTTCTTCGTATATCTTGAGTATGATACCAGTTTATCGTATTTATCGCCTCCGACAAATACCAATGAGGATATGTATTACAACCCTTCTTTCACCCTGCTGCCGTATCGTATAGGAATGTACGATGGAACTGCCGACACGACCGCGCACCGCCTGATCGTTCTCTTCGATTCGTCAAAGACGGATGAGGATGCGCCGGTCATCACGCTTGATCCCGAGACGGTCGAGCTGACCAAAGGTACCTTCTTCGATCTCAAGGAGGGGCTGACCATTACCGAAGAGGGCGATACGAACATCGATTTTACGCAATGGGTCAACATTACCGATGATATCAGAACCACCGAAGAGCGGCAGATTTATCGGATAAACTTCAATGTGCCGGGTACCTACACCGTCACCTACCGGGTCATGGACACGCATATGAACATGGCGGAAAAGCAAAGAACGATCGTCGTCACCAAATAAGGGGCGGTCCCGTCGCATCAGTCCGATACTCTTTTTCAATACAACGGCGTCCGGTGGTCCGGGCGCCGTTTCTACAAGGGCTGCCTTTTGGAAAGCTGCCGTCGCCGCGAACGGTCAACCGACCCTTCGATATTGCGTACAACCGCTTCGGGAGCTATTTTTCCACCGGTTATTCTGTAACTCCGTTGCCGGAGGTTTATCGTGGAAGAGTGTATGAATTCCGTCCTTATCGTCGGGAGCGGCGGACGGGAGCATGCGTTACTGAAAGCGTTTCTGAGGTCGGACCGGCCGCTCTGCATGTTCGCCTATCCGGGCAATCCCGGAATGGAGCGTGACGGATGCATGCTGGCGGATACGCCGATCGGTTCGTGGGAGGAGCTGGCGGACTGGGCAGTGGAAAACAGAATCGATCTGACGGTAATAGGGCCCGAGGCGCCGCTGGTCGACGGCATCGCGGATCTTTTCAATGAAAGGGGGCTGACGGTTTTCGGGCCCTCGCGCGAGGCTGCTGCTATCGAGGGAAGCAAGGCGTTCTCAAAGGAACTCATGAAAAAATACGGAATTCCGACCGCCGACTTCTCGATTTTTTCTCAAAAAAGCGACGCATGGGAATATATCAAGAAAAAGGGCGCGCCGGTCGTCGTCAAGGCGAGCGGCCTTGCGGGCGGAAAGGGCGCGACCGTATGCGATACGCTTCCTGAGGCGGAAAACGCCCTTTCGGCGATCTTTGATAAGAATGCATTCGGGGAAGCTGGAAACACCGTTATTATTGAAGAAAAAATGAGCGGTGAAGAGATTTCGGTTTTTGTCGTTACCGATGGACGATCATACCGGATATTGCCCGTTTCGCAGGATCATAAAGCAGTTGGCGATGGAGATACCGGCCCGAATACCGGAGGAATGGGTGCGTATGCTCCGGCGCCTGTCGCAACAGCGGAGTTGATGCAACAGGTTGAGCGTGAAATTATAGCGCCCACGTTAAACGCAATGGAGACAGAAGGGAGACGGTATCGCGGACTGCTCTACTGCGGGCTGATGGTAACGCCGCAAGGGCCAAAAGTAGTTGAATTCAACTGCCGGTTCGGCGATCCCGAGACCCAGGCGGTATTGCCGCTGGTTACCGGTGACTGGTTTGAGCTGTTTCGCTCCGCCGCCGCGGGAAAACTCTCGGCAACGCAATGGAAGCTTTATCCGGGCTTCGGCGTGGCGGTGGTGCTGGCGTCAAAGGGGTATCCGAAAGGTTATGAAAAGGGCATGGTAATCAACGGCCTTGATGAAGCGGAGCATGCGCTCGGCAACCTCGATATCTACCATAGCGGGACCGCCGTCGACGAGCAGGGGAGGATAGTCGCCAATGGCGGCAGAGTGCTTGCCGTCAGCGCATGGGCGGAGACGCTGTCCGACGCGATCGCGTACGCGTACGAAGGGGCCGCAGCCATCTCATTTGATAATATGTTCTTCCGCAGGGATATCGGCGCGAAGGGTCTGGCGCGGCTCAACGGGCGGGAGTCCTCCTGCAGGCGTACCCTGAAGAAGCAGCGGGCCGCCACACCACCGAACGCGAAATAGAAAAGGGTCCGGAATGTTGAAAGTCGCGATAGTCATGGGCTCCGAATCGGATATGCCGGTCGCCGAGAAGGCTGCCGAAACCTTGAAGAAGTTCGACGTCGAGTATGCGGTCAGGATTATTTCCGCGCATCGCATGCCGAATAAACTCCGTACCTTTGCTCTTACTGTTTCCGACGAAGGTTTCGGCGTCATTATCGCCATCGCCGGACTGGCGGCCCATCTGCCCGGCGTCATCGCCGGCATGACGCTGCTGCCGGTTATCGGCGTCCCCGCCGCGACGGGACCGCTCTCGGGGAGAGACGCGCTGCTCTCCATAGTTCAGATGCCCCCGGGAATACCGGTCGCCTGCGTGGGCATCGGAAATGCGGGAAACGCCGCGCTGCTTGCCGTTCAAATGTTAAGTCTTGCAGAACCGGCGCTCGTTGAAAAAATGCGCGCGTATCGCCTGAAATTCGGCGACGATGCCGCCTGAGCGCATCGATCTCAACGACCTTCTTGCCTCAAGAGGCGCGCGGCGCTTCGCCCGAATCGCCGAGCGTATCGATCGCGGGGCGGTTTTCATCTATCCGACCGAGACGATCTACGGCATCGGCGGGAGATATGACAGCCCCGCCGTGCTCACACGAATCCTCTCCATCAAGCAGCGGCCGACCGGTAATGCGATGATACTCCTGGCGGCGGACGTTGCACGGTTCGAACCGCTCAATCTGTTTTTCCCCCCCAAAGCGAAACGGTGCGCGGAAGCCTTCTGGCCCGGCCCCCTGACTATGGTGCTCACCGCTCCATCGGCGCCCGACGGCATCGCGATACGCGTTTCGAACCATCCGTTTATCGGCGCGCTTGGGCGTTTTTTCATCCCGCCGATTTTCTCCACCAGCGCCAACATCAGCGGCGACCCCTATCGTCCCGATCCCGAAACCATCTACCGGACCTTCGGCAACCGGGTCGATTTCATGATCGATGCCGGAACGCTCCCCTCATCACCGCCGTCGACGGTAGTCCGGTTTATTGACAACGGCGAACCGGCGATCGTACGCGAAGGGTGTATCCCGGCGTCGGAAATAACCTCGATCGTTAATCGCTGATGAGCGACGGAAGGTTCGTGCGTCGCGAATCGGTGAACGGAAGTTTCGATGCGGTCCCTAAAGCGCACCCGTCGGGATTTGCACGGGGCAGGCCGCCATGGTATAATGAACACCATCGAATATCGTTCCGTAAAGTATCGCGGCAACGGGGCGGCTTCGCCGGTTAATGGCCTGAAAAAGAGTGCATCGTAGAGCTATGTTCCAACCGCCAGACCTCAGCGTTGTCGAATATGCCTGCTGTTTCTTGGGCATGGCAATGCAGGCCGTTTGCCTGGCGGCGCGCAAGACGCCGCTCAAATATCTGTTGCCCGCTCTGGTCGCCACGGCTCCTGTGACGGTGCTTGCCGCCTCCTCGTTTACCCGTTTTCTCGGCTGGGACGAATCGTATATCTTCTACGATATCGTCAATTTCCGTTCAAGCCGGTTGCCGCAATGGGAGATGGGCTCGTTCCGTACCTCTATTACCGTCTGGGGCCCGTTGTTCAGTCTCGTGCAGACGCTCATCCCCTTTACCAAGGACCAGGTGCTGGTCATGGCGAAAGCGGCGCACTGGTTGACCGGTGTGGCGTTGATCACGCTGATCATCGACCGGACGTATCGCATTCTTTCGATCACGGCCGAACGCTGGTTCTTCCATACCGTTATGTACAATCTTATTGTAGCGCTGCCGGTCACCGTGTGTGCGCTCAAGACACTCAATTACGACCTCCTCTCGATGCTGCTGGGGGTACTGGGGTGCGTATGGCTGGTTGCCGGTGCGCATCCGGTAAGAAAGGAGGCGCTTTTTGCCGGTATTGCCGCTCTCACCCTTGCCGCCCACGAAAAGCTCATCGCCTCTCCACTGCTGTGGGCGGGCGTTATTTTCACCGTCGTCCGCCTGGTTGACTCAAAGAAAGATTCGTCATGGCTGAAATTCGCCGTAAGGAACGGTCTATGGTCGGCAATGACGACGGCGGTCCCCCTGCTTCTTGTCGGATCGTCATTCCTGTTTGTTCATTTGACGCACGGATCGAACGGGCCCGGCATCGATGCCGGTCGACTCTTCGAGGTATTCACCTCGGGATTCTGGCCGTTGGGGCGGCTGGTATCCGCACCGTTATCGGGACGACCGTTTTTCGCATCAATCGACAATGAAACCGTCAACCTTTTATTCGGGTATGCCGCCGTTACCGCAATGGTCGGCTTAATTGCAGGGCTTTTTCCGGGCGCCGTCCGGATAGGAAGAACCGTCAATCGCCGGCCGCCGGCATTATCATCCGTCGCTGCGGCGGCCGCGTGGGCGAAATTGTCGTTGCTGCTCTTTCTGACAATGACGGGAATCATCGCCGGATATGCGCTCGACGTGAAGATCTGGCCGCACGTACCGGTGCTTCCCGGAAACTATGTGCCCCGCGCGACATTCAACGGCATCGCCCACCATTTCGGCAGCGGAACGCTCTTCGCCCATGGAACGGCTTCAACGGCGTGGGCCTGCGCGGTATTCGTCAACGCGTTGCCCACAACGCTGCTGGGGCTTCTGATTATCGCTTGTATAATCCCTCTCCGTGCGATAAAAAAAAGATCGCCTTCGCAGTACGGGCTCCCGTTGGACATGGCGGCGCTTCTGTTCATGACGGCTCCCCTTCTGTACGGTGCATTGCAGATTCCTCTCTACCCCCGTTATTTGAATCTCTTTCTTCTGGGGACAATCGTCACCGTCATCCCCGGCCTCTTTACAATACGATTACGACAATTTGTTCCAACGGCATGTCTCGCGGTTATCGGTCTGCTCCTGCTGATCGGCGAGTGCCTTCCGTTTCAGCCGCTTTGCGCCGCCTTTCGTCCGATATGGTCGAACTATTCAAAAGAATGCCATAACGATCCCTGCTTCGGAAAGGTGACCCCGTGGTATCCCGGCTGGGGAGAGGAATTATATGCGGCCTATCGACGTATCAGACACATGGAGCCCGCCTGCTGCGGGAAGGTGAGGCTTTTTTATAATTTCCCCGCCGACGTGATACACCCGCCGGAAAAGGTGGAGACGTTCTCAATGCCGGTCGAAACCGGACAATTTGAATATGGCTATGGGGATTGTGACTATTATATACTTTCAAGAAATGGCGTTTCAACTTATCTCACTATTCCCTTTCCCTACAATCGTAAGCCGGTTTTTACGATTTCAGACAGGGAATTCGTCAAAGCCTGGGTCTTCAGGGGGAGGGAACTTGCCGGGGGAGGATTCGGGTTCGGCAAGGAGCGCCTCGGCGCTTCTCCCTGACAATCAAAATTCGTGCGGCGTTCGCGCGGAAGCCGCCGGGCGGAAGCAAACAACAAGTATGTGGCCCCCGCGGCGGCGGTGATTATATACTGTACGCCGAGCGGTACACCCGGAACGGGAGAGTATCGTTCCGGCTCAGCCGTCAATGAATACATTGGGAAGGACGCCCGATTGTATGGGACTGTCTTTGATGCTTGAGATGCTAACGGGATTTTCCGCGGTGATGCTGCAGGCAGGGTATCTTTATGTCATGCGAAAGAGGTCGGTTCGAACGGCGGTGGTAACGGCGCTTCTCACGTTGCCGGCGCTTTACCTCTCGCTTGAATCGATGAACTCATTCTTAACCTATGATGAAAGCTATATCGTCTATGAGCCCGTTGATCTTGTCAACAACTCCCTGTTGCAATGGAACATGGGTGCACTCCGGACGACCGATCTGCTCGTCGGCATTCCGATTGCGGGCGTCAAAATGGCGACCGGCGTATCGATGAATATCCTGGCGGTTTTCGCGAAATCGCTTCACTGGTTTCTTTCGTTGTTGCTTATCCTTTTTATCATCGACTTTTTATACCGGCTGCTGAACAAGCAAAAAAACTTTCCGTTATTTTATTTAGTCGCATTTTACTCGATCGGCGCACTCCCCGTCGTGCTTATGGCACAGAAAATTATCACCTACGATGCGTTCTCGATGCTGCTCGGTGGTGCGGCGGTGCTGTTGCTTGCGGCGGGGTGGCGGGAAAAGCGGCCGCTGCATCTCTATGCAAGTGTCGTCGTCGCCGCACTCGCCGCTCAGGAGAAGCTGATCGCCTCGCCGCTGGTGTGGATCTGTTTCGTACTGGTCCCGTTGAGAATAGGGTGTTGGCGCGGCCTTCAGCCGTTGGGGAGAACGCTGCGAAGAACAATAAACGCGACCTGTATCGCCGTTGCGTCGGCGCTTTCGGTATTCATGGCTTCGCATCTGCTTATTTCGTTGATCAATAGTGCCGGAGGACCCGGGAGGAATGCATTCAACGTGTTGCACCCGCTGGTATCCGGATTCTGGCCCCTGTTGCGCGCAGCGGGGATCGATACCGCCGCCCTCTTTACAAATCCCCTGTTCGAGCGCGGGTATTTCATTCCACTGTTGGCGGCAGCGGTCGTCGCGGTGATGACAGGCGTCACTACGGCCGGAGCGGCGGTGATCGGCTTGACGTACCGCCTGCGGAAAAACGCCCCCGCCTTCGGGCGGGCAGCCTGGAGAATGGAAGTTGTCAATTATCTCTTTTTCTTTGCCGTGTACGCGGGCGGCATTGCGGGAACATTTCTGATCAGGGCCTTTCTTGCGCCGCACTATCCCGTTGCGCCCGGCGCCTATGCAGGGTATACCTTCAACCGCACGTTTGTTTATTTCGGGGCGAAATCACTCTTGACCCACACTGCGTTTTCAATCGGATGGGCATATACCTTTTTTGTCAACGCACTGCCGACCGTTTTCCTGATAATGGCGATTGCGAATTTCGTTTCGGCGATCAGACGCAGGAGCGCACCGGGAAATTTCTTGAGCGCAGTATTTACCGGCGCGCTGCTGATGCCGTTGCTGTACGGACTGTTTCAGGTGCCGGTCGGCAACCGCTATTTCAATCTGTTTCTTCTGTTCGTCGCCGTCAAAATAGCGGCGGATTTTGCCGACGTCCTCGCCGGTATTCGCCGGCCGATTCTCGCGGCGGCAATGATGATTATTCTGATTATCGTTGAAATAATGCCGTTCCGGCCGCTCTTCGGATCATTCCGGCCGCTGTGGACGGACTATTCGTCCGCCTACAATCAAACCCCGTCAAAAGCAATCCTCAATCCCTGGTGGATGGGGTGGGGAGAAGAGGTGTATCTCGCCGGGCGACAAATAAAAAAACAGATGAAACGCGACAATCCTTATCTTAGTGGGGTTACGATCTATACGAATTACCAGGGCGAGTGGCTGTACCGGAAGAACAGCGCGCATGTCGTCCTGCTCGATACCGTCGACAGCATCGGGTATTCCGAGAATGATTTTTTCGTTTTGAACAGAATGGGCATCGCACAGTCGTCGATGAATTTTCCCGGAAGCGTCGCTCCGTTCGGCACGATCGGTTTCAGAGGCTTCGTTCAGGGATGGATTTTCAGGGGGAGCGATCTGAAGGCGGCGGGGTTTAGGTTTAAACGGAAAAAGTCGTATTCGAAAAATAGTCTTTTTTCATTAAAGGTATGATAAAAACCAATGCTTATTGAGAAGATCGATACCTGCATTAGTCAGGCAACACCACACAGCATACCTGTTCTTTGATTACATGAAATCCGTAGACAATAGGGAAAATCCTGTTATGATAAAGACGCCCCGTTGTTTATGGATGTTGATTTTATTGAAGTAACTATGAATGTTACCCCTGCAATACCCATGACGACCAATTCGAAAAAATACCCTATCAAATTAAATGCGATGACATTTTCCATGGAGATGGAATACGCCGATAGAAGATAGAAAAAACCACCTTCTCGTACACCGATTCCCATGATGCTGATAGGAATCATTGTCAGTAACGAATTGAGTGGCAGGACGGCCATCGAGTAGAAGAAATCAATGTCCAGATGAACAGCCTTGAGCAAGCAGAATGTACCCACTTGAATACAACCATTCATGACTATACCGAGTGCACAGATCGCACAGGCCCTTTTCCAATCGGCGAAAACAATTGCAGGGAAATAGACACATTCATCCACCCCCCCTTTTTTCATCCATTTTTTCAGCATTTCTTTCATCGAAAACGGGTTGAAAAAATAAATAATGACAAAAAATATAGCCGTCATGGCACCCGCACTTAACATCCCGATGATGATGGCTCTCACGTTGTGAGGCACCTCAGAGTAAATAAATGGTAAAAAAACGATCATAATACAAACGATCGAAGGGATTGACAACAAACGATCGAGAAGGAACGCGGCGACGGTCGTTCGAAGGCGGTTGTCCTTTGATCGCAATGAAAGCACGATACTCACATCGCTTCCCAAAGTTCCTGGAGCAAAGTATCCGTAGAGTTTTCCCACTAATAATGAATAAAAGATTTTTTTTAAAGGGATACTGACAAAGTATCCAAGACTCGTCCGAAGTCTAATTGACCAGAAGAAAAGAGTGAACAATCCCAATAGAAAACTTATGATGACAAATCGAATATCCGCCTTTTTTATTTCGGTACCTATTCTTGTGAAATCAAAGAAAAAAAAGGCACTAACAATAATGGATATTGCCGTAGCAATACGTATGTAGAAAAAGATTCTCTTATGTTTTTTCATTCGACCATAGAGCTGTAAACACTATAAAAAGCCCATCCTTTAAACGTGCTGCCGCAGTAAAATCTGTTTTCGCTTCCGTTTTATCCCATCTCCATCTTACCGGAAAGAGTAAGAAAAAGGAGTTTCATCGTGTGCAATCAACGGCGCTTATATATTGATTAATTACAATATCTTCGGTGAACTGTTTTTGAAAAGTCAGGTAGCCGTTATCCGACAGTGTCCTCCGTAACGCACTGTCTGCAATCAGTTTTAGGAGTGCGCCGATGATGGAATCGGCATCACCCTGATTAACCAGAAGACCGTTTTTACCGTCGTCGATGATATCGAGAGCGCCGGATGTCCGTGTGGTAATAACCGGTAACCTGTATGCAAATGCTTCAATCATACTCATACTGAGTCCCTCGGTGAGAGAACTCTGCAAAAAGCAATCAGCCGCCTTCATGTAGGAATAGAGCTCTTTTTTCCCTACTACACCATGGAACCGGACGTCCGCACTCAGCCGTGTCGAAAGGCGCTGATACATTTCTCTGTTCGGTCCATCCCCAAAAAGATGTAGCGTAGCGTCCGGTATTGTCGATATAGCCCGTATTGCGAAACTGAAGCCTTTTGTTTCGGTGCAGCGCTCATAAACCATTCTTCCGATGCCGATACAGTGAAACCTTCCATCATCCATTCCGTATCGATGCCGCAGTTCATCTTTACTACCGGGAATACTGTCCGGAATGAAAATATTGCGTGCAATAAACGGATTCACCCTGGGCACCATTTTTTTGACTTGAAAAGCATATTCGTTGTTTGTCGCTAGTACCACTTTGTTGATACAATATGCCAATCGGGCGAGCGCTAAAATCCTATTCGCGTGAAATATACTGCCGTGAGTATGGACAAGAGATATTCGTTTTCGACTAAGAATACCTGAAACCCCTGAAAGAATACCGCCCTCCCATGGTGTCTGACCCAGCACGTAATCGGGGCATATCGTGAACTGAAGCAGGAACAGCCCCCGCAGGAAAAAATAGCAATAAAAACCGTAAACCAGTATTCCATATTTTTCTAAAAATCTTCCGCCGATTCTGTATATGGCGATTTTGTCAACGACCTCAAATCTATTAAGGATACCGTTCGAACGTGGAGTAAGCACTGACACCGCGTAGCCTTTGCGTATTAGAGCACATGCGAGGGTGAACGATGAATTGCCCACACCGGCGGATTCCGGATAAAAACGGTCGACGATAATACACCACTTTTTTTTCATCGACAAATGGTCTCCACCGTGCTGCAGGCCTGTAGCATACTTGTTTCCATATCGGAATACTCCCATGCACCATAGCGACCGATTGAATATATCCCCTGCGCCTTGAGCCAGGCGATGATGCTCCTGCGGGCATGTTTCCAATGTTTATCGTACGTAACATAGGCAAACGGCAGATCAAGAAGGCATCGTTCGATAATATCGTCCGGTGATTTTATTATTCCAAGTTTCCCGAGGCGACGGACTGATTTATCAAGCAGTGCCTGCCGATCGGGCGTGTGATAGCGGTAGGCAATCTCCGCGTAAAGCGATGTGGTTCCTTCCAGACAGTTTTCCGGAGCGAAAGATGAATAAAAACCGATCCGGTAGAAGGGATACTCTTTTTCAGGATAATAAATCCATGATATTCCGTCGGGTGATGCGCCTTTTACGGCAAGATTAATATTGTAGACTCCCGAACATTTCAATGTACTGTTTAATTTCCTGATTTCCGTCGGAACTTCCTGCATACGGCTTATCAGCAGCTTAAGGGGCATCGTGGTGATCAGGGTATCATAGGTCAACTCCATGCCGTCGGCGGTGGTGACTGTTCTGAGTTTCGGATTAACGGCTGCAACGTCTTTCCGTGGTACGATGCTGTCGCCGACCTTGTCCGCCAGAGCCCTGATGAGCGATTCGATTCCTCCCGTTTTCGGGTATTGAAAGCGGGCATTGTAGCCCGATTCCGAAGCCATCGGCTGCAGTGCACCGCTCAGAAGGCAGTGTAGATCGGTTGAAGGGACATAATGCCCCATCCATTCCGTTGTCAATTTATAGGGATCGATGACCCATAATTTCTCGTTGTAGGGGAGCATGAAATGTCGCGCAATTCCTTCCCCGAAGTGGTTGACCACCCAGGAAGCGAAGGAGGTATCGTCGGTATGAAGCGGTTTTTCAAACCGGGCGCGAACGAAGCCCTCAATGCATTCGACCACCACCGATGCGGGGAGGCCGTAAAGATTGCATTGAAAGGGGTAGCCGGTAAGTCGCCCGAAGGAATAGATCTTGCTGTTTCTTGTATGGGTACAGAGGTTTCCGCCAAGGAGGTTTTTGACAAGACGCTTCATTTTATCAGAGTCGAAATGCAGGAGGTGCCCGCAGCGGTCAAAGAGGAACCCCCCTTTACGTTCGGTCCTGCAGAGTCCTCCCGGGCGCAGTTCCTTTTCAATGACAACAAAATCCTTTTGTCCGGATGCCTGGAGAAAATATCCCGCCGACAATCCGGAAAGCCCGGCGCCGATGATAATATGATTATAATGAGATTTCATAACAATAGTATTGTAACTTTGTTAAGACGGACAGAACAAGCTTTTTAAAGATATATATATTCTGCTCCACGGCCTAATTTTACTCATGCCGCAACTGGCAGGCTACCGTAATGATGCCGATACGGTTTAACAATATTGAATCAGCTTTTCCTGAAAATAAACTCGTTACATCCTGTCGGCACCTGCGCCGGAATTATACTGCTGCAGGTAAGTCCATAGGGCTCCACCATGGCTTTAACCTCCTCCGCCGTCGCATACTCATACGGGTATCCACCGATCCAGTCTATAACATCATGAAGGAATATCATTCCACGTCGCTACCGGAACGGATACCGTCGAGTAATTTCAAGAAATCGCTTCTGGCGAATTCGATGCGTTCTTTAGTCAAGGCATTACGTGAATAAGAGATCCAGTTCTTGCCGATATCGAAATGTTTCATCGAACGCTCGCCTTTTCGGAGATGATCGTATGGAGTTCCGCCGTGACCGCTTGCCATGAAAATCGTTCGCAACACATCTTTCTTCCCTTGACGCCGAGCTCGATGCCGATCGAGCGGTCGTTTGCCAACGCCGCCATTTTGTCAGCCAGTTCCACCTGGTTACGCGGCTCGAACAAAAAACCGTTTTCCCCGTTGACGATTATGTCCCTGTTGCCGATGCAGTCGCTGCCGAGCACCGGCAGTCCGCACGCCATGGCCTCGAGGACGGTATTGGGCATTCCCTCGTTGACGGATGGATTAACGAGGCAGTGGGATGACCGGTAGAACGCCCTGACCTCATTTTTCGAACGCCAGCCCGCCCACGTGACGTATCCGTCGATGCGGAGTGAACCGGCAAGCGATTTGAGCTGCGAGTAGTGCGGACCGTTTCCCAGCAGCACAAGTCTGACTGCGGGACACCGCGACAGACACGCGGCAAAAGCGGTGATGAGCACACCGATGTTTTTCTGCTCGCAGAACCTTCCCACGAAGATAAAGCGGAAGTGCCCGTCAGCGACAGGGGGTTGTTCCGGAGGCGAATAGAAAACGGTGTCGACTCCGTTTTTTACGACGTCGATGCGGAATCCCGGGTCGGCTTTGAGGGCAAGGTTTTTCAATCCCTCCGAATTGGCGATGATCGCGGCGCTTCTCCGGTAAATTTGTCTTCTGATCGGCATAAGGAGTTTATGCGCCATGGTCAGGCGGGCGTCGGAACCCGGCACATCACCGCCGCGAAGAAGGAGCGCATAGGGAATTTTCCAGAAGCCCCGGGCAATCAATGCTATCGGACCGCAGGGAAAGCTGAAAAAGATGATCAGCGCATCGGGATGCTCCCTTGAAAGAACGTACGGTAAATGCGCCAGTGCCGATATGCCGTACAGTATCATCTGAAATATCGATGATTGATCAGCCCTCATCCTGAAGGCGGGGATCCGGTATATCGTGACACCCTTCTCGACCGCACGGCCGTGCCTGGTCTTGTACGCCGAGGTCAGAACGCTTGTTCTGATTCCCTTTTTTACCATATTGATCGCGAAATAATAATTTGCATTAGCCGCGCCTGCGCCTACGGGGGGATACTCATAGTTGATAAAGAGTATCGATTTCACGGCGTATCGGTGCTGTTGATATGCCGCTCCAGCAGCCACATGTTCCAGAGAAAGGCCCTGTTGTCGGCGGAATGACACAAATGCTCATCGATCTGAAGGTCGATGAACGCGGCATTCATTCCGGGAGGTGCGGTATTATTTACAAGGGAAAGCGAACCCGTCATAAACCATTTCCCCACCGGCACTCCGAATCCCTTCTTGCTGCGGTACAGGATGCGGCGCGGAAGAAGCGGCTCCAGCGCCTTCTTTAAAATATATTTGGTCCGCCCGCGGCGATATTTGTATCCGGCGGGAATCCGCCGCACAAAATCCACCAGATCGCTATCGAGGTAGGGAGCCCGCACCTCCAAAGAGTTCATCATGCTCGCCCGGTCGATTTTCGTGAGGATATCGTTCTGGAGGTACAGTTTCGTGTAGAATTGCAGGGTTTTATCGATCAGGCCGGGCTGCCGGCAGGAGTCCCAGCAGTCGATTGCCTCTGAGTAAACGTCGTCGAGATCGATCGCATCCGTGAAAAGCTCACGGAGTTCCCGCTGATCGAGCGCTCCCAGCCATACCGGGTTCCACAGTTTCCGGTCGTAGGAAAGTCCCCGCAGCGTGCGTTTCAGTTTGAAGTCGAGGCTCATATTGACATGCGATACCGGCAGCCGCCGGATCAGCAGTCCGATTGCGGTGTGCAGCGGTTTGGGGAAATAACGGCCGTACAGCTCCGCCGCCCGCAGTGCCCGGAAGGGGTCGTACCCCGCGAACAGTTCGTCGGCGCCGTCGCCCCCCAGCGCGACGGTCACCGATTGACGGCTCTCTTTACACAACAGGTAGGTGGGAAGCAGGGAGCTGTCCCCGAAGGGCTCGTCAAGCTTTCCGGCAATGTCGGGGAGGAGCGATTTCGCGGTTTCGAGGGAGAGGGTGCGGTGATGGTGGTCGGTTCCGAGAGCGGCCGCGGCGAATTGCGCGTATGCCGATTCGTCGAAACTCGGTTCTTCAAACCCGATGGAGAACGTCCGAAGCGAAGGCGGTTCAATGTGCCGTGCGGCGAAATACGAGACGGACGTGGAGTCAATGCCGCCGCTCAGAAAAATACCGAGAGGAACGTCCGACATCAGCCGCCGCCTTACCGCCCGGTCGATAAGCTCGCGGAGCTGTTCGCACCATGCCGCCTCGGCGTTTTTCGGAATGGTTTCGAACGGCTCCAGCGCAAATTCCCAGTACCGTTCGACGCGATGCTCCTTATCATCGATGGAATAGACGAGATTGCATCCGGCAGGCAGTTTGTACACCGACTCGTACAGAGAACCGGGCGCCGGAATATAATTATAAGCGAAATATTTCTTCAGCGACCGGATCGAAATCGAATGGTTGAATAGGGAGTGCTTTCGCAGCGACGACAATTCGGAAGCGAAGATGAACGTTCCGCAACGGAAGGTATGGTAAAGCGGTTTTTTTCCGAACCGGTCTCTGCTGAGAAAGAACCTGCCGCGATCCCGGTCGTAAATGGCGAACGCCCACATGCCGTTGAGCCGCGACGGAAGTCCGGCGCCCCATTCACGGTACCCGTGGAGCAGCACCTCCGTGTCCGAATGATCGCTGAGAAACCGGTGTCCCGCTTTTTCAAGCGTCGCACGCAGTTCACGGAAATTGTAAATCTCCCCGTTGAAGGTTACGCCGATCCTCCCGTCGGCGGTCCACATCGGCTGGGTGCCGCCGGCGATGTCGATGATCGACAGCCTCTTATGCCCTATGTAAATGCCTTTCGAGGAATCGCTCCACAGTCCCTCCGCGTCGGGACCTCGGTGAGAGAGGGCGTCGTTCATCCGTCTGAGGTCATCGATGGTTCCGTTTCCGGAAAAGCCGCAGATGCCGCACACGTTTTTTCTACTCCAGGTTGCGGGTATAGGCGACGAGATACGGGGGGCGGTCCTGCGATTCGTAATAGGTCATCATGGTGATCTGCGCAAGAAAGCCCATGAATATCGAGATAAATCCGATCAGCAGGAACAAAGCCGTGAGAAGCGGCAAGGGAGTCTGGATAAACGATTTCCCCCCGAAATACTTGAAATAGATCATAGCGCCGAAGGATAAAAGGGATAGCGCAAAGCTTGCGAGCCCGAATCCGCCGAATACATAGATGGGTCTCTGGAAGTAGGTATGGATGAAGGTGATGACCATGAGGTCGAGCAGTACCTTGACGGTTCGTTTCAACCCGTAGTGCGATTTTCCGTGACGGCGGGCGCGGTGATTCACCGGGACCTCGGCCACCTTCGCGCCGTTCCATGAGGCGAAGATCGGAATGAACCGGTGCATCTCCCCGTAAAGCCGGATCTCGGTGAGTATTTCCCGACGGTAGGCCTTGAGCGTACAGCCGTAATCGTGAAGTTTGACGCCGGAGATTGTTTTGATCAGCACGTTCGCCGCTTTGCTCGGCAGCGTCCGCAGCAGGGGGTTGTCGTGGCGGTGCCTGCGCCAACCCGAACAGACATCGCACCCGTCGTCGATTTTTTCGACCAGCAGAGGAATGTCGGCGGGGTCGTTCTGCCGGTCGGCGTCGATGGGAATGATGACCGCCCCTTTCGCGCGATCGATCCCCGCCATCATGGCTGCCGTCTGGCCGCAATTTTTCCGAAGGTGGATGACTTTACAGTTTTTATCCTTTTCGGCGAGATCGTCCAGAAATTCCCGCGAATTGTCGATTGAACCGTCATTGACAATGATGATCTCGTAACAATACGCATGCCCCTTCAAGGCGCCGCGGATCTCTTCGACGAGCGGTGGTAGCGACGCCGCTTCGTTGAAGGCCGGGACGATGACGGAAATGTAGGGTTCGCCGGCATTGGTGGACATACGCTTCCAATTATAGAATTCACGGATGTCGGGTGCAATGGGAATGTGGGGGAGGGAAACTGTTCGGCCGGGGAGGGTGACGGAGGGAGGCGATGAACTCTCTTAAAAAAAAATAGTTGTTGTTCTATCGGCGAATTACACCTTCTCCTCTTTAAACTGCTGCAGTCTGCGATACAGATTGGAGAACGACATCCCCAATGCATCGCTGGCACGTTTCTTGTCGCCGCGGTACTTTCTTAAAATGGCAAGGATATGTCTTTTTTCCACTTCGCGGAGATTTTCGACATCTTCGTCGACTTCGGTCGACGGGTGCACGCCGTTGAGACCCGGAAAATGGAACGGGGTGAGCGGACGGCCATGGGAGAGAAGGAGGGCGCGTTCCAGCATGTTTTTAAGCTCCCGCACATTTCCCGGCCATGCATACTGTTGCAGCAGTTCAATGACGTCCGAAGAAAGGGGAAGATGGGTGCAGCCGAAGTTGTTGAGAAGATGTTCCGCAAGCCCGGGGATATCGTCCACCCGTTCGCGCAGTGCCGGAACCGTGACCGGGAAAACACAGATGCGGTAATACAGATCGCTGCGGAAGCGGTTGTTTTTTACCTCCTGCAGCAGGTCGCGGTTCGTAGCGCAGATAAGCCGGAAATCGCTTTTCCGCAGTCTGTTTTCGCCGATGCGCCGGAACGACTTCTCCTCGATGGTCTTGAGCAGTTGCGACTGCATCTCCAGATCCATATCGCCGATTTCATCGAGAAACAGCGTCCCGCCGTCGGCGACTTCGATGAGTCCCTCCCGTTCCTTTATCGCAGAGGTAAATGCTCCCTTTGCGTGCCCGTACAGTTCGCTTCTGATCAGTTCTCCTTTCAAGCCGGAACAGTTCAGTTCGACGAATGCTTCCGCCGAGCGTCGGCTCTTTTCGTGTATCCATTTCGCCAGAACGCCTTTGCCGGTCCCCGTCTCACCCTGAAGAAGAATAACCGAATCATTGCGTGCCGCAAGTTCGGCATAGGTGAGAAGTTCGGCACTTTTTCCCCCCGTGCCGAAACAGGGTTCCTCTTTCCGCGAAAGCCGCTGCTGGATAAGACTCTTTTTCCTCAGTACACTCAGTTCGAGGCATTTTTCGAGGGCCTCCCTCAACTCATCCATATCCACCGGTTTGGTGAGAAAGTATTCGGCACCGTTTTTCGTCGCCTGTACCGCGGTCGGGATGTCTCCCGTGCCGGTTATGACGATAATCGGCAGTTGAGGGTTGGCCTTTTTCTGCTCCGGGATCCAGTGGAGCGCGTTGCCGTCGGGAAGTTTCAAGTCGAGGAGGATGATATCGAACGGATCGGTCTCGACCGCCGTGCATGCTTCTTTCAGTGTAGAGACCGTTTTGACCGAATACCCGCTGTTCGTTAAAAAGCTTGTGTAGCCGAAGGCTGCGGCGTCGTCATCTTCGACGATAAGGATTGATTGATAGTGCGTCGTCATACTATTTCACGGTAAATTCGATCTTGGAAAGTCAAAATAGATAATGCCGTGGGAGAATTGTAGCGGGAAACCCTCTTTTTCGGCGATTTCGTTGCGAGATCTGTTTTCAGAGGTACGAATGGGAACCTCATATGCCCTATAATTATGCGCGATAATCAGCCGATGCTATTATAAATTTTATCATCTTAACGTATGCTTCTCCGGCAGATGATCGGTTGAAGAGGCGTTTTCAACCGTTAAATGATACTCATCTCCAGGTTGCTTGCCATTACATTTTTCGAAGTCGGATATGATTCCGGATGAACATGTTAAAACATACTCAAGTCGTTTCCGAACCGTTCCGTCTATTCAATCGAACACTTCTGATTTTCTCTTTTACCACAGGTATCTGAAACGGGGCTACACTCAAAATACGGATTCCGATTTTCAGAAGTTGAGGAATCGATTCCAGGTGCGATGCAAGTTCACCGCAGATCTCAATCGGACGATCCGATGCCTTTTCCACTACCATTTTCAGCAGTTGCATCATGGCGGGATGGGATTCTTTATAATAATCGAACACCATGTTGTTTTCCCTTCCCGTTGCCATTGTGTACTGGGTGAGGTCGTTCGTTCCAAGGCTGAGAAAATCGGCATATTCGGCGATTTGCGATGCGCACAATGCCGCGGCAGGTGTCTCAATCATCGCACCCATTTTCGGAAGACGTGTAATCTGTAATTCATCGGCCAATTTGCCGATGATCGTTTTCGTCGTGTGCAGATCATCGATAAAAGTAATCATGGGGACAAGTATGTTTATCCTGAATTCTCTTGATAGACGCAGCAATACCTTCAGCTGGCACTCCAGTATATAGTCATATTTTAATAAGAAACGTATACCGCGCAAGCCGAGAGCTGGGTTCGGCTCATTCGGATAACGTAAAAACGGTATCCGTTTATCACCACCGGTATCAAGTAGCCGGATGTTAATGGGTAGTTCTTTTACGGGTTGCAGGGTTTCTCTTATTTTTTCATCGAGTTCATTTTCATCGGGCATTTTTTTTGCCGACAAATAAATCCGTTCGATGCGATACAGTCCTATTCCGTCGGCTCCGTTATTGAAAGCTGTAACAGCATCGTTTCGATCACCTATATTTGCCATGACGGGAATCCGGGTTCCGTCAATCGTTGAAGCCTTTAGCAGGCAATTTTCCTTTGCGTTTTTAACAATGAGGTCAAAGGTACGCTTCCGTCCCTTGAATTCTTCTTCCTGTAATCCATTGGGGTTTATAACGACATCTCCCAAATTGCCGTCAACGAGAATCCGTGCGTCATTGAAGATTATTTGTGTCGCTTCCGATATTTCGGAAACCGCCGGGATCCCTATCTCGCGGGTAAGAATCGCTGCATGGGAAGCGGGGCCGCCTATCTCCAGTACAAGCGCATTGATCCGGTTTTTTGCGAGTATGACTGCATCGGACGGAAGGATTCTTTTCGTTATCAGGATGGTATCCGGAGGTATTTGAGCGAATGCATCGGTATTCCTGCCGGTGAGTTTGTCTAGAATCCGTTTTGCAAGATCCATGATATCATCGCTGCGTTGGCGCACTATCGAGTACTCCGATCGTTTAATATTCCGTTCGAAACGGTGAAAAACGATTTCGACGACTTTCTCCGCATTGTAAAGCTTTTCAACGAGCATTTTCTCGATTTCCGCAAGAAGCACCCGATCGGTGAGCATCGAAATCTGCGCCTTAAAAATATCGGCGAAACTGTCATCCATGATTTTTTTTACATGTTGAATAGACTCAGAAAGATCCTCGATAACGTCATCGAACGCACGCCGGATACGTTCCTGTTCATGATCGATTTGCGATTCGTCGATGGGCGTACCGGGTGCCGATACCCTTTGCGAAGGGATGATTACATGAGCCTTTCCCGAACCGAATCCCGGTGAAAGGGGGACGCCCTTCAATTGAATGGTATCCGAAGGAATCATACCGTTATAAATCCTTTCATAATTGCAGTTTGAACAGCACGGGTTTCATTCATTGCGCCGGTTGCAGCCGCGTCATCATGTCGTCCCGTCACCTTTGCGTGCACTCCCCACCCGACATACGATTATCGAATCTTTCGCCGGCAGTATCTTTCAAATAACCTAATCTATCTCATAGTGAGATAGTAATCATGATATATAATAAATAAACTTCTTTAACGGCATTGGCTGCCTCTTGTATTGCAAATATCATACCCTCCTGCCCACATTGACGGTTCCTTTGGAGGCGGTGCAGCTGAAACGGGAGGATTGATTATTAATTTTACGAACTCGATTATTAAAAACTAAAACCGGATGAAATATTCCGGAGCTTTTTACTACGTATTCTATACTTTTCAGTCATTATCCGGGTATTTTTGCATTATTTCAACATCGCTGAAGAAGAGCCTGGCATGCATATTGCAGTTACTTACAGGACGAGTGGGATGTGGTTGTCTCGACTTTGTGGGCTGGTTCGATCTTTCGTTACAGATTAAAAACGGATTATATGGCGGCATTCTCTACCGCCATGCTTTAAGGTGAATAAAAGAATGATTAAGGAATTATCAAACTGAACAATTTACCATCACGCTTCCTTAATCCGTAAGGAGCCTTCTTCGATGATAGGGGAGAAACTCGGATCAATAGCCGGTAAATGTACGGCAGGTGCAGCGGTTATGGTTGCGCTCGGTCTTGTTTCATGCGACGACACTCTTTATGTTTCATTTACCTTCGTGGGTAATGATAAAGCTCTCAGCCTGGAAAAAAAAGGGATCAAAGTGAATCTACGGCTTTCGGCCGGTGTTCCCGTAGAGCATGAATTGCATATAGTCAATAAAACGGAACGGCAAATCCGGCTGGACTACCGGAATATCGGCTTGTCGGTCGAACAGACTTCCATCGTCGTTCCAGTCGCGCGGAATTACGACCATTTTATCGGGAAGATCAACCGAAAGGCGACGCTGAACTGCAACAAATCGGAAAATCCCTATTCCTGCGTTGATGCAGTAGCCAGGCGGGGTAAAAAATATATCGGTAAAGGGTTCTCATTCGGTGCGATCAATCCGGGTGAGGAAGAAAGAGGGTATATCGTTTTCGATTTTCCACGACCCGGCGTAAATAACTATCTCACGAAACGCTTTAAAAAGGAGTTGCGTCGCGGTCGTGAATTTTTTGGAGGGCAGATACAGGTCGAAGTAAAGATGGGGGCGATCGTGGAGTCATTTTCCTTCCCGGTTTCGTTGAGAATTTATGACAGGCCGGATGAAGTTCCTCTCGAGTTGAAGTCCTTCTGGCAATAGAAGCGAAACGACTTGCATTTTCACCTTGTGTTATACGTGCGTCTGGATTTACTCGAACTTTTCGCTCGGGGTGAGCTTGCCGCCATACTGATGCCTGTGCATTCATACTCCTCATTTTGCACGACACAGTCATCATTGTGGCATGGCGGCAGCGCTGAGGTGTTTTTTACCGACGATTTGATTGGCGATACTATTAAAAAATATGATTTGCTATGAAACCGGATAGAGCAGGCGGCATTTGCACATTCGCTGTGACTCATTCTTAAAAACGATAATCCAATGCAGTAAAATATCACGTATAGTGGAGCGCAATGTATCTGCCGCTCATTTTTTTAATTGGCTTGATATTTGCATCTTTTATCTGTTCATGAAAATCAATTATTTTGATTGCAATTCAGTCGGGCGAGGCATCATATAAATTCAGCGCTGTCCTTTTTAGAGAACGCTTGAAAGGGGTGGAGGATGCTGCGGGACAACCCTTATCGATTGATAACAACGGCTCGGCAACATAGAATGAAGGGTATGTGTCATCGCTTTTCCGGAACGGGGTATATGAAGAAAGGAAAAAGGATTCTTGTCATTGATGATGAAGAGGTCATTTCATTCGGATTTTCAATGGTTTTAAAAGAGCCGGGGGTCGAAGTCGATTGCGCACACACCGTGGAGGATGCGCGGAACCTTATTGCCGCACATCACTATGACGCGGCAATCGTCGATTTGCGGTTGTCGGACTCGACTGAAATGGAGGGATTCGAGTGCATACGGCTTTTGCGTTCCGCTCAGGGAAAGTGCAGAGTCATCGTACTGACCGCCTTTGGGGACGACGAGGTGAGAAAAAAGGCGACTGTGCTGGGTGTCGATCGTTTTTATGAAAAACCCATGGAGCCGGAGGTTCTCAGGGAAGCTCTGTCGACATTCAATGTTTACAGGAATTAGGGGGTAAAGGGTTTTCTCCTGTAAAATCGATTATCATCCGACATGGAGCGGAAGCGTGACCTCGAACGTCGCCCCCGGTCCGTCGGTATTGTTGCAGACGATAACGGTGCCGTGGTGGTTGTCGATAATGCGGCGCACGATGCTGAGGCCCAGGCCGGTACCGCCTTTTCGGGTGGTGAAAAACGGCTCGAATATTTTCGGCAGTATCTCTTCTGAAATGCCGGCTCCACGGTCTTTGACTGAAAAGATCACGTGATCGGGAGGACGCTCAAAGACCGCACAGACGATCTCCTCTCCGGCGGGAGAGTGGTGAAAGGCATTCTCCAGAAAATTAATGATTACCTGCGCCATCGATGTGCCGTCAGCTCTGATCAGACACGTTTCCCGGTCTT
This sequence comes from Chitinispirillaceae bacterium, assembly GCA_016927235.1. Taxonomy (GTDB): domain Bacteria; phylum Fibrobacterota; class Chitinivibrionia; order Chitinivibrionales; family Chitinispirillaceae; genus JAFGNB01. The sequence goes on from JAFGNB010000172.1 coordinate 28,272, forward strand.
CCGGTTTAATGAATCGCACCGACGGCTTTGACGGCTGCAATGTCTGAAGCCATGTTGCGCAAGTTTTTTCCACAAGCGTTACCATCGAAATCTCGTTGAGGTTCTCCTCGCGAAGAGGCCTTCCCAGAACGAGCAGCTCTTCCATGAGCACGGTAAGCCTCGTTACCTGGTTTCTCATGTGCTGCATATAAGACGTAAAGCGGCCGTTATCGGAAAGTTCTTTCGAGAGAGCTCCCATAATCGCCAGAATGCCGTTGAGAGGATTTCTCACCTCGTGAGCGACACCCGAGGTGAGCTGCCCCAGGAGCTTCATCTCGTTCGCTTCCCTGAGCTCGGCTTCTACCCGTTTGCGTTCGGTGATGTCGCGGGTGATTGTTGAAGCTCCGATGACTTTTCCGGTGGAGTCGTTGATCGGCGAAACCGCGATGGAAGCCGCGATACAGCGTCCGTCCTTTCGTATGCGTGTGGTCTCGTAGAACGCCACCCGCACTCCGCGTCGAATCTTTTCGAGAATTTCGGGAATTTCGTCGGGCCGGTCCGGCGGTACCAGAAGGGAACTCGACCTGCCGATCACTTCATCGGCTCGGTAGCCGTAGATTCTTTCAGCCGCACGGTTCCAGCTCGTTATTGTTCCCTCAAGCGTTTTTCCGGCAATGGCGTCATCCGATGATTCGACGATCGCCGCAAGCTGATTGACGGCCTCTTCGGCCCGCTTGCGTGCGGTAATGTCGATACCCATTTCCAATATAAGGGGAGCGCCGTCGATGTCGCTGAAAGGAAAATCAAAAACCTGATAATGCCGGCCGTCGGGTCCGGTCCACTCCCATTCACGGGGCGTCATGGTGGCAAGCACCACGTATTTTTTGCATATTTCGCAAGGTTCTTTACGTCCGAAGAGATACTCGAAACAGCGCCTGTCGCCGGACTCACCGAACCGCTCCCTGAAAAACCGGTTGGCAAAGGGAATGCGATGGTCAGGCGTCAGGAGAATGACATACACGGGAAGCATATTCAAGACGTCGTTGAACCGGCGCCGTTCCGTCTCAAGCGTTTCCATTGTTTTTTGCAGGTCGGCGGTGCGTTCCCGGACCCGCAGCTCCAGTTCATTTTTTGCCTTTTTCAGCCTTTCTTCCGCTTCCTTGTGATCCGTTACGTCATGTACCATGCCTGTCGAGCGAATGATTCTTCCGTTTTCGTCCCGCAGATGCTCGCATTTTTCATGGACGATGCGGATTTCGCCGGTATATTTCCGCACGATTCGGTGTTCGATTTCGTAGGTATCCCTTCCTTCACGCACCGAATTCCCGTAGGCAGTGTCCACGGCTGCCCGGTCTTCAGGGTGGACGGCGTCAAGAAACGCCTCGTAGGTGGCTTCGAACTCCCGCGGTACAAAACCGAAGATGCGGTAGACTTCATCGGACCAGTAAAGCCGGCTGTTGACGAGGTCGAGTTCCCAGCTTCCGAGCTGTGCGATCTCCTGCGCCCTGTTGAGCATTTTTTCGTTTTCACGCAACGTCTCTTCTGCTTTTCGTCTGAGAAGGTCGGTTCGGTTGACCGCTCTGGCGTTTAACCATAACAGAAGTATGAAAAACAAAGTAAAAATAACCGCCATGACGGCAACGCCGACTTCCGACCCGAAAATCCCGTACCGTTCCCCGTGCAGCCGCAGCCACCCGATCGCAAGCGGAAGAAGCAGGAGGAACGGGAGAAGCCGGCGGGACATGTCCGCTCCGGTCCCTTCACTCGTAAAGACATGCATGAACCAGGTGTCGGGCCTGACGCAGAATGCGGCGACGCAGAGGCAGCAGAAAGCGATGCAGGTGTTTATCGCAACGCTGACGTTACGCCATGTATATAATTCCCTGATGTTGAAAAGGTAGCCTATAACGACGAGATACGACATCATGGAAACGGGAAGTAAAACGGCATGGCCGGCCCCGGCTGCACGCCGGTTGCCGGTTCCGAGCAGAAGCAGAACGACCCCGAACAGGGAAAAGAGGATCGCCGTAATGACGGCCATTCTGGAGGAGGGGGCCAGGAAGAGATGATGCACCGGGTTGTTTACCCATGACCATTGGTGCCCTGTCGCGATTTCGAAACCATATGTCGTCGCGATAAAAAAACCGATCGAGCCTCCTGCGGCGCCGAATGCAAGCGACAGGCGCTGTTTCCAGCTGACCGGTTTATCGTTGTGCAGGCATGCCAGGGATGCGGCGGACAGCAGGAAACAGATCGCCGTAATGACTTTCATCGGTGTGAATTGAGCGTTGATACCTTTAAGTAATGTAAAGCCTCCCGCCCACCCGACAAGGTCAAGGACGGCAATGAAAAAAACGGCTGCGATCGCCGTTACGCCGACGGATGAGGCGGACACCGGAAGAAGAGAGGGGAAGTGAGGGCGTGCCATAGCAAGTCTGAATATCATTTATGGAAGATGAAGTTCGCTACAGCCACGGTACCTCCCTGACAAATGCACCGGTGACCGGGATAATTGCATTTTTTCAATAAATGAAGGCTGCCGCGGTGCCGTATAGAGCCGCGTATGCGCCGATGCCTGAAAGGAAAGCACGTAATTAACGAGAGTGGGGGGGGCATTGGCAAGCTAGGCATCCCCCCCCCGCACTACCTCTGCTCCTCAGATCAATCACCCTCTTCGTTTATGGTAGGGTCTTCCGTTTGACTTGCTCGCCGGTTTGACGGCGTTGTTCTTGTTGCGCAGCTCGGTCTCCGCCCTGAACCAGTCCTCTTGGTCATTGCCGTGGATGCCGCCACGCTCGAGAAACAGCTCGAACGCACGCTCTTTCACATTTTCTTCAAATGTCATCGTCGTCATAATTGCTCCCTTCATAGGCTAAAAGCATTAATAATGGCTGAAATACCATATTTTCGTACTGTCACATCATCCCATACTCATTTCCGTTTTCCAATACCCGTGAATATTGCAGTTCTCGACGACGGTGACGTTCGCCCCCAGTTTCTTCAGATGGAAGCACCCGGCCGGGAAGACGCCCGGTGTAAGGGTGATCCTCGAAACATAGGAGCCGTCAACATAGCAGTCGATAAAGCGGATGAAGTGGGCGGTTTCCATCGGATGGAGCGTCGCGCCGATGCGGACGATACTATCCACACACGACTGATCGGGAATAAGCGTGCAGTTTTTGTTGATGGTTACCGAGGGGATATGTTTGAACGCCGCTTCCTTGCTCTTTTCCGCCGATTCTTCGAAGATCCGGTCGTTGCGGGTGAACTTGTCGATCGGTGCATGACAGAACGGGCATGGCGCGGACACCTCTTTAAATTCGATATGACCGCAGACGGAACAGATAAACACACTCATCCTCACTCTCCTTTGATAAAGTTGGCGTAAGTCGTTTTTTCATGACGTTGAACTCGCGATAGATTGATCTCCCGTACGATTCTTTTACCGTGCCGTTGAGCGGCTTGATTCTCTCTCTTGTTTTACCTTTTCATTGTTGATACTTCCGCTGCAACGCTTTTTCCCGCACGAGCCGTAACGAGCAGGTGTATAAATATAAGCAATTGGAATACCAATAGTATATGCTGCTTTTTTGTTTGACCTTCCACGCTGTTTGCCGTTAAACGGGGGGCGGTGAAGAGCAACGAAAAAAGGAATGGAAATAATGATTCGCAAATCCGCAAAGATTATTCTTAAAAACGATAATTTAAAATTCAGACAGGCAGGGACGTTTTTTCATTCTCTTTTGATTGTGTCAATGACGGTCATGCCGTTCCGCTTTGCGGCAGGCGTCTTAATCATCGCACCAGTTTAGGAAAAGAAGCTATCTGCAATTTTTCGGCCTTAAAAGGTTTCATCGAAGGGCGACATATTCACAACGGGGATTCCTTCGGGGTCGGGTACCGAAGGATTTGGTTCCGGTGAGGGAATTTTCCTCACCGGGGCCGGTTCCACTTCGGGAGCATGTTGAGGTTCGTCGTCGGGGAAAGGTTCGTGTTCGGGAATGACTGGAGGAGGATCGCCCCCCATTTTTCCATAATGGGCCATTTATTAACGACTCCTTGTTTGAAATAAAAAATGTTGTACCGGTTTTATCCCGGGATATTGTTTTTTATGTTAACTTTTCTAAAAATAGCAGGAGCAGTGAATGCATCCGGAATTTTAATAGCCTTTCGAATGAAAGACTGCAACTCGACCGTTGAGGCTGTCAGAACCATATATCCGCGCATCATTTTACAGTCAAGCGGAAGAGTACCCGCTTCAAACTGCCGTTCCATCCATTCAATAGATAACGACGATATAACTAATCGGGGATGAATCTGTCGGATAAGATAGAAGGAATGGACCGGAATATAATGAAAAAAATGGTACTGAGAGATTTGTGTATCCAACTGGATGGGTAAAATGTCCAATAACAGCACTGTGTCCAATTTAACCAGATAAGCATTAAATAAAGCTTGTTCTGCGACAGGACCCGTTATGGTTAACACGTAACGGGTCCCTTCTGATTTCCGTATATTATATTCGAGATCCGGTAAGTCGGATTTCCATACCCCGATAAGTGCTGGTTTAAAAACAAGATCATCATCGTTGAAAATTGGAAACAGCGATACAGGCACACAGGTCAGAAGACACGAGATAAAGGCGATAAAATATATCGTCAATTTTTTCATTGAAAAGTGACCCTCCACTCATATAATGCTTTGTTTTTTACTTCAATAAACGATGCACGATACATTCTCTTTTTTAGCGATTTTTTTACAAACTTACCACTATTTTACGACGGCATATTTTTTATTAAAAACGCCCCCGCAGACATACGATTATCAAATTTTCCTCATACAGTATCTTTCAAATAACGTATTTTGCCTCATATTGAGATAATAATCATGTCATATAATAAATTAGCTTCTTTAACGGCATTGGCTTTCTTTTGTCATGCAAATATCATACCCGCGCCTGCTCACATTAATGGTTTCCTAAGAGGTAATGCAGCGTCAACGTGAGGGCCTATTATTAATTTTACGAATTCGATTCTTAAAATTAAAAACCGGATGAAATAATCCAAAATCATGGCATGGATTCAATAATGCAATCCCACATCCGGTTGCCGCAATCCGTCAGGCTGGGAATCATTTTCCCAAAACGGAAGCGGTGCACTCATAATGACACTCAACACCGACGGTGTCGATTATATGTCCCTTCATCGCGATTATAATATCGTGTCCGCCTTTTCCTCCGCCGACGACAAGCATTTCATCAAGCGCATAAACGATAAAAAACAAGCGACTGCCGTGTTCGGTCTGCTCCGGTCCGATAAATCCATGAACGGAGAAATCATTGACCGCCTCGACGCCTTTTTTAAAATGTTCGTCAATGATGTTTGTTACCGGAATGTTGTAGACGACCCAGTGAATTTTTCTCGTTTCAGGATTTACAGCAACAAGTACGAGGCTTTTCGTTATTTCGGGAATGTTGTCGATGTACAGACATGGATTGGTATCGGCAGGCTCAAGATAAGTTTGATCATTTGATTGACATCTAACTTTCATCATACACGCTCCTTTCATGTCAAACAACGAATCGATGGTGTGTAAAGGACCGTCCCCGTTTTCGCGGTTTCGTGAAGCAAACGGCGCCGTCGCGCGTTTTAATCCACCGGACACCTGCAGCAGACAATCGTATCAACCGGCTGAGGCGTTATTTCTAAAGTTAAGCAAAAAACATTCCAATAGTATGAATCTACAAAAAGATATAAAAAGTAGGGCCGTTTTGCATATATATGCAAAATATTATTGGAAAAGATGCGAATTTTATGCAGTTTATTCCGCACTTCCAATAATAGAAGGAAATCTCCGGATATTTCCCTATAAAAATTGGGATATTTCGATATCGGCGAAGAAACGAATGGCATAAATATTGCAGCTTTTAAAGTAAGTACGGTATTTTGCTTAATTTTTCAGCATGGACCGGCGGGTCTGATAATTACCGAGGAGAATAAGCATGACGAGAGGGCGTTTCCCATTCCCATTTTTGATTTCAATGGAAACATTAACCAGGGAAGAAAAAGCGCTCAGGCAGCTGGAAAAATTGTTAGGCCACTTTGCCGATAGGAACCGGGTAATAAAATATAACGAATTATATCGTTATTTCAAGAGGCTTAAAATTATCTTTGTCGTTTATATGAAAGAGCGTTACAACCTTACTATTCGGGATACACTGTCCCCGGAGATGGCAAATATAATAGAACGCTACGGCACCGGCGACAGTTCATTTTTCAAATACTTCTTTGAACGTCTGCAACGCATGAAAACGCAGCAAATGACTTTACGGGGCATCGAAAAACTCTTACGCGAGGCTATTTCTTTTTTCAGGGGTAAAGTCGAGATCGCCCGGCGGCAGACGATTTAACGACGATATCGGGTGCTCGGTTTCGATATGTGGGTTTTAAAAGTAAAAGGAATTTATGAATTTTTTATTTCTCAAAGTGCGATGATTGTCGAATTAAATTTTACCTAGAGAAGAATAGTGCCTGGCATGCATATTGCCTTACTTTATGCTATACATAGTTCGTAAGGGAGTACTTAGCAAACCATGAAGTCAATTCCACCGTTTCTTGCGAAGGAGATTAATGATTATGAAATGGAGGTACATATATTCGCTTCTAGTGACGGCAAGCATTTTGATGCTGCTTAATTCCAATTCCTCATTGTGCAAACCTGCCGCTGTAACCGATTCAGTAATTTATCTTACCGTTGTATCGGATTTATCCCATAATGAAGCCGTCGAAGGTCATCTTATCGACGTAACCGTCGACAGCGGTTTCGTAACGCTTACGGGAAAGGTCGATAATTTACTGGGTAAAGATCGCGCGGAACGGCTTTGCTATACCATTAGAGGAGTCCGGGGAATCATCAACCGCATCGAAGTCATTCCGGTTAAGCGGAGCGTATCCGAACTTCGCGGGGACATCAGTAGAGCCCTTATATTAGATCCGGTGACGGAATCTTTGGATTTAACCTGCAACATCAGCCATGATACCGTATTTCTCGGCGGGACGGTTCAGTCGATAGTCCAAAAGCAGTTAGCCGACGAAACGGTAAAGGGTATAAAGGGAGTAAGTCATATCGAAAACAACATAACCGTTGTTCCCGTTTCCATACGTTCCGAGAGGGAAATAAAGAAGGAAATCAAGGGATTGTTGAAATCCGATCCCTTTATATATGATAAAATGATAAAGGTCGCCGTTCACAAGGGAGTTGTCCGGCTTTCAGGGACGGTCGGAAGCATTGCCGAAAAATTGTATGCCCGTATTAATGCATATGTTCCCGGAGCGGTAGCGGTCATCGATTCCGGCATAACCGTTAAGCTCTGGGCAAAAGACCCTCTCCGCCGCAAAGGAAAGCTGGTAATCAAACCGGATGAAGCCATTGTTGAAGAAATGGGGGCTTTATTCAAAAGAGACCCGCGTATCTCACCGTCTGATATCCGGATTGCAATGAAAAAAGGAAACGTCATGTTAAAAGGAACGGTCGAGAATCTTAATACAAAGCGGCAGGCGGAAGAGACCGCGTTAAACCTTATCGGCGTTTATCATGTTGAAAACAACATCAAGGTTCGACCTGAAGAGTACCTCGGTGACGGGGAGATGGAGAAGAGAATCGCTGAAAAAGTACGATTGGATCCTATCGTCGACCGCCATGAATTGAAAATTATAGTCAGAAACGGTAAAGCACACGTTTATGGAGCGGTTGATAGCCGGTACGAAAAAAATCATGTTACGGAAATTATCGCGAAGATTCCCGGCGTTATCACCGTTGCCAATTATGCATCCGTAAGAAATGACGACCTTCCCTGGACGCCTGAAAACGATTCAATCATACGTGCAAATATAACGGATGAATATCTATCCCAGTTTATTGTTGATTTAAGCGATCTTAGCATTTCGGTAAAAGATGGAATAGCGACCGTTACAGGCGATATCGAATCAATGAAAGAATTGCGGGCAATCGTCGAGAACGCATTCGACGGGGGAGCGAAAATGGTGGTAACGAGGTTGATGTTCAATGGAATGAAGAAGTACGGTGTCTATGATTATCGAGGGAATTACACATTTAATTGATTAATTGCCGCATTATCGGCGGCAAACACTCTATGCCGCAATTAATGCTGTTGCGTAATGTCGGAAAATAGTACAATATATACCCGTCTCGCGGAATTATGATAATTTAATCAGGGAAACCAACCGTCAGGCGACTCTGAAGTGCGCCGGTACGGTGTCCTCATTGCTTATCATTGTTTCGACTCATTTCATCCATAATTAACGTTATCGCATATTCATCAACCAATGACAGGGGATCTCCATGCTGATACCGCCTGGCCATTCTAATATATTCATCCTTGACATCACCGTTTATATTGTTTTTTTCTGTCCACCTTACAACATTTTCCACCACATTCTTGGGCATACAAAAACCTTTCTTTAGGGCAATACGGCCTCATTTGAATAATCGGTTGTTTTGAAAATTGAAAATTCTGTTATTATGGATAAAATTCATTACAACCGGCTAACGCCATATCCCGAAAAGTTTATGAATAATTCGGGTTAATAATGCGCAAATACCATTCCTTTATTAGACGGCTTGAAGAGTCCCTACAGGCCAGTGAATAAGCTACGATTCAGAAGAAATTGATTTTGCGAATTATTTTCTAAAAAATGAAAACATATTGAATGAATCGAAATATATATATTGAAATTAATCGTGCCGTCCCAGCGGAAGATCGAAATTTGCCTGGGAGAAGAACGCACGGGTTTCGTCAAGTGGAGTGCCGCGATCAATAGTTATTTCGGCATTATCGAGGACATGGTTTTTAAAGGCATTAAGTATGGAGAAGGTTCCTTTTCCTCCAGCGATGCTGATAATGTCATCCAGTGCATAGACTGAATAGGTAAGCCTGGTATCAGCCCCACCCTCCTGCGGATCAATGGAATTATCCCGGGTGAATTCATTGACTGCTTCGATGCCTTTTCGGAAATCCGCCTCGATTGTATCGGTTACCGGGATATTGTAGACAACCCATTTTATTTTATGCGATACCGAATTTTCGGCGATAACCACAAGGTTTTTCGTTTCTTTTGGAAAGTCGTGGATCTGTAAGGAAGGATTGGTCCCCTCTCCACCGAAAAAAGAGCGATTCCTTCCCCCTCCCTCCGCACCCCACGGGCATATCAGCTTCATGGCCCCAGCTCCTTTTAATTACCCCTGCAACAACGGCCCCGCTTCACCTTATTATTCATTTACCTAAAAATCAAGCGACTGTCGCTCCCGCTGCAAGATAGAATTATCGGTTGATTTCCATATATAACAAAATAGCGAATAGCATGCCGACTGAATTTTTAAAATAATTTGCTGTTTGGTGATTCATTTTATTCGTCACCGGTAAGCATTCAATTCTCCATAAAACAACAGCTCCTCTAACCAACTTCTTTCATAAGGTCCAAATTAGAAATTATAATGACGTGCTCCCCTTCCGATCGACCAGCAGAAGCACAGTGTCGCCGTGTTTAATCTTTCCGGCAACCCGGTCGTATTGTTTCACTGATGCGATTGTCGCGGGTTCTCCGCCGTTTATCCTGATTTCGGTGATGACATCGCCTTCCTTCAGACCAGCGCGAGCATCGGTGAAGGACTGGTTGACGCCGACGACGACCATGCCTTCGCTTGATGAGGAGATACCGTATTTTTTCCGCGCCGAGTCGTTGATATCCGTGACTTGAATGCCTAATTTCCGGTGTATTTTCCCCGTTTCGTGACTCGTTTTCCGACGAGCCCTTTGACAGTTTCTCGACCACCTCCCAGCTTCGCTCTCCGACGGTGATGTCGACGCTCATTTTTTTACCATTTCTCAACAGTTCCATCGGCACCTTTGTTCCCGGCTTGATTGTCGCCACGGCGTTGCGAAGTTCGTTGGTATTGTCGACTTTTTTCCCATTAACGGAAACGATGATGTCGCCGCGGCGAATACCGGCTTTGTCGGCGGGCTGATGTTCCGCTGAACGGAACTCAATTATCGTCAGGTTGCTGCGGACGGCGCACTATGACGTTCGGTTTGTCCTGATTCGTTTCTCCCGACAGCTTCAACGAAACCGTCGACAGAAGCGGGCCGGCGATTTCATGAACAATGGTTGCACCGATTATCACCGCCAGGATGGTATCGGCAAACTGCCGGTACTGCGGACGTGAAGCGAGCGTGAGTGCCAATCCAATGACAATTCCTCCCTGCGGGATGAGTCCGAGAGAAATCAGAAGCGAGTCGTGGACAGTTTCGCGTGAGAGCGCCCCCCCGATGAGCGTTCCGCATACCTTGCCGCAGGAACGGAATAAAATGAAAAAGACAACCGTCAACAGCGAACTCGACAGTGCTGTGAAATTCAGCCGCATGGCGCTGACCGTGAAAAAATAGACAAATATCAACTCGTCGGTGTAGCGCTCGAGCATTTCGAATGCCCTGCGTTGATACCGCGAAAAATTCGACACGACGATACCTGCGGTCATGGTCGCAAGGAGTTCCTCGAATCCCGCCGTTTTCGCAAGCCCGAAGCAGAGCATTAAACAGGCAAAAATAACGACAATTTGTGCGCCTTCGGTTTCGCGTCGTAAAAAACGCAGGCCGAACGCTATCACCGATCCGAAAACCGCACCCGTTACCACCGCTCCTCCGAGTGCGATGCTCAATGATCCGATTACCCGGGTCATATCCGTCCGGATTCCGGCGGCTGTAGTTATTGCCAGTGACGACAGTATGGTAAAGTTTGTCAAGCCGGCGATGTCGTCGAGACCCGCCACGCCGAGAATACTGTACGAGACCTTTCCGGTCGCCTTATATTGATGGATGACCGCGAGGGTGGCCGAAGGGTCGGTCGGGCAGGCAAGTGCGCCGAACAGCAATGCCGCGGGCAGCGACGTGTGCAGCCACGATTGGTGCGGCGACGGCGGAAAAAACCATCCGAACAGTGCAAGGCCCGCAGCCGTAAAAAGAAGCGCGGTCTGTGCTTCGAAAACCGTGATGAGTGCAATCGATCGTCCGAGATTTTTAAGCGTTTTGAACGACAGGGCGCCGCCGACGGCGAAGGTAATGAAAGAGAGTGCAATATCGGTGGGAATTTGGGTATGCCTGATGAAATCAATGGGAAGCAGCGGTGTTATGGAAGGGTTGAGAATCAGGCCGGCGACGATATATCCCATGACTTTGGGCAACCGGACGACGACCGCACATTCACCGAGGAGAAAACCGACGCTTATTACCAGGCCAAGAACGGTTACGCTGTTCACGGACCGTCCTCACTGCGCCATTTCGTACAACTGATTGTATGCAACCGGCGTTTGATTAACTGACATATATGCATATGACACAAGCCCGCTGAAATGTTGCTGCGGAGGCATGCGTGCCGTTTCTTTGAGGATCCACCGCGGCAGTCGGACTCAGGTGAAGGTCCGTTATTTCTTCTTTACGAAAATCGATGTCGCCTGTTTGAAGACCTCGTCGAGATCCTTGACGTTTTTTACCTTACCCGATTCCACCTTCATTGCCAGCCGCTGCAGCGCAGCGCCTGCGGAATCGACCCCTGTCCAGGGTTTGATACCCATTGAAGCGGCCTTGAGCCGTAAAAAAACAGAGGCTTGTCGTATTTCATCGGCGGTCACGGTATTTTGATTCGCCTTCAACTTCTCTTTCGCTTTTTTAAAATGATATTGGAAGGCGTCATCGGATATTGCCGTTCCCTCGACCTCAACCGGAACCATCGTATATTTGTTGTTGATGATATCCAACGCATGCGACGTCACCGAGTCGAACGGAAGCGTGTCCTTTACAGCGCCACTCGCTATTTTTTCGACAACTCGTCAATCTCTTGAAGGGAGGCGGAGAGCCGCTTTTTCTGGAACGTAAGAAATCTTTTACCTCTCGATAATTCGGCCGCTGCCTTTGCAGCGTCGCCCTTACGGAGGTATTCTTTCGCTAGAGAAAAATGGTAGGCCGGAGCGGCCATATACACCGCCCAGTCCGCCTGATCCACTCTGACCCACCGGACAGGAGCGTTGCCGGGTATACTTGCAGAACGGCCTTGTTCGGCAAGGGAAGCTGCAATGATCAGGGAAAAGCACGCGGCAGCAATGGGAACACGTCGGGTGCATGACATAACGTCACCTCCTTTACGGTAGTGTATAAGAGCGAAAGATTCATGGTACTGCCACCTTTTTTCAGCAGGTACATGAATCCGTCATCATATATTTGAAAGCAATAGTGATGCCAATTGTAGAAGAGATTTCCGTGATGAATGAAATGATGGGAATCGGCGGCGGCTGAAAAGGACACGCTCACGACGCATACTCACCCCAGGCCGTTTGTCATCGTGAAGAATGGAGAAAAGATCCCGCCCGGCTGACTTTCATCATGGAATCTTCATGACACCCTGATACCGGCGATTTCCCACACTGTCCGATCCGAAATAACGGTTGATTGTCATGGCGAGCGGATCGTCTTCATCCTCCGTCTTGTGCGTGAAAGCGATCCCGCAAAGCAGACTGTTGCCGTTCCTCCATGTCCACCGTACTTCACTTCTGCATTTCGATGTCCCGTTTTTCGTTGTTATATAGCAATCCATCAGCCGGTTTTTTGAGATGGAGGGTACCTTCCCTGATTGATTCATATGGATGCCGAAACAGGCACCCCTCCTCGACAGATCGAGCATCGAACCGAAATGCAGTCCGCCGTTGCTGTAGAATGTTATTTCAGCCGGCTCGTTCAGCGTTTTCCTTCGTTCATTTCTGCGGTCGTTTTGCATGCAGCCGGTTCAACTCCTATGCGTACTCAGACACTACTGTTTCGATATCGATA
>JAFGNB010000173.1 GCA_016927235.1 Chitinispirillaceae bacterium
AAAAGAAAAAAAAGAACGTCTGACGCTTCTTCGGCGGCCGTCGGCCGCGGCAGGAGCGTTGACCGGTCGACGAGTCACGGCCGGTAATGAAAAGCGACCGCACCGAGCGGGGGTATCGTCATGAGGGCCGACTGTTCCCGGCCGTGTCGCGGCCGGTCAACGGTAGCAATCCCTCCGCCGTTTCCGATACCGCTGCCGCCGTATTCAACGGCGTCGGTGTTGCAGATCTCCTTCCAGTATCCCGGAAGCGGTACCCCCACGTGATAGGCGTTCCGTGGTACGGGCGTGAAATTACACCCCACCAGTACCATCTCGTTCGCCGCCTTTCCTTTACGGACAAACGTAAGGATGCTGTGTTCCCAGTCGTTGCAGTCGATCCACTCAAATCCCGTTGGCTCGAAGTCAAGTTCATGAAGCGCCGGTATCGATTTGTACAGACGGTTCAGATCGGTAACGAGCAGTTGAATGCCGCTGTGGCGGTCCCACTGGGTAAGATGCCAGTCGAGGCTGCGCTCGTGCGACCATTCGCACCACTGGGCGAACTCACCGCCCATGAATAAAAGCTTCTTTCCGGGATGGAAGAACTGATAGGAAACAAGCAGACGCAGATTGGCAAGGCGCTGCCAGTCGTCGCCGGGCATTTTATTGACGAGCGAACCCTTGCCGTGCACTACCTCGTCGTGCGAGAGCGGCAGCACGTAATTTTCGGAAAAGGCATAGAGCATGCTGAAGGTGAGTTCATGGTGGTGGTACTTGCGGTACACCGGGTCTTTTTCCATATAGGTGAGCGTATCGTGCATCCATCCCATGTTCCACTTCATCCCGAATCCGAGGCCTCCCACGTAGGTCGGCCGCGATACCATGGGCCAGGCGGTCGACTCTTCGGCGATGGTCTGGACATCGGGGAATTCCCTGTAGACTTCCTCGTTGAACCGCTTGAGAAACGCGATCGCTTCAAGGTTCTCCCTGCCGCCGAAACAGTTGGGGATCCATTCCCCCTCCGACCGGGAATAATCGAGATACAGCATGGAGGCGACCGCATCGACGCGGATACCGTCGGCATGATATTTATCGAGCCAGAACAGGGCGCTGCTGAGAAGAAACGCCTGCACCTCATGACGGCCGTAATTGAAGATGAAGCTCTTCCAGTCGGGATGAAATCCTTTTTTCGGATCGGCGTGTTCATAGATGCAGGTGCCGTCGAAATAGGCAAGGCCGTGTTCATCGCCGGGAAAATGCGAGGGAACCCAGTCGAGAATGACACCGATTCCGTTCTGATGGAGGCAATCGACGAGGTACATGAAATCCTGCGGCGAGCCGAACCTGCTTGTGGGTGCGAAATAGCCGGTGGTCTGATACCCCCACGAGCCGTAGAAGGGGTGCTCCATGACGGGCAGGAATTCGACATGGGTAAAGCCCATCACCTTTACATACTGAGCAAGTTCCGGGGCAAGTTCACGGTAGGTAAGAAATTCGCCTCCTTCGCGCCGCCAGGAACCGGAGTGCACTTCGTAAACGGAGATCGGTGCGGTCAGTCGGTTGCGCTCGCCCCGCCTCTTCATCCATTCGGCATCCCCCCATCCGTAATCGAGCTTCCAGACGATGGGAGCGGTTTTCGGGGCCACTTCCCAGTAAAAAGCGAACGGATCGCCGCGATCGGCGGCGTATCCGTTGACATTCGATTCGAGGTGATATTTGTAATACATCCCTTCGCACGCCCCGGCGATAAAGCCCTCCCAGATACCGGAATCGTCCCGCCGGGCGGCAAGCGGATTTTTCGAGCTGTCCCATTCATTGAAATCGCCGACCACCGATACGTTTTTCGCATTGGGCGCCCATACGGCGAAAAGGGTCCCGTCGGTTCCCTCTACCGTCATCGGATGCGCTCCCAGCTTGTCATACAGATGAAAATGGTTTCCTTCGCGGAAAAGATAGATGTCGTAATCGGTCAACAGGGATACGCCTGCGGGGCCGCTCGGACCTTTCTTATTTTCCGTAACCGTTGCTTTCATGAACACTCCCTCTGGAATTTATCGTGGTGCTTCACTCCATCCGGCGGCCCTTGGGGCCGAACGACATTACCGGTCCCGTCGGCTTTTCTTGCCTTGATGTCCGCCTCAGTTCATGGTGAAGCGCACCAGGCGTCGAAATATGGAATTATATCAAATATAGTTTCAGCGATGCACTATATTTATTAGTGATACGATGCATCGTCCGGAGGAGATATGAACATTTCACCCGTGAAATGTTCGATTTTCACCGTACGGGGCGGGGTATACGAAAAGCACGAATGATGAATGCTTTCGGAGGAAGGCCACGGAATGAAAAAAAGTATCCTTATCCCGGTCATTATCGCCGTTGTCGTTGCAGCAGTGTTGACCCTCTTCTTCATTCAACGGCAGACGCCGGTGATACGGGCCGCAAAGCGGCATGAGCTGTCGGGAGATCTTCAGCAGGCGCTTTCACTCTATGCCGAAGCGGTATTCGACGGCATACCGTCGATTGAGATTCCGGATATCAACCGGTCGAAATTTCTTGCTCCCGAACTACTGAAAAAAGAGGTCGAAAAATATATCGCATGGATAGTGACCCCTTCACAGAAGATCAAACCCGACATCGCCGCGGCACTCGAGGGTATGGCGCGATGCGAAAGCCAGGGCCGGCGGGAAAATACCATTTCGGAACCGGTGATACTGCCTCTCACCGAGGAGCGCTATCTCGATGAGTGGAATAAAACGTTCTTCGCCCCGAAAGTCGCGATCGATCCGTCGCATGCCGCACTGGCTTCGGGAAATTATCTCCGTAACCTTTCGCTTCTCGTTATCAAGAGCACGAAAAATTATACCTATGAAATAAATTGCATCAACATGACGACCCATCGGGGAAGCAGGTGCATACTGCTGGCGGAGAATTCGGTACGGCTCTATGTGCTTCCCGGCGAACATCTGCTGCTTTGCCGCAGTACCGTCATCTTCCCTTCGGAAGCGATCTGGCGGTCGCACTATACGCCCATCCGCATCACCATTCCTCATGAGCCGTCGCTGGTCACCGCCGAACTGAGAACCAGCGTATACCGCAAAGGCAAACCGGAAGCTGCGGCCCGCAAAGAATAACGGGCCGCATTGATCAATGAGCCTTTGAAGGGTGCTTCGATTCGGCTGAATCCGCAGCGGCAGCGCCCGAAGCCGCTTTTTTCGAGGTATCCGCCGCAGTTCCGGTCCCGGCCTCCACCTGAACGATCACGCAATCCAGTATCTTATCCACCTGCACTTTCGAAAGTGACAACTTTGCCAGCGCCGTCCACCCTTTTGTATAGGAGACCACCGCTCCCTCCTCGCCGACCTCGTCTTTGATACAGGCGACGAGGTATTTCCGGGTCATTTTTGACTTTTTAGCATAGTTGAAAAGCCGTGTGGCAGCCTTGTCGAATACCTGTTTACGCGCCGCTTGAACGGCCTGATCGAGGACTTTATGGGTGGCGGACGACGATACTTCGACATTGGGGAGTTCATCGAATTTCGCTTTCTGCAGCGGCGGACGTTTCTTCACGAACTGCCAGGTCATATCGTTTTTCAGACAGATGATCCTGCCGTCGGTCAGATCCATATAAATATCGTCGAACTCCTCCCTGATAAACGAGAACTTGACAAAATCCCACGAGCTGTCGGGATGGAGCACCACTTCCTGCCCATCCTCCAGTGTCAGAAACATGTCGGGTTTCGGAGGAGCTTTTGCCGCCAGAGAGGAAAACGTTATCGTAAAAAGCATTACGAACACACTCGATCGGGCAACATTTAATCGCTTCATTTCCAAACTCCTTCCTGAAGAATAAAGGTTTTTTAAAGATACTGCCTGATCAAATTATTAAATATAAGCTAATGTGGATTCCAAAATGCAATGACTTTATGGGGGACGGAAAGAAGACAACCGGATCCGCCGCCCGGCCTTCCCTTGAATTTCCATTGAATTTTCATGTATTATCTGAGCATGAAAAACGCTCTCCGTGTTTCGGTTGTCATTGCATCGCACCGGCCTGATATGGTGGGGCTCTTGCTCGATTCTCTTCAGGTGCAGAAAAACGCACGGTCCGGCTTCGAGGTGATTATCGTCACCGATTACCCCAACGGCACCCTGCAGCAGAACTATCCCGATTGCCTCTGGCTTCTCTTCGCGGACAACAGCATCAGTAAAAAACGCAACGCGGGAGTCAGTATCGCCCGGGGAGCCTATGTGGCGTTTATCGATGACGACTGCATCGCCGCGTCCGACTGGATCGAACAGGGTGTCGCCTACCTCGACAGCCATCCGGAAACAACGGCGGTCGAAGGGGCGACGTCGATTGCCCCGGACCCGGCATACTCAGCTGCCGCTACCCGCGAATACCGCCGGCTCGAAAAACCGGGATTCCGCACGAACAACCTCTTCTTCCGAACCGCCCGGTTCAGAGCAGTCGGCGGATTCGACGAACGGTTCACCGTGCAGCGGGAGGACGTCGATCTGGCCTTTACCTGCTTCGAGCAGGGCTACCGCATCGATTACTGTCGCGATCTGCGCGTCACTCACCGGTTTCGTTCAGGGGAGAAGTGGGACCTCCTTAAAAACAGCTGGAACCGCAGGTTCGATCCGTTGCTTTACAAAAAGCATCCCGGCCGATATATCAAAACGATCGGTTCGCCCCTCCCGCCGTCGCAGGCGGTACTGCTGCTGCTGCATATTCTCCTGCTGCTGGCAATAGGGAGACGAAGGGCTGCGGCAGTGATCGCCGCAATCAATGCCGTCCTCGCCTCACTGCTGGGGCTGCGTAGAACCGGTCTGCGCCCCTTTTCATCCAAAAAATGGATGCTCGAAACCCTCCAGCTCCTCGTCGCGCCGTTTGTCGTGATCGCGGCGCTTGCGTACGGGTGGGCGGTGATTAGCCGTAAAAAGCGGCCTTCTCGTCGCCGCCCATCGTCTATTCAAATTTCGAATCCGATTCGGTAATGATCAGGGATGCCGTCTACGGCATCAATCTCGACGGGAAATCGTCTGTCACCGTGAGGGGATTGAACAAATCCTTTCTTACGAGCCCTTATCATGGGGACCGAGGCCTCCGACTCGCGTCTGCCGTTCCCCGGCTGTCAGCATCTAAGCCGCCATTCTCTAATTTGGCAAATTTTTGAATCGGTTGCTGCAATAATTTATATTCCTCAGAAGATCCTTTACGACTGTACTGACGGTGCCTACGCATCGAGCGGGGCGGGGACGTTTTCAATGGACGTGCCCCTCACGAAGTGCTCCCTGGAAGGGGGGAGGGGCTATGCTATTTTTCGTATCGATATGGTGTTTTGGTGCAACCGGTGTGCGACAATCAAAATCGGTTCAAAGGGGGGTATTATAGAACTGATCCACTATTCATCCAAGAAAGGGGCGCGTATGCGTTTTTTACACCTTGTACTGTTATTGGGAAGTATTTCATTGCTTGCTGCTCAGGCCAAGAAGCCTGATACTGCGGCCAAACAGCCTGCTGCGAAAAAGGTTGTTGCTCCGGCTGAGAGAATGATGGAGGGAATGCTGGTTTCCGTAGACCAGACGAAACAGTCTTTTATTGTCAGATTAAGAGGTACGGAGTACCCGTTCATTGCAAATAATACGACCGATGTAACCGCTGTCGGCGGAAAAAAGGGATTCGCTAATCTTTCAGCCGGCATGGGTGCAAAAGTGACTTATATAAGAGATACTAAGGGAAACCGGGTGGCATTGACCATTTCACAGGACTATCTGAGTGGGGCCAAGCCTGCCCCGGCGGCAGCGAAGCCTGCAGCTCCAGCGGCGGCGAAACCGGCAGCCCCGGCGGCGGCGAAGCCTGCGGCTCCGGCAACAGCGAAGCCCGCGGCTCCCGCGGCAGCAGCGAAGCCTGCAGCCCCGGCACCAGCAGCGAAGCCTGCAGCCCCGGCACCAGCAGCGAAGCCTGCAGCTCCGGCGGCAGCACAACCTGCAGCCCCGGCACCAGCAGCGAAGCCTGCAGCCGCTACAGCAGCACAACCTGCAGCACCGGCACCAGCAGCTGAAACCCCCGCAGCTTCGGAAGCTGCCAAGCCCGCATCAACTCCCGCACCGGCTGAGCCGGCGAAGAAGTAATACTTTACAATCGATCAATTATCGTTTAGGGCATCCCGGCGGGGATGCCTTTTTTATTTAATGCGGGTAGCGACGGGGGAAGAGTGAAAAAAGGTGGCGCTGATGACGCGGTAATGATCATAAAAGCTGTTGTAACGGAATCCCACGCAACCGGTTCCGGCCTACAATCCCTTCGCGAAAAGGCTGCTCTGCCGGTAGTCGGGTACAAGGATCAGGCCCCAGTTGTCGAAATCATACCCGATCGAAAAGGTGAAACGGTGGCCGCCGAGGGGAGCGGGGCGGTCGGCTCCGTAGTCCCAGCGCAGTTTGAGAGCAAGCGGGTAGGTGTTGAAGGTGATTGCTTCAAGGCGAACTTCAAGCCCGTATGCCAACAGCCAGTCATCGCGGTTGTAGTTGAAGAAATCCGAGGGGTTGTCCCATCCTGCTCCAAAATTGAAATTCCCGACTCCGTAGACCCGCTTGAAGTAGAGGAACCAGAATTTTTTATCGATCAGTTTCGGCGAAAGCGGGAAACGATACGACAACTCGCCGTTTATCACCGCCCGTCCGGTAACGAGCAGTGTATCAAATCTCTGCTCGGAAGCCGGGTTGGCTTCCGTCTGGACGATGCGGGTGTCCCGTCGGTAGTAGGCATAGCCAGGAATCCAGGCGCCCGGCAGATAGTATGACGGGAAGAAGGAGGTGTCCTGTTTTAGCACCTGAAGGAGTGTCCCCTGAAGATTCGCATGGAGTGACTGCTTCTTCGACCATGGGGCCCCAATCCCCAGCTTTGTATGACCCATGAACTGGTGGAAAAGGTAGGTGTTGTAGCGCTCTTTCAGACTTGGATACTCAAAACTGTTCTCTTCCTTCAATGAATACTGGTTCCAGAAATCGTACTGCAGCTTCGCGACGGTTCCGCGGGGTGCTATGGAGCGTGTCGGCTCGATCTCCGCCGAACTGTACGTTCCCAGTGAACCGATACGGTACCCCTTGCTGAGATTGTACTTGAACACCGGGAGATTGTACGCTTTGAGCAGCAGGTTGACGTCATACCGGTTCATCCCGCCCAGAAGATGGACGGCAAGCTGGTTTTTCGGTATACCGCCGAATTCATAGTCGCCGTCGAGAAAATGGGAGAGCTGAAGGTTGAAGTTTTGGAGGTCGATACGGTAGGGGTCGTTTTCCATTGCCCCTTCGGTTTCGTTGAAGAACCAGTCCACACCGGCGATGCCGCGCACCAGATACTCCCCCGAAAGGGTGAGCGGCAGCATCCGCGTAACGCCGTAAAGACCGAAGTCGTAATTGGCCGCGACATTGATTCCCTGGTGGTCGGGATTGATAAATGAAAAAAGGCGCTTCGGCTCGAGAAAAAAGTAGCCTCCCAGTTCGTTTCCGAGGTCCGAAAGGGTGAGCGGATCGAGCAGGTTAAAAATCAGGCCCATCTTGAAGGCGGACACGCCCCTGTTGACATTGTCGCTTCGGGAGACCGCCTGTTCGGTCAGCACGGTGGGAACGAGCAGCGCCTGTCGCGGGAGGTAGTTGTAACGCCGCGCCTCCTGCAGTGCGACATGGTATGATGGCTGCGGCGTCGTCCGGCGGGGAACAGCAGCCTCCGTGATGACGGTGTCGCTGAGGGCTCGAACGGTGTCAAGCAGATAGATGCCGTAACCGGCGGCATCGTACCCCGCGTACACGACGCGTTTCCCGTCGGGAGCGACTGACGGGGCGAAGGCCCCGCCGGTGACGTTGGTGATCCGCTGCAGTTTCCCGGTGGCAAATTCATAGCGGTAAAGGTTGAAAATGCCGGTGCGGTCCGATGAGAAATAAAGAGATCCGCCGTCGGGGCTGAATGCCGGGTCGCGCTCGTCATGGTCGGTATCGCAGAGAACGGTGCAGCTTCCGTTTGCCGTATCGAACAGGCCGATTTTACGGTCATGCCGGTCGAAGAACGAAAAGGCGATCCGTTTCCCGTCCGGCGACCAGTCGAGGCTGTAGATGAAGCGTATCTGCAGGTGCGCCGAATCCTTCGGGGGGTAGACGAGCGTGAAATGCTTTCCGCCGGTATCGGTAATACCGAGGGAGAAAAGGTCTGCCGACCGCTTGGCGCACGCCAGCCGGCTGCCGTCGGGGGAGAATGCGGCGCTGAAGATGCTCTGCTTCTCGGTGATCTGTTGTTCGGTCTTCTTAAAAAAGAGCCGGAAACCGGGTTTTTCGGGAGGAATTGTATCGGTAAAGAGGTCGCGGGTCGGGTTGCCGCCGAGGCGCGCGGGCATGATCGATTTCCTCGAATGGGGGCTGACGAAGCAGAGCCTTCCCGATGGTGGGTGCAGGTCGTAGAAGCTCCCGATCGCCCCCACCGGTTTGATACGCTTCTTTTCGTCGACGGAATCGGAAAGTTCTACGGTATACAGTTTTTTAAAACCGTAATCGTTTTTACCGTTCGAAAGAAAGTAGACCTTTTTTCCGTCGCCGGAAAAACGCGGCCAGAAGTTTTCATAGCCCTCCTTGCTGATCTTCCTGCCGTACACCTGTTCGCCGAGGCCGTCGAGCTGTTGCTTGTAGCGGGTGTACAGATGCCGCTTCCACTGCTCGTAGAATGTCCGCGCCGGGATGCCGAAGACTGCTTTCATCGCGCCGTCGAAATCCATCCGGAGCGTTTTATCGCTTTCCCGCAGAAGGGCGGCGATTTTGTCTTCGCCGTAGCGTTCGACAATGTAGTTTACCATTGAAAACCCGTGGTTGTACGTCTTCTCGAAGTCGTCGCCCTTGCCGGCAAACACCTGCATGTGGTCCCAGCTGAGCAGCTTTCCTGAGAGGGAGAGCGAACGTAAAATCATCTCGCGATGGGAATCCCAGCGGTCGGCGCCGTAGGTCATGCTCGAGTACTGGGCGATCCCCTCGGTGAACCAGGGGGGAAGGATATCGCCCGCGATCGAATGAAACGCTTCGACGCGCCCCTTTTCGTTGGGATGGGAGAAGGAGCCGATGCGGATTTCGGGCACGGCGGGAGGCAGTTTCAGGCCCGCCTGAATCGAGACGATGTGGGCGTATTCGTGGGTGATGACGTCCTCGAACCAGTCGTGGCTGCCGCGGAGGTTGAAGTCGAAATCGTGCGTCCAGATAGTGACGGTGTTGGTATGCGCCAGAGCCCAGCCGCCGCTGATGTCGCCGTCGATGACCACGAGATCGGTCTTATCGGGAAGGGTGAGCCCGTATTGATTGCGGTAGATGCCATAAAGCTTTTCGCACTGGCTGCCCACCCGCGGGATGAGATGTTCGAGGCCCTGGTGATAGTGGATGCGGAAATGCTCCGTCTCGGCGGTAAAGAATTTGAACCCGTAAGCGTTGAATTTCGCCCCCTGGAGCGAGAAAGGAATGAGTGCAATTATGGGCAACAGGCACAAGCGTCGAAAGGTGCGATCCATCGTTCCCCCGTTATCTGATGACTGCCATTTTCCAGGAGCGATGATGCTTCTTTCCGTTTATGGTCGCTTCGAAACGGCAGCGGTAAACTCCCGGACCGAGGTTGCTCAGATCCTTTTTTACCGAAACGACAAGGATATTCCAGTCCGGGTAGCTTCCCGTAAGATTACGGGGAGGGGAGCCCATTGTTGTATTTGAATAGATTTTGAAGCCGGTATAGCTGTAGATGTCAAGACGTACGTTGGCGGCCGGGGCGTTGAATTTGTATTTGAACGTCACCTGGTCGGTTCCCCGAATCGGATTGGGAAAACTGAAGAATGTTATCGGTTCCTTTTCATCCACGAGCCGCGGTGGTGCGGTGCCGCCGAACGCGAAGGAACGCCCGCCGTCGTAGCCGGTCTGCGGCCAGAAGAGAGAATCGGGGAGGATGCTCTTCGCAAGTTCCCAGCAATAGACCCAGCCGGTTGCGGAGACTGCAACGAGGTCGGCAGTGTCGTTGTCATCCATGAAACCCACGAGCGGGGAGGTGCTCAGGGGTGCACCGGCGGTAAGCGGCCAGTACGACTGCAGTGTTGAAGCGACGATGCTCCGGGGTCGTTTTGCATCGGCGCCGACCGCATCGAGAATGCCGCCCGGGATAATATAGGGTCCTATGACCGAATCGTTCATCGAGAGCGTGGTGTCGATAAAGCCGGTGCTCAGGTCTTCTATACTGTCAAGCTCTTCCGATTCACTGAGATACCATACGATGCCCTTCTCCCGGTCAGCTCTGAGTACCTTGGTGTAGCGGAAGGTAAGGTTTTCGCCGGTGATCGAGGAGAAGAGAATGAGCGGACGGCGCTGCGCGTCGGTGACGACTGCAGGCGAAGAAACCACGCTGCCGCGCTGGTACCAGTGGGTGTACCGTTTGTCGAGAAAAGCGGGCCAGCCGCTTTTCATCGCCCCTTTGTAATTGAAAGCGTATATCCCGTTGGTGCCGCCGATCAGAATGTCAAGATAGCCGTCGCGGTCGATATCGGCAAGCGCTGGCGGGGCGAGATTGACGGGGAAGCGCTCCCGTCGGTTGGTCGTGTCGATGCGGTAGTAGGAGGGCCAGTCGGAGGGCTCCTCCTCCCAGCCGGGGGCGAGTGAGAGATCGCGTTGGTATACCCACATTCCGTGTCGGCTGTCGCTGACGACGATTTCGCTGGTATGGTCGTCCGGATCGTCGTCAAGGTCGCCCGTCACGAGGCAGAAAGGCGGCAGCGCCACTTCGGGCAGAAGCACGGACGAATCGGGATCAGCTCCTTGCTCATCGACAAGCGAAAGCCTGCCGTCGGTCTGGACGGCGACGACAATGGAGCCGCTTTCGCGCAGCCCCGCGAGCGCGCACACCGGTTCGCCGGACGGAAGGGCGACGCTGCCGACGGTATCATGCATGTTTCCAAAAATGACCCGGCCGTTGTCGCAGCCGACCGCCCAGGCGCTGTCGCGGTAGTTGCAGACATAGGTCGAGGGAGAGTCTCCGAGCCCGATCGTCGACTTCCTGGGCAGGGGGGCGTCGGGATCTTCGGCATAAATGAAAATTGCCTTCTCCCGCGACGGCACGAACACGCTGTTGTGTATTGCTGTCGGCATTGCGCAGGCCCCGGGAACCGAATCAAAGCAGAAGGCCGTGTCGGCACCGGCGATGGTGTCGTTGCGCAGGCCGAGACGGTCGACGGGAAGGGGAATGGTATTGTAGCGATTCGTCATCGTGGAGCCTGCAGGCCAGAGGTAGCTGCGCCCCGCATCGTCGAGAAGGAACAGCTCGTTGCCCGGTTCCGATTTGTCGATATCAACCAGCAGCGGATCGAAATATCGCCCCGGAGCGGCGCGGCGGGGCCACGAGGGAACGAGGTAGTTCCACGACACGGTCACCGTAAAAACCGAATCGGAGTAATTGGTAACGAAGTGGTAACCGTCATTTTTTCCGAGCGCCGTTCGCTCCGTGCGGGGTTTGCTCTGCGACGGCGCGAAGCCGAGCTCGAGGTAGGTGTGTCCGCCGTCGTTGGCGCGGGTCGACGGCTGCGTCATCGGGCCGAACCCAGTGACATTGATC
>JAFGNB010000174.1 GCA_016927235.1 Chitinispirillaceae bacterium
AGCGACTTTCAGGATAAAAACCGCTTTCACCGATCGGAATCGCCAGAAAAAATCTGAAAATCGGCTATTGTTGTCGGACTTGGGCTAGCGTCGAAACGGTTTTTTAATGAGGGATATAGGCTTTTCGCGGTCGAACGCAGTTCCGCAGGGCTGCACGCGCAGTCCACTAACCCGCTCCTACCTGAGCCCTGTAATGCGGGCGATATATACCCCTTCGGAAGCGCCGAGATCCCTGCGAATATCGACGGCGCTCCTATCGGTTATTGTTTGCGCTGCAAGCCGGCCTGCAATCGTATAAAGACGAACCGACGCCCTCGCCTCCTTGCCGGCCCAGGGAATGAACAAACGACCGTTTGTCAGCACGCTCTGCAGCGTATGTCGCCGATGCCCGCGAAAAATAAGACGGTTATTGCCGTCGATACCCGCCCCCTCGTACACAACGCTCACAACGATTCCGGGGGAATCCACCGTACCGGAGTAATCGACTTTCAGCTCTTTCGCATACCCTTTATTGATCCGGATCGCCGGTCTGGCGACACCGTCGACCGTTACCGTCACCTGTTGCGCGGACTTGTCCCGCAGATAGATGGCCGTCACCGCGAGCGGGCTGTCGGGCGTGAAGGTGATGTCCGTATTCACGAAATCAATGCCCCCTTCCATTGCCGAGATCGTACCGCACCCTTCGGGCGACAGGTAGAATCCGTTACGTATCGAATGTTCCATTTCGGGAGGGATGATCGGTTCGAGCCAGATCTCGCCGGTTGCTTTGTTGCGCCGATATCCCAGCAGCGTAGAGTAATTTCTCCAGAGCACCGGGATGCTGATATATTGATTGTAAACACTCGGATCCGTCGCGAAATAATTCGGCGCGGTCACTTTTATCGGAATGCCGAGCTGCTGGTTGAATACATGGTTGCGGTCGCTGTAGTTGCGTTCGTACCAGTCGTGCTGCAGCGCGCGCCAAAGGTCGAAACGCCCCGTCTGCAGACAGATCCCTCCGAGGTGCGAAATCAGGTACGGTGCCCACTCCTCATACGACCCGCCGGGAAACCCGATTCCCTTCGTCGTCGGTTGATAGTACGCTTCCATGATGCCCAGGCCGCGATCAATGGAAAGCGAGTCATAATAATCGCCGAATTTGAGATACCACCCGATCCACTGGCCGGCAAGCAGGGTTTCGCTGAACCTTCCGGGGGAGAAAGCGCCTGAGAGGTATTTCGTTTGATAGGAGATTTTTACGGTATCGAACGCATTTTGATACCGCTGCTTCAGAGAGTCGTCACGGTATAGTTCCGCAAGCACGGTCATGATCTTGTATGCGGCGGTCGACAGGCCCGCATTGAAGGGATTCGGATCGATTCCCTCCTGGTCGTAGGAGTTGAGCGATGATATAAAGGTATAGGGGTAGCCGGTTGTGTCGCCGTACTGTTCGACCTGGTCGAGGATTCGCTGCGCCGATTTCTTCACATACGGCCAGAAATAGTCGAGTCGCTCCCGGTCGGCGGTGGCGCAGTACGCTTCATACACCGAAATGATGAAGGCGCAGTTGAGGTCGACCCACCTGTTGCAGTCGGGCTGGTAGGCGTACTCCGGGTGCTGGCGGTCGTCCCATCCCCAGAGCTGCGACATCGGGTCTCCCATATCGTGATGAATCTGGCCGGCCGGATCGGTTTTTTGCGTCCGCGCCCACCACGAAAGCTCCTGCCAGACAAGGTCGGGGACCGTCATGATCATCGCCGGCCGCGCATGCCACATCTGATCCATGGTGCCGTTGGTCGACCACATCCCTTCGGTATAACAATGACGGCCGTCTCTTGTGTAAATGCTGTTGGTGGTAAGGTTGCAGAGCGAGTTCAGGGTGTGGTCCACGACCCACGCCGGCATGTCGGAGGCGCGCATGCGCCGCACGATCGCGGCGGCATTGTCGCGGAAGCGGCGGATTATTTGACAACCGCATTCCGCTACGCTCCCGGCGCCGGGGAAGAAATTGGTGTAGTAATAGCGTCCGGTATCCGCCCGGTTGTACCACGCATACACGAACGTGACGGTCTGCGAATCCGCGGCGGGGAGGGCAAGCTTTGCCGCAACGCGGCAGATCGAGTCGTTGAAGGAAGTGCACTGCCCCGACGCGAAAAACCCGTCGTCGCCTCCCGACGATACGATCGCCGCCGAACCGCTTCCTGCCGCGGCGTAGAGCGCCCGTTCGACCGTTCCCGCAGCGACGATCCCCCTGCCCGGCACCTCGAGCGGCGCCTGCCGGGTGCCGAGTTGCATCGCGACGGCCGCATCGACCGGCGTTGCGGTGTTGTTGACGAGGGTGACCTCGAAAAAAGCATAGGGAAAACACATCAGCTCCATTGAATCGAAGCAGACCGGCGCGTAAGCGAACAGCGTTACCGTCACATCGTTGACGCCGCCGAAATTCACGCTGTGCGTCGGGTAGATCGCATCGTCGTCGACGCGACCGTCCGTGACGATTGCTCTCAATTGCTCGACGGTTTTTACCGTTCCGTTACGGTTTGTATAGAGCTGGAGGCACGAGCGTGGCAGCGGCTGGAAATCCCCCATGCCGCACGGCGCCGAATCGGCGGCGAAAAAGCTTCCCTGGTGGGCGCAGAACCGGATCGCGCCGGTCCCGATTCCGCCCAG
>JAFGNB010000175.1 GCA_016927235.1 Chitinispirillaceae bacterium
GGTTGTCCGCACTCACTAAGGCGTCGGCTGATACGGTTGTTTCTCCATCCGGTATGTTAAATGCAGTGAGTGTCGGCCCGGATACGATGCTTACGCCGGCGGGGAATAAGGAGGCGGAAACGTCCTTGCCGGTTGCGCCGGGCAGGCTCGGTTTGTCGCGGACGGTTGTGAAGAAACAGCAGATTTTTTACCCGTCACTTCGGCGACGGAAGTTCATCGGCTTTGCATCTGCAATCAGCCGTACACTTGGAAAAAAAGTCTCCGGAGCGTATAAGCGTATCGCCGGGGTGAAGGTGCATTTGAAAAAAATTTGTTTTATGGTGGGATCGTTTATACTGATCCTCATCACCCTTCAATTCTATCAAAATTACCGTGAAGGAGGACGTTTCATGACGACGACGCGACTGTCGATCATGGACAAGGAAGTGCAGCGCACCTGCCGGTATATCGAGGCGCATTACGACGATCCTGCGCTTGACCTGCAGACTATCTGCAGCGCCCTGGTAACCGGAGGCGCCTTTCTTGAGGCACTTTTTATTAAGGAGCTTGGTCTGACGGTTGATGATTTTATCGTGCAGGTCCGTATCAACCGTGCAAAAATTGCACTTCGTAAAAATCCGGAACTACCGCTGGATGTGCTCGCCCGGTCGGTCGGGTACGACGATCGAGAGGCTTTTATAAGACGTTTCGAGGCTGTTACCGGCATTGGTTGTCAATCATACCGGGAAGCCCTTGCACAAGGCGACAATGCCGCGGCTTAGCAGTATAAAAAAATTTTTTCAATGGGCGGCACTTTTTCCGTTCATCGCTTTTTCCGCAGCCGGAACGACGAGTCCTTTATTTTTCAGTCAATTACCGATAGTCGACACACTCGTCGTCTTTCTGGGGAATACGCCGGTCGGCTCGCTTGTCGGCTGCCTGAAAAAGACGGGAGCCGGCGTCGAGAACGGCATACGACTCTCGGTGGAAGTTGACGAGCAGACCGATATCGGAAAACAGCGTCTGTTGCTTGAGGAGATTCGCCGATACGATACGGCCGGAGCGCTGATTGATGCGCGGCAGGAGATGCACAGTGCAGCGGGAACCAATGTGTGGCGGCTGGCAATCGATTCCTTGGGCGGGTGGCGGATTGCGGTGACGGCCGCCGGTGTGACCACCACCCGGCAGGTCGGGGCGGTCTCGGAAAACATATCGATGTTGGCATCGCTTTATAGCGGTCTTTTATCAAATACATTAAACAACGGTACCTCGTGGATCGACACTTCGATTGAATTGACATCGGGTGAGCCGGTTATCTCGGAAACCCGTTGCGTTGAACTACCTGCTGATAATAATGACGGCTGCTGGGTGTTCGAATGCTCAAACAGCGTTCTGCAGCGGCGCGAAATCTGGAAGGTTGATAAAAAGGGAAAGACGCTCTATCGTGACATGTACCCCTATATCGGCCGCAAAAAGGGGGCTGCAGCGGCGGAAATAAAAAAGGGCGGTTTTTCCAACGCGTCGCTTTTTGAAATGATGAAAGTTAAAGTTCCCCGCGAAATCATATACGGCCGAGAAAGAGTGGCTGTATCCTTTGATAACAATCAGCCGCTCGATCCGACGGTTGCGATGTTTTTCAGCCGGCGGGGAAGTAGGTATATATTCGATCCGCTTCCTGAAAAATGCAGCGAGACCGGGAAACGACTTTCACCCGACCTGAGGAGCGCCTGCCTTGTCGCGACGCCGACCCTACAGACGACTCACCCGAAACTACGGCGGCTTGCCGACAGTCTGTACGACGGATCGATTTCCGTTTGCGAATTGATCCACAGGTACAATCGATACGTTTACACCGCTCTCCGGAAACGGAGCAGTCCGACATTTTCAAGTGCGCTCGAGACCCTCGAAGCGGGATACGGCGACTGCGGCGAACACGCGGTGCTGTTGGCCGCCCTGCTGCGTGCATCGGGAATTCCGGCACGGGTGGTGATGGGCCTTCTTTATTCCAGGGAGGGGGAAGGTTATTTTTATCATGCCTGGGTGATGGCTTACGCCGGGCAATGGATCTTCGCCGACCCATCCCATGGCTGCTTCCCGGCTTACAAAGACCGTATCCCGCTCATTATCGACGACGAAGGAACGAAGATGACGGGAATGGCAAAGATCGTCGGGAGGGTACGACTGCGCTATGTCGAAAAATAATCAATCGATAATGGCGGTGAAACCGTGGGTACCAATCACATGACGGGCGTGGGCGTGGGCAGCAAATGGCAATAAATAAACTACCGCGTCCGGTACGTATCCTATTTAAAGTCGCTTTTACGGTGCTTCCATTCATCTGGATCTTCAGCAGGATCGACACCGGCCGCATTATTTCTTCCATTGCCGGGGTTAAATGGTGGACCGTGCCGATTTTATTCTCCATGGTCATTGCGGCGATGCTGCTCCAGGGAGTCAGATGGTGGGTGCTGTTAAAAGCTTCTTCCCCTGAACTCAACTTAAGCAGCGCGATGGGATGTCACGTACGGTCGGTATATTATTCATTGCTGCTTCCGACGTCGACCGCTCAGGAAGTGATTCGTACCGTCATGATATCGAAAAAAATCGGTAGATTGACAAGCTGGAGTTCCGCCTGGCTTACTAAAATAATGGGCATTGCTGTGTCGATCGGTTTTTCAATTTACGGATTGACCGCGCTTTCGCGGGCTATGAATACGGGGTATGCCAATAGAATCATCGCCGTTTCGGCGGTGATCGTCGTCGCGCTGTTCGGACTGTCGTTTTCGAAAAGAATCACCCGCCCGTTTCGACGGATCGCGATGCGGCTCATTCCGGGGAGGATGGCGGTAAAGGCTGAGCTATTGAGAGAGGGAATATACCGGTATCGTTACAAAAAAGCGCATTTGTTCTGGTCGTGTATCATAACTTTTTTTACCCAGTTGTTGATTATCGGGACCGCACCCATGACGATCAGTGGGATTACAGGCTCTTGGTATTTTTTGGAATGCCTGGCGTTTGTTCCCCTCATCGAAATGATCAGTATGGCTCAGCCGCTGACTCCCAACGGCATCGGCGTGAGAGATACGCTGTTCGCAGTGATGTTCAAAGTCCTACACCTGTCAAACGAACAGCTTTGCATCTACGCGGTGATCAGCAACCTTTCGATTTTCGTCAAATTGATCGGTGCGGTGCCGATCATTTACGACTTCACGCTGAAAAAAAGAGGGATCCGTTGACCGCATCTGCGAAAGTAAAATGCACGATATGCGGAAGTGAAAACGGCCACACGTTCCATACCTTTCGTGATCTTCATTTTCGAACGTCCGGACAATTCGAATATTTTCAATGCGGATCTTGCCACTGTCTGCAGGCTGTCAATCCGTCGGAGGATTACAGTGCGTATTACCCCGCTACATATTACAGCTTTACTGCCGACGATAGAACGACCATCGCTTCACGTGTAAAATGGAAAATTCGCGAGGTAAGGAATAGGTATTATCGAACGGGAAAGGGGGTAATCGGAGAATTAATTCATCGCGTGCTTCCGAATTCGGCAATTGAAATGTTCCATTCGATTCATCCCGAAAAGGAGTGGAAGATACTTGATGTCGGATGCGGTAATGACGCATTGTTTCTCCAGTATCTTGACCAGGAGGGATATATCGATTTTTTGGGAGTCGATCCGTATATACCGGTTCCGGAAAGAATAATTGGTTCGGGTAAGATTGTCAGACGGAGGCTTGCCGATATTAACGATTCTTTTAATCTCATCACCTTTCATCATTCGTTCGAGCATGTTCCTGATCAGCAGGAGACGCTTTTAAAATGCAAGGAATTGCTTGCGCCGCGGGGAACGCTTCTTTTACGTATACCGACGGTAACATCATTCGCCTGGGAGCACGATGGAGAATTCTGGGCCAATCTCGATGCACCGCGGCATCTCTTCCTTCATTCGCAAAAAAGCATACGATTACTGGGAGAGCATTGCGGTTTGAAGACGAATCGAATTGTTTATGATTCGAACGGATTCCAGTTCTGGGGCGCTGCACTGTATAAACGCGGCATTCCGCTCGGCGGAAAATGTTCGGTCGGTGTGAAGGTGCTTCATCTGATGCTTCGCCTGTATTACTCGATCCGTATGGCTAAGCGCATTGAGCAATTGAATGCCTCCTCGATGGGTGATACGATCGCGGTCTTCATGTGTACGGCGGGATAACGCGATGGTTTATGTAACGGTTGGCGGCAGCTTAAGCCGCAGCTCATTCATCCTCAGTCGATGTCGGGCGATCAGTTGCAGTATCGTGACACTCGACGTAGGGTATCTCCAGACGACGTTTCGTTTGTGCCATTCGCGTGGAAGATATCTGAGTGCCGAAAGCCACGCGGCAAGGAGCGTCCGGATGATGCCGGAACGCGACATCGCCTTTCCTCCGCCGTCGGCAGTGGGAATTCCTCCACGCGACATAAGAACGAAGCGAGCGATCGATAAGGGGAACAGGAACGGTATATACCAGAAGGGAAGATATTTGAATGCCGTCAGGAGTCGGTTTCTTTCAGAATAGTAAAGCTTTATCGAAGAATATCGTACAGTACTTACGGAACGGTGGTGATATACCCGAGCTCGGGGACAGAGCAGTGTTCGCAGTCCGTTGACATGCATTCGCAGGTAGAACTCGGTTTCTTCAAAGAACAGGAAATAATCGTCGTCAAAGAGGCCGACCCTGTTGAAAATTTCTCTTCGGAAAACCATGACGGCGCCATAGGCGCTGATGACCTCGTAAGGATCGTCACTTCCCGGCGGCTGTTTTGAACTCAGGGGGAACAGGTCCCAGAAAAAACGGACGGCGGACGAGTAAATTTCATTGGTACCCTTTTCAATTACCAGCGAGGCGACCGACCAGACGTCCGGATGCCTGTCGAGACAGGAGACGACGGTCTGTCCCCATTCGGGAGTAAATTCGAGATCCATATTGCAGAAAGCAACTATCGGCGACTTCATGGAGGAATAAAGGCGGTTGATGCCTCCTGCGTATCCGAAATTATCGCAACTGGAGATAAACGTACATTCGGGATACGAGCGTTGAGCATTTACAAAGGAGTCATCGGAGGAACCGTTGTCGAGTACGTACAGTGCGGCGGTGCAACCGGTCATTTTTTTCAACGATCCGATACACCCCGAAAGAAGTTCCCCCCCGTTGTAATTGATGATGCCTATATCGATTTCCGGTTTCATGATGGTGCAGTCTTTTTTTTCCCACGGTACATATACTTCGCAATTGCGCATCGTATCCATACGACGACTACGAGCAACAAAGCAACGAATGAAATAATAACGAAACGCTTCAGATAATGTGAATGGGGCGACAGTTCGACCGTGTGCGATCCCGCCGTGACCGGTGTCGTGATCCATGCCAGATCTGCGCGGTAGTAGGGGGTACGCTTTCCATCGATGCGAATTTCCCACCCGGGATAGTAGACTTCCGAGATCCTCATGAAACCGTCGGACGCCGCGGTGACTATTGCCTTGCGGTAATTCGGCGAATAGGTCTGCCATTTGGTTGTAAACGAGAAATCGTTCGTCGGGGTCTTGTCCGCGAGGGTGAAACCGGGCGGTAATTCGGGCTCAGCGGTGAGCGCAACCTGCTTGTGGTAATCATAAGCGGTTTTTCCGAGTTTGGCGACGGTCGAAGCGGAGTCGACGATGATATATCCGGGAACGAACGAAAGACGTTCGAACGCGTTCTTGTTTTGAATCGCCAATAACTGACTTCCCTTGCGTACGAGAAGGTACCGCGCATTGGCGATATTCAGGAAAGGATTGCCCTCCGAGAGCTTCTCCGCACGCAGATATGGTTGGCCGTCGGCAGTGACGCCAATCAGTGAGGAAAGGTAGTTCCGGTCCTGTTGATCCCCTCTGAATTCACGATACCAGTGCAGCTCGTTGTCATGAAAACCACCCACTCCCTCGAGGCCGTGAATGCCCACTCCATTTTTCGGTAGTGCACCGGGGAGCGTAAAACAGCGGAAGGGAGCGCGCTTCATTTCATTACACAACGGGGTGAGCGCGGGATCGCGGTAGAAATAGGGACGGGGGCTGGTTAATTGGAGAAATCCACCCCTCTCCGTTTTCGGGTTCCAAGCCGCGAAGTAATCCACACGTAGGATGTCAATGGCGCCTAGTATCAGAATGACGGCAATGACGATTTTCGGAGAAACACCTTTGCTGATTGATGCCCGCAGAAGGAAGAGCACACAGAGGGTAAAGATGCACCACATCCACAGGAAGGGACGAAATTGGCTTTTAAAATTGAGCGCGAAGAGTCGGTCCTTTTGCTGATCGAGCATGGCGCTGGCGAATAATCCTTTAATAAATCCCTGCAGGGAAAAGAGCACGGTCAGCGCCAGGCAGACGCCGGCGGCGATGAGGAGCCCTTTGCGCCACTTCGAACGTTGCAGTTCCGATATGGATTGAAAAGTACCGCTCAACAGGTCTTTCAGGAAGAGCGTCGCCAGCAGAATGGTTGAAAACGAAAACCAGAACATGATCATGCTTGCGGCGCGGAATTTTCTAACCCCAGGGATGATCGCATAGGCTATGTGAAATACCGGTGTGTTCGCCCCTAAGGCAAAGAGGACGGCGCCTATCGCTGTCACGCCCCAGAATATGCGCCACGGCCTTCTCGGCTTGAGCGCGATGGCGCCAGCCGATAGAAGCACGGGCATCATTCCCGCGTATTCGGAGTTGAGTTTGAACGGATTTTGCCCCCAGTAATAGTCGAGCGTATTGACGAATTCAGGTACCCAGAGCGAGAAGAATTCAGGCCAATGGAGCGACCATGACGACGCGAACTCAAAACCGCGATCGGCACCGCGGACAGAGAAGGAATCACGGATGTAAAGGAACGACGGGAATAATTGCATCGCCCCCAGGCCGAGCCCCAGAATGACGGCGCACCAGAAATAGAGCGATGCCGTAACAATCTTCTTTTTGGTATTTTTTTTGTAGATCGCAATTCCCGAGGCGGTAAGCCAGTAGAAGAACGCCCCCCATAATATGAAATAGGTCATCTGGATGTGTGATGTCAGCATGCATATGCCGATTCCGAGTCCGACCAGCGTCATTGTCAGCAATCGAGGCGCCGTGAGCAGATCTTTCAATTGCCAAAGGATAAACGGCAGCCAGGCGATGACATACATTTTTCCGTCATGTCCGGGATAGATATGTGAGACGAACTGCGGATTGAACATATAAAAAATCGCGCCGGTTATGCACACAAGCGGGTGCATGCGGAATCCTTCCCGCAGTAAAAGGAAAAAGAATAGACCTGCAAGAAAAATATGGAGAATCATCTTGAAACCGATGGATCGTGGAATTGATGAAACCATGGTGACTAAGAGCGATGGCGGGTAAAATATGTCGCCGAACAGTGCATCAATGGTCGGCATTCCTCCGAGTCGCGATGAGAACCAGTAAGGAAATTGATGAAATTCGACAAGTGCCCGCTTTAGAGCAACCTTGGCATCAAGGCCGAACATTTGATCTGAACTTACGAACATGTGATCCGAGAAAATAAACGGAGAGAAGACCGCAATTACTACAACTCCAAGCACAATGGCTACAGACCACCATCTCCCTGTTATGAAGGTGAATATTGTCATGAATGGCGGCTTCTGGCTATTATTGTATGACACGGTTCCTCCGGTTAATGAAATGGAAGCTTGTGCAGATAATGGTTAAATATAAAACAGCGGCATGTTCCATCGCTTCGTTTGAAGCAATTCGTGGAGACGGTGGTTTAACTGACTGATTGATCGGTTATTCCCTTACAGGAAGATTCATATGCCCGATAGTCTGGAATTCAGCGTTTAAGTTTCTCCTGCAATTTTTCTATTGGTTTCCACTAGGCGTTGAGACAGGATTTTAGAAATAGCAAGATTCACCGACGGTTTCAGCTTAGCCAAGGTGAGAAATTCATCTTTCCTCATCACCTGAACCGTACAGTCGGTTTTAGCGATGACGGTTGCCGAGCGGGTGCTCTCAGTAAAAAAGCTGATCTCACCGAACACTTCGCCCGATTCCACAATGCCGACCTCTACGTTTTTCACGGTAACGACGGCGGTGCCCTGGATCATCTGGTAGATTTCAAGCGCCGGTGCCCCTTCGGCAATGATGATTGATCCGGGTTTGAATGTCCGGATCGTGAAATCGGGGTGGAGGTCCTCGGAGCTGTACGAGGCACAGAGAATATGCATCAGGGTCGAATGCACCGCGGTGTAGCGGAGGAAGTGAACGATATCGTCGGTATGTGCAGCGAGATGGTCGGCAATTTCCCGGTTTTCGAAGATGCGGATTGTGGTTCCGAAATCACTTACGCAGCGGCATTCGGATGCGACGTTGAGCGACGTGAGAGGAAGAAGGTCACCCGTTTCATAGAGACGCACCATTTTATTCCGGTGGTAATATTTAAAAATACCGTTATCGATAAACACCCATCCGTTGGACACACAGGAAAGGAGGTCGGTCCCCCGGTCGAGCTGCAGCGGCGTGCCGGAGGTGGAAAGTGTCGCCCGCAGCAAGCCGCCGAGCGTTTTCATTTCCTTATCAAGCATATCGACCGTCGGCGGCACTTCGATATAAACGATCATGGCTGATACTCCGTTTGATTGGAATTATACGGCGATACCCCAGTGAAATCAATAAGGCGGCGTCTCACGACTGCAGTTTTCCCGCTCGTCTGATAAAATGGTATATTGCTGAACAGTATGGGTCGATCAACAGCAGGGTTTTCATGGAACGACACTCATATACACGTCTGACGCTGGCATTGGATATTATCGGCAGGATCGCTGATGGACCCTGGAAAGGATATCATGAACTAGCCGTAATCAAGCACAAGATCGATCTTTTTGATACAATCACTATCGAACCGGCTTCCCGGCTTTCCCTCGAATGCAATGATCCTGGGGTCCCCTGCGACGAGCGAAATAGTTGTCTTCAGGCGGTCACGCTCCTGCACAAAGAGTATAAGATCGATCGGTCGGTCAGGATCAATTTGCACAAACGGATCCCCGTCATGGGAGGATTGGCAGGGGGAAGCGCGAATGCGGCGACTACGTTGCAGATTCTTAACGATCTCTGGAAACTGCACTTGCCGGCCCGTCGGCTCATAAAGCTTGGCAGAATGCTCGGCATGGATGTTCCGTTTTATTTTATCGGTGGAACGGCGTTGGACAGTGAAGCCGCCGGGCATTGTGAGCCCTTGCCGACAAAGGTGGCGTTGACGTTCGTTCTTGCACTTCCCGGTTTCGGCGTTTCGACCGCCGAGGCATATCGCGGCATTGACTACAGTAGCGTCGGACATGACCGCCCGCTTACCGAAAGGATGAAACAGTATTGTGTTGCAAACGACCGTCAAGGTGTCGTATCATCTATGCATAACGATTTTGAACGATCCGTCTTTTTGCGTCATCCTCGTTTAAAAGCGATAAAGGAGGAACTGCTGGGGGCGGGATGCGCAGCTGCGGTCCTTTCGGGATCCGGTTCAACGGTGGTCGGTGTTGCATCTGACAAGGAAGAGGCGGTGGTTATTCAGAAGAAAATGAAGTGTCGTACCATAATAGCATCCACTTTGATGCAGCGGGCGGAAAGCACATCCGGAAAGGGGCTTACAAATGGACAAACCGAGTGAAAAAAGAACAACCGTTTTAAGGTGGCATACCCGATCTGAACTCTACGATTATTTCAGTAAGCATTTCAACCTGGGGAAAAAAAAGGTGGACCGGGAGATTTACGCGGTGATGGAGACATTCAAACCCCGCAAAGGTAAAGCTATAAAAACCGCCGAGCTATGGCAAAAGGTGGGAATGAATCTCGAGGAAAAGAACACCGCCTCGATCGAGGTTAAAAATATTGAATAGCGCTGCACCCGTTACGGACTGGCATACCCGATACGGCTGAACGGATCCCACGGATTCTGATACCGGGTATAGTAACTATGCATATACTCCTGGCTCGGTTTGACAATGCTGATCTGAAAAAGCGTGTTTTTCGTCGGCTGCCAGTTCAGCGACATTTCAAACGGCATA
>JAFGNB010000013.1 GCA_016927235.1 Chitinispirillaceae bacterium
CGCATCCGTGGTCGCCTACGCCCTCCACGACGGCCGTTGCGCCGCTGTTACGTACGGCGAACCGCTCTCCCGCCATGCCGTTGATATACGCTTCACCGCTTGTGGCGCCGAACAGGTTAACGTTGCCGGTGATGATGTTGTTGTGCGGTCTGAAGGTGGAACCTTTGGGAGGATAGACGATCAGTTTGCCTCCCGACAGTCCCTTGCCGAAATAATCGTTGGCGTCGCCTTCGAGCTCGAAGGCGACGCCCGGCGCCAGAAAAGCGCCGAAACTCTGTCCTGCCGATCCGGTAAATTTACAGGAGATCGTATCGGGAGGCAGCCCCGCGGACCCGTACCGTTTCGCTACCTCGGAGGACAACGTTGCTCCCACCGCGCGGTTGCAGTTGCGGATCGAGGCGAAGAGACTGACCCGTTCCTTATTGTCGAGCGCCTTTTCCGACTTGGCGATCAGTTCGCCGTCGAGCGAGCGTGAAAAATCGTGCACCGGAGACGTCGTCCGGCGCCGGTTGCGCCCCTCGGGAAGCCCGACGGTCGCGAGCACCTTCGAATAGTCGAGCCCGCTCGTTTTCCAGTGGGTGACGGCGGTGGACGTGTCGAGCAGGTCGGTGCGGCCGACCATGTCGTTGACGGTAAGGAAACCGAGCCGCGCCATGATTTCGCGCGCGTCCCGTGCGACAAACCGCATGAAGTTCATGAGGTGTTCCGGCGTGCCGGAGAAACGCCGACGCAGGACGGGGTCCTGCGTGGCCACGCCGACCGGGCAGGTGTTGAGGTGACATTTGCGCATCATGACACACCCCAGCGCCACGAGGGATGCCGTCCCGAATCCGAACTCCTCCGCGCCGAGCAGCGCGGCAATGACGATGTCGCGGCCGGTACGCAGCTGGCCGTCGACCTGCACGGTGATCCGGTCGCGCAGCCGGTTGAGGATAAGCGTTTGCTGCGTTTCGGCGAGGCCGATCTCCCAGGGAATGCCCGCATGCTTGATGGAGGATATGGGCGCATTGCCGGTGCCGCCGTCATGCCCGCTGATGAGCACCATCTCGGCCTTTCCTTTCGCGACACCGGCGGCTACGGTACCTACGCCCGATTCGGCGACCAGCTTGACGCTGATGCGTGCATGCGGGTTGGCGTTTTTCAGATCGAAAATAAGCTGGGAGAGGTCTTCGATCGAATAGATGTCGTGATGCGGCGGAGGAGAGATGAGCGTGACGCCCGGCGTCGAATGGCGCACCCTGGCGATCGTTTCGTCCACTTTCAGGCCGGCGAGCTGTCCGCCCTCTCCCGGTTTCGCCCCCTGCGCCATCTTGATCTGCAGTTCGCGGGAGTTGACAAGGTAGTTGATGGTAACACCGAAGCGTCCCGAAGCGACCTGTTTGACCATGCTCTTTCGCATGTCGCCGTTGGGAAGCGGCGTATAACGCTCCTCGTCTTCGCCTCCTTCGCCCGAGTTGCTGGCGGCACCGAGGCGGTTCATGGCAATGGCAATGGTTTCGTGCGCCTCTTTACTGATGGAGCCGAGCGACATTGCCGAGCTAACGAACCGTTTGACGATCGATTCTGCGGGCTCCACTTCCTCGAGGGGTACGGGCGTCATTTTTTTAAACCTGAAAAGACCGCGCAGCGTGCAGAGGTTTTTCCCCGCATCATTGACGAGATCGGCATAGCGGCGGTATGATTCGTAGCTGCATTCGCGCACAGCGCGATGGATCATGGCGATCGCTTTGGGGCTGCAGAGATGTTGTTCGGAAAACGCTCGGTAGTGGATTGCGCCGCCGGAGTCGATGACCGCCAGGGCTTCATTCGAGCGGGAGAAGGCGCACCGGTGACGTTCGAGTGCCTCGCGGGCGATCCCTTCGATGCCGATGCCGCCGATCCGCGATGACGTTCCGGGGAAGTAACGGTTGATAAACGATTCATCAAGCCCCACGGCCTCGAAAAGCTGAGCGCTGCGATAGCTGCGGATGGTGGAGACACCCATTTTCGACATTACCTTGAGAAGCCCCTTTTTTATGGCGGTAATGTAATGCTCGAAAACGGTTTCGAGGCGCGGCGTGAGGTGTCCGCGCTGCGTGAGATCCGCCAGGGTTTCGAATGCGAGGTAGGGATTTACCGCGCTCGCCCCGAAACCGATAAGGGCTGCAAACTGCATCACGTCGCGTACTTCACCCGACTCGACGACAAGGCCGGTGAGCTGGCGCTTCCGTACTTTCACCAGATGGTGATGGACCGCCGAAGTTGCAAGGAGTGCGGGGATGGGAGCCTTCTGCGCCGATACCGGCCGGTCGGAAATGATAAGCAGGGAACACCCTTCGTCGACCTTGCGCTCGGCAAGCAGGCAGATTTCGTCGAGTGCATTGCAGAGCCCTTTCTCCCCGTCCCCGGTGTCAAAAAGCATCGGCAGTACCGCCGAACGGTATCCTTCGATGTCGACCCTGTACAGTTTTGCCATGTCGTCGTTGGTGAGGACGGGGTGGGGGAGCTTGAGCTGGCGGCAGTGCTCCGGTGTTTCATCGAGCAGGTTGCCTTCGCGTCCGATAAAGCTCATGAGCGACATGACGAGGTTTTCCCGGTAGGGATCGATAGGCGGGTTGGTCACCTGGGCGAACAGTTGTTTGAAGTAGTTGTAAAGCAGCTGCGGCCGCGGCGAGAGCACCGCGAGCGCCGCATCGTTGCCCATCGAGCTTACGGGTTCCTGCCCGTTTTCCGCCATCGGAATGAGGAGCGACTTTACCTCTTCGAGCGTATAACCGAAGAGCGCCTGACGCAGCCGCAGCGACGCACTGTCGATCGCGACCGGCCCGGGCGCATTGAAAAGTCCCCTGAGTTCGATGCGGTTGTTTTCGAGCCAGCGGCGGTACGGCTTGCGGCGCGAGACCGACGCCTTGATTTCGTTGTCGTAAACGAGGCGGCCGGCTGCGGTATCGACGAGGACCATCTTTCCAGGTGCGAGCCTCCCTTTTTCGAGCACTTCCTCCGGCGCGATGTCGAGCACGCCGACCTCGGAGGCCATCACCATCCTTCCGCTTTTCGTGACGACGTACCGTGCGGGCCTCAGGCCGTTGCGGTCGAGAGCGGCGCCGACCTTGACACCGTCGGTGAAGACGATCGCCGCCGGGCCGTCCCACGGCTCCATGATCGCGGCATGGTACTCGTAAAAGGCGCGTTTGTCCTGGCTGATGTGGTATTTCAGACCGAACGGTTCGGGAACCATCATCATGATCGAATGTTCCATCGAGCGGCCGCTCCAGCTGAGCAGTTCGAAGACATTGTCGAAGATGCCCGAATCGCTGAGCGCCGTATCGACCACCGGCAACAGCTTGGCAATGTCGCCTTCGAAGATCGGTGGGGAGATCGTTTTCTCCCGCCCCGCCATTTTATTTATATTGCCGCGCAGGGTGTTGATCTCACCGTTGTGGGCCAGACGGCGGAACGGCTGTGCGAGCGACCACGAAGGAAAGGTGTTGGTGCTGTAACGCTGATGGATAACGGCGAGCGCGCTTTGAAAGGCGCTGTCGGCGAGGTCGGGAAAGAAGCGCTCGAACTGCGACGCCACGAACATCCCCTTATAGGTGATGGTTCTCGATGAGCAGGAGACGATGTAGCACTGTTCCGGTGAAAATGACGCCTTGCGCAAGGACGATTCAATGCATTTACGGGTAAGGTAAAGTTTCCGCTCGAGGGCGTCGCCCGAGAGCGACGGAAAGGTGAAGAACGCCTGAGCAATGAACGGCATTGTTGATGTTGCCAGCGCTCCGAGGCGGTCGGAGCGTGTGGGGACGTCGCGCCACCCCGCAATGCTCCCCCCTTCGGAGGCAACCGCGGCCTCGATGATCGACGTCGCCGCGCCGCGCGCTTTTTTTCGTTGCGGGAGAAAAAGCATCGCCGCCCCGTAGCCGCCCGCCTCCGGGAGGCGGAACCCGCATTTTTCGCATGCGATCGAGAGAAATTCGTGCGGCAGCTGTACCATCATGCCGGCGCCGTCGCCGGTTTTCGAATCGCCGCCCACCGCGCCGCGGTGTTCGAGGTTTTTCAGGACGGTTATCGCATCGGCGACGATCTGATGGCTTTTCTGCCCGCCGATGTTGACGACAAAGCCGACACCGCAGCTGCCGTGTTCGAACCGAGGATCGTAGAGTCCCTGGTGTTTCATTTCTGATTGAGCCTTCGCGTAAATATGATAATGCCGTTTCCGCATTTTTTCATGCTCCCCTTCCCGCGGCCCCTTCCCCCGATGACGGGGGAAGGGCTGGAGAATAGGGGCGTGAGACCGGCGTGCCTAAAAGAACATTCATCTCTTGCTTCTTTCTATCCACGGCAAGCCTATTTCTCCTCCACACAGCACGTTCCCGTCTGACTGAGCGCATCGACCCTGAGGAAAAGCTGCGGTCCCCTCCCGCCGATCACCCGCACCGTCGGCGACCACGACGCGGACCCGGGGAGCAGTTGTTCGAGCAGGTTGGGGGCGGTTTCAAAGAAATCCCGGTCGAGAATGCTTCCCGGGCGATCGGGATAGAGCGCCATATACAGCATATCCATTTCGACGAGATCGTTGAAAAAGTGGGTGCCGAGCGATATGTCGGGGATGAGTCCCTCGTGCATGACGGCAATTTCGCAGAGCACCGATACCCTGTTGATTTCCGCGAAGTTGACCGGTACGCCCAGCGAGGGGCTTGACGTTCCCCACCTGCCGGGGCCGACAAGCATGATCGTCCCGGGGGGAGTTCCGTCGTTGAGATGGACAAGTCGCCCCACCAGACGCGCCACGGCATGCCGTTCATTCATACTCAGACCGCTGTATACCGACGGGACGATATAAATCAGGCGGTCGACCGGCGTGGCGGTGCTGTTGCCGATGATCGGGCCTGAAGTTCTGATAATCTCCCGTCCGCCGGTAAAACCCGCCGGTTCCTTCTGTTCACGGGCCGGACGGACCTGGAAAGGGCGACACTGCACGAGTCCGATTTCAAGCGAACCGTCATCCTGGAAGTTGCCGGTAAACTCGATATCGACCGGGTGATCGTACGCCGCATCGAGGGTGGCGAGCATGTCCCGCATGTCCTGCGCAAAGGTCGTTTCGCCGAGAAGCTTCTCGAAGGTGAGGATCCGGGGGGCATTGTTCTTCAGTCCGTA
>JAFGNB010000176.1 GCA_016927235.1 Chitinispirillaceae bacterium
TGTCGGCAACCTCTACCTTCTCTTCCATGAACTGTTCCCTGAAGACGCCCCGTTCTGGTGGCGTCTGGCGGAGGAGGAGAAGAACCACGCCGCGCTCATCCGGAGCGGGAAAGAGTACTTCGCACCGCTCGACCGGTTCCCCCGGGGTATGATCCATGACAATATATCCGAGCTCAAAGAGACTAACCGGAAGGTGCTTTCCCTCATCGAAACGTGTCAAGCCCGGCCCCCTTCGCGCGCCGAGGCGCTCAACAGTGCATTGACCATCGAACAATCGGCCGGTGAATGCCATTATCAGAAGTTCATGGACGAAAAAGAGGGCTCTCCGATCGAGAAAATTTTCAGGGAACTCAACGACGGCGACAACGAGCATGCTCTGCGGATCAGGGCCTACATGGAGAAAAACGGCATATCGGTTGTTCCGGCGGTTGCAGAATAAAAAATTGCGGTTCATCCCTGTTTCCCGCCTTTCCCCCGGTTTGTAACAATCACCGAAGTCGCATCGTCTGTTATACAGGAGGCGCGCCTGAAACGTTACTTACCTATTTTACAACAAAGCAGCCGGGTACCGGTGTGATATAATTAAATCGGGACCGTC
Organism: Chitinispirillaceae bacterium; assembly: GCA_016927235.1. Lineage (GTDB taxonomy): Bacteria > Fibrobacterota > Chitinivibrionia > Chitinivibrionales > Chitinispirillaceae > JAFGNB01. The sequence goes on from JAFGNB010000176.1 coordinate 599, forward strand.
ACTATGAACGAGCACGAATTCAAAAACCTCTACCACGATCACGGTCGCAACCTGTACAACTTCATCCTCTGGATAACGGTGAACCGCAGCATCTGCGAGGATATTCTTCAGGAGGTGTTTGTCAAACTATGGCGGTGCGAAACCGTGCCGGCCGAGCCGGATGAGCTTCGCCGGTGGCTGCTCACGGTTACCCGCCGCACCTGTCTCGATTTTCTCAGAAAAAGCTCCCGTTTTGCCCGGTTACGTCATAAATACCAAACCGAGCGGCGTGAATCGCCTTCCGATCCCGACGCTCCTTTTCTCTGGGAAAAACTGGAAAACCTTCCTGAAATGGAACGAAGCATCCTCTATCTTCATTTGAAGATCGGGCATACCTACCGTGAAATCGCCGATATGTTCGATCTGACGGAAAACCGTGTCAGAGTCCGGGCATTCCGGGCGCTGAAACGTTTACGGGAAACTCTGACAAAGAAGGAACTATGAACTCGACTATGAACGACCATCCGACCGACGAGGCGCTGATCGAATGTGCCCTTGAAGAGAGTGACGGGAAGCTCCGCGTACATATCGAACAGTGTCCGCAGTGCAGCGACTACATCGAGGAGATTCGCACGGTCTCCCGCGATATTGCCGCAATCGAGGACGAACCGGTCCCGGAAAGGCTGGCAACGAAAATTCTGGCGATCGCGCACGGCAAACGGCCTGAGAACTATGTAATGACGTTTCTGCAGACATGGCATAAGAATCCGTTCCTGATCGGATGTGCGACCGCGGGGGCGATTCTGCTGCTGTATGCGCTCCTGTCATTACATCTGTGAAAACGCGGGGAGCGGTAATCGACGGCATTACACTGCCGGGGCACGGGGGCCTGTTGCACAGCATGCTTCCGCATGCCCCGGAGCGCTCCCCCGGTGGGGGCATCCTGATCGCGCACGGCAATTCGGGAACGAGAGTCCCTCCTTCAACCGGCAAGTAATGGACTGCAGAGAGAAAAACGACTATTTTTAATCCATAATCGTCTGTTCATACCACTAATATTTCTAGATTTGATCATCAATTACACACCTAAAGCCGCTTTTTCATATCCGAAAGACCGATAATCATCGATAGGGACTATAACCTGCCGATTGAAATAAAGAAAGGATTGTGATGAGACGCCTGTATTGCTTTCTTCTTTCTATCATTTTTGTTTCAGCAGCCTCCGCGGGAGATCTTTTTTCCTCCTGCAGGTTTCATTTCGGCACCGAGGTGTCGAAGGCGACCTCGAATGCCAACATAATGAAAGAGGTCGATTACCTCTCGATGTGGGCGGGAAGTTCGGAAAATTACAATATGGAATCGTTTTTTACGACATGTAAAAACAACGGAAAAACGCCGGTAGTGATTTCATATATCATCGCCTTTACCGCACGGCGCGACTGGTCGCTCCAGGACTGCAATGTCGACCCCAACAACAATCTCTGCAAACGCGGCGCCGATTATTTGCGGCAGCAGAAATCGCGCATCATGAACCAGTACGCGAAATACGCCAGGGGTGCCGCCCAGTCGTATGGAACCGGACAACCGATCGTCTGGTGCATGGAACCGGATTACTCGCAATACAGTGACGCCGGCCAGAACAACGGCGGGCTGTCACTGGCGGAGTGCGGCCGCTTTATGAATGAAATACTCGATACCATCAAGAAATACTGCTCGAAATCCCTTTTTTCCATGGATATCTCTCCGTGGAAAGACACCACCTGGCAGAAAAAGTGGTTCGCTGAATTGAAATTATCGAGATTTACTTTCATCAATACCTCGGGAGGCCAGTCTCGGGCTGACCTGAAATTCATAAGCGAAACATGGTCGGAGGCGCTGCCGACATGGGGGTGGGTGTTCAAAACCTTCAACACGCCGATGTTCGCCGACGCGGGTTACGGTACCGGCGGTTCGAATACCGGTCACGATTCCCGATGGGACAATGTTTCCAATTTGAGCGTCAGGATCAATGAGGGCGTGTACTGCGTTGCCCAGGCCAATCCGAATTCCAACTGGGGATCGACCATAAGCTCGCTGCGATCGCAGCTTCCGAAACCGCCCCGATGTCCGGGTCCGGACGAAACCGGCGTTACCGTCCCCTTTATCGAAAAAAATATCCCTCTCTTACATCCGGCGGCGTCATCACCCGGCAGGATGAACATCATCGATCTTTCCGGCAGAATCCTGTTCTCCGGTAAAATCTCACCTCCGGACCTTATCCTGCATGAATGCATTGCCGAAAGCGAAAAAACCGGGGCCGGTATGTATATTGTTGATTATAGAAATAACAAAGACGCGGTTCGGAAGAAAATAATTATTACTGAAAGATACGGGAGGAAACAGTGAAAGGTACACCCGCATGGGTGATAATTGCTATTGCCGTCTATATTCTCGCATTCAGCAATGCCGCACCCGCGGATTTCCATCCGCACCGCATCTATAAAGTCCGGAACAAATCCAGTCTCAATCAGGGGTGGAAATTCATCAATGACCTCAAGAGCGGTTCTCCGCAGGATGCGACTTACAACGACGCCTCGTGGCAGACCGTGAATGTTCCGCACTCCGCGAAGTACGCCTCGCCGACCAATGAGGCGGAGCGCGCGACCATGCCGCTGGTGGGCAACTGGAGCGGCATCAGCTGGTACCGCAAGAGCTTCACGCTTCCCTCAGGAGCACCCGTAAAAAAGGTGTTTCTTGAATTCGAAGGCGCCATGTCCACAGCTGAAGTATGGCTCAACGGCACCAGGATCGGCGATCATACGGCCGGCGGATTTACCGGATTCTCTTTTGATGCGACCAAGGCAGTCAACAAAACCGGCGCCAATCTTCTGGCGGTCAAACTCGACTGCAATTACATGGCCGACGTGCCGCCGGGGAAACTGGAGGTTTCGGGCAATGAGTATCCCGACTTTTTACTCTTCAGCGGCATCCACCGCGACGTCTGGCTTATCTGCACCGACAACGTCTACATCCCGCTCTACGGACAGAGGATCAGCACACCGCAGGTCGCCGCTGCAAGCGCCGCAGTACGGGTGAGGACCATGGTGCGCAACGACAGCAGTGGTGCGGTCGACGCGGTGGTAAGCTACGTAATCGCCAATGATCGGGATGAGGTCATCGCCGAAAAAAGCGGAAGCGCGACAATACAGGCAAATGACTCCAGCCTGTTCGACATCACCACCGAAACGCTCTCCGGCATCACCCTCTGGTCGCCGGAAACCCCTGTCCTCTACCGGGTTTTCACCAGGGTATCGGTCAACAGCCGGGTCGTCGACGATCATGTCGAACGGTTCGGAATCCGCAAGCTCGACTGGAAGGCGAACGACGGTTTTTACCTTAACGACAAGCGCTGTCTGCTCAAGGGCGTCAATATGCACAATGAATTCGCCTGGGTCGGCCACGCGCTGCCGGATTCCCGTTACTTTGAAGAGCTCAAGCTCGCCAAAGAGATGGGCGCCAATGCGGTCAGGTGCGCCCACTACCCGCGCGATCCGGCGTTCTACCACGCCTGCGACGAACTGGGCCTGCTCTGTGAGCCGGAACTGCCGTCATGGGGCGGACAGACCACCAGTTACCCCGCCGCCTTCTGGCAGCGGATGATCACTGCCGCCGGAGAGATGGTCCGGGTCGGGTACAACCACCCTTCGATCATCATGTGGGGCATATTCAACGAAGCCCCGCTCAATAACGAGTTCATCACCAATTTCAGGGCGCTTCACAATGCGGTCAAGGCGCTCGATTCGACGCGATTCACTTCGAACATCAACAATAAATGGTATCCTCCGGGATCCGACGAGCAAAACGGCGCTACCGACATTCACGGATTGAACTACAACATGCCGACCGAGAACAGTTCGGTCAAGGTTTACAATGCCGAATATGCGGAAGGGTGGCGCCGCTGGTGCATACGGGGCGCAACCAGTTCCAGCGAAAACTATTACAGCGAAGACGACTTCAGCACGCTGCGGTGGTCGGGAGGGGCTGTGCTGAATTCGTCGATGAGCGATCTGGGCTGGACGCAGCTTGAGGCGAACAGGCGCATTGCGGGCGCCCACATGTGGGTCTTCGTTGATTACTGGTCGGCCAACGCCGGCTTGAGCCACCCCATGGGGGTGCTCGACCACTACCGCATCCCCAAAAAGGTGTATTACACCTTTCGCACGAAGTGGACCGGAAAGGCCGATGATTATCCCGTGACGGGATTGACCGCCGCCAAAGTAGGGCTCGAGGCTGACGTCACTATGCTTGTCGCCGACAGCACCGATCTCTCCAGAATCGTCGCTTCCATCCGGGACGCTTCCGGTAAATGCGTATGGGCAGCGCAGAACGTCACCTTCCAGGTGACGGGCCCCTGCAATGTATTCGATAATATAAGCACTCCCCGGCAGACGGTCGCGGGGAAAACCGGCATCATCCTTAAATCAACCAACACCCCCGGAACCATCACCGTCACCGCGTCGTCCGGCACGCTGACCTCCGCAACGATCACCCTGACAAGCGCGGCGCCCGACATTTCGCCGCTGCCGTTTATCTGGTCCTCAACCGGGGTCTCCCGTTCCGCGCGAAAAGCGTTTTGCGGAAAAAGCATCGTTCTACACCGGACGGGGGAAACGATCGCCGTGCTGTTCCCGTCGCGCAGCGCGATGCCGGACGACCTCTCCGTGGTAACGATGCAGGGCAGAAAAACAACCTGCCCCGTCACCGTACGGGGAACGTCGGTCATCATCGCCACCCGTGCGCTGAGCCGGGGCCTTTACCGGCTATGCTTGACAAAAAACCATGAGCAGGCGTCGAAGACGATTATCCTTATACAATAACGTACGTAAACAGTGCCTTTCCGGAAATGGGGGTTGAAGCATGAAAAATCGTCGGATGAACAGGAACCGGACGGTGTGGATAGCCGTGGGAGTGCTGTGCCTCGTGTCGCAACCGTTCAGTCAAAACTCGCTGACCCTCTCCATCGACCGGGCGACCGATACGATCCATAGAGACGTGTACGGAGGGCTGATGGAGGACTGGGGGCGCGACATCTACGGCGGGATCTATGTCGGGACGACCTCGTCGATCCCCAACACGAACGGCATGCGTAACGATATCATCGAAGCCCTCAAGGAGTGCCGGATCGGCGTGCTTCAGTTTCCGGGAGGATGTAAATCCGAAGTGTACCACTGGAAGGACGGGGTCGGCTCAAAATCGAGCCGGCCGGGCGGCGAAAAGGTAAACGGCATGGGAACTGACGAATATTTTCAGCTCTGCGACCTAGTCGACTGCGCCCCCTTCATCCAGGTCAACTGCAAGGAGGGTACGCCGGCTGAAATGAAGGCATGGCTCGATTACATCAATACCAATTTCCCGAACAAGCTCAAGTATCTGGGGATAGGAAACGAACCGTGGGGCGGATGCTATCCGGGAATCAGCGTCACGGAATACCTTGATAAATGGTATGACCCCTTCAACGCCGCGATCCCGGCCGCATTCGCGAACAAGCTGGTCCGTATCATTGCTGCAGGAAGCTTTGAGAACATGAGCTGGCACCGCACCGTGGTCCAGCGGGGGGTGGGCAATGCGGAAGGGCTTTCATGGCACTATTACACCACCATCAGCTGGACCGAGGGCCAGAAGGGATCGTCGTTCGACTTTACCGAGTCCGAATACTATACCATTCTCTCCAAGGCTTACGCCATCGAAGGGTATATCAAACAGGTCGAAGCGATACTGGACCAGTACGACCCGGACAATACCATCGGACTGCAGCCTGACGAGTGGGGGGCGTGGTACAATCAGATATCCGGCATGGGAACGTCGTACCAGCAGAGTACGGTGCGGGATGCGCTCATCACCGCGCAACACCTCAACCTTTTCAACAACCATTGCAAACGAATAAGGATGGCGCAGCAGGCGCAGCCGGTCAATGCAATTCACGCGCTGTTTTTAACCGACCCGTCGAGCGGCGCGCTTATCAAGACCCCGACGTATTACGTGTACAAAATGTATGTGCCGCACCATAACGCACGGATGGTCCCAATAGCACTTACCTGCGGTAAAGTCAATAATCTGTCCGTACTGAACGCTTCGGCCTCGGTCGACGGTGCCGGCACCCTGCACATCAGCATCGGCAATATCCATGCAACCGCCCCGCAGACGCTCCGCATCACGCTCAACGGCGGACCGGCCTATACGAAGGTAACCGGACAGACGGTCAACGGAGCCAAAATAACAAGCTACAATGATTACAATAAGGAAGAAGAGGTGACTATCAAGGATTTCGCGCCCTCGAATTACACGCTCAGCGGAACAACGCTTGAGGCGACCCTGCCGGCGCACAGCGTGGTGATGCTGGCGCTTTCGCCGGGAACGGACGTCGGCAACAGGGCGGCAGGCCCGGATCGCGCCTTTTCAATCGATCGGGCGGCCGGCGGCGGCCTGCGTTTATACGGCTGCGCGACAGCCGACAACATCCCGGTGCGAATCGCGCTGTGCGGCCTTGACGGGCGTATAATAGACGAGATATCCGGCATTGCCCTGAAACCGGAACGGGGATCCGCGGTATGGCGGCCGAACGACCGCTTCGGCGCCGGCGTGTACGTGGTCAAAATCGCTGCGGGCGGGGAAACGAAATCACTGCGTACACTGTTTATTCATCAATAAAAAGCGCCCTCACGGAGAGAGGCGCCCCTTAGCGGGCCGCTTGCGCCTGCAACGGCATTTTCCGGCGGTCGGTTCATTCCGCCACCTTCAGCGCCAGCATGGTAAGATCGTCGTTAAGCGGCTTGTTGTGCGTAAACTCCCGTGCGTCGGCGATAATACGGGCAACCATCCGTTGTACCGGTTCATGCTTCAGATCACGCATGACGTTCGTAAGCCGCGCAAGACCGTAGGCGTTTTTTTTCTCGCCCGTCGCTTCGGTCAGGCCGTCGGTATACGCAAGGTAGGTTTCACCGCCGGCAAGAGGGATGGTTACCTCTTCAAGTTGATCGTCGAATGACGCGATATTCTGTAAAATACCGAGTGCAGGTCCTTTGGATTCAATCACGGAAATACGCTCCCCCTCTTTTTCCATCCTGAGAAGCTTGGGGTGCCCGGCCCGGGCGTAGGTCATGGAGGTCCCCTCGGCGTCGATCACGAGGCAGAGCGCCGTAATAAACGAACGCTCATTGATGTTCAGGTAGATCGAATCGTTGATCGCACACAGGAGGCTTCTCGCCGTATAATGGAAGCGGGCCTCGAAACGTGCAATACTGCGCAAGACGCTCATAAGGAGGGCGGCCGGGACCCCTTTCCCGCAGACGTCGGCGATAATCGCCACCCAGCCGCCGTCACCGCACTGAAAATAGTCAAGATAATCGCCGCTGACCTCGTATGCCGGAAGATACTCGCCGGCAAGACTCAGACGCGGAATCGACGGCGTTTCACGCGGCATCAGGCTTCGCTGAATGTTGCGCGCCGCTTCCAGTTCTCCTTCGAGCCGCGCCTTGACTTCAAGGTACTGGTAATGAAGCGCATTTGAAAGGCGCGTCGCCGCATGCGCGGCGAGGGTCGAGAGGAGCGTCTGTTCCTGTTTGAAAACGGTCACTCCCTGCGAGGGAGCGAAAATCTGTATGACGGCGAGGACGGCATTGTCCGCCTGCAGGGGAATCGCGATCCAGCAGGGAAACTCCTTCAACGCCTTCGGCCACGGAAGCTTCAGACGATCGTTTCGCGGCCATTGTTCGACAACCTGCAGGCGCGCCGTTTCGGTCTGCGTAAACGACGCAAGCGCCTTTTCCGAAAGGCTTCGCGCTTCGGGCATGTCAAGGACTCCGGTCGCATGCACACACGAAAAGCCGTTTTTTACCTTTTGACAGATGCTCATTTGAGCAAAGGGGAATCGCGCCAGAAAGGCGCTGCCGACGGCGCCGAACATTTCTTCGATATGAACGATCGGGGCAAGCTCAAAAGCGGTCGTGTTGAGAAACTTGAGCTGTTCGACGTGCTGCTCGAGCCGGTATTTCGCTTCGCTGAGCTGGGCGGTCCGTTCCCTGACACGCTCCTCGAGATCATCCTTCGCTTTCTGCAACGCATCGCGGTATTTTTTCACTTCGGTAATATCGCGCGATATTCCGAATGTCCCGATGGTTTTGCCGCTTCTGTCCTTTAAGGGCATTTTGGTGGTGGAAACCCACGTATCCGGACGGTTCGGCCAGGTTTCCTTTTCTTCAATGCCGACGATGGGTTTGCCCGTGCGGATTATTTCCTGCTCATCCTTGAATGCCTGCCGCGCATGCTCCAGCGTGAAGATATCGAAATCGGTTTTTCCCAGGATCGTGGTTTCCTTTTTTATTCCCGATTTTTTCATCCACCCCCTGCTGACCCTGACGAATCTGCTCTTTAAATCTTTGAAATAAATAGCGTCGGGAATAGTGTCAAGCAGCATGTGGAGCAAATCCCCTTCGCCTTTCGGAGGCGTCGCATCCGCGGATGTTGTTTTTTTGAGGGTAACCCGTTTTTTCCCGGTTTTCTTTTTCACGGAGGGTGCTCGTGTTTTCTTCTTCTCGCTCATGGAACGTTCCTTACTGAAAGAAGTAGGTGACCCGGGTCGTATACCGACACAGGCACGTTGCGAAGACATGCTGTAATTATAAAAAGGTTTCGATTATTATTAAAGGATTTATTGTAGAGGGGGGTATCCTGCGGACCTCAAGGAGCAAAACGCCCCTCATTTATCCGCACCGACGCATTGGTGATGCCGTCGAGGCGCACGTTGGAATCAAGCCGGGCGCTCAGGTTCGATTCAGGATTGCCGGCCGCTGTGCTCAGAGCGCGCCAGTCCGCCGTGACGGGTCCCTTCGCCAGCACCGGTACGTTGAACGATGTCAACAGGGTCGTGTAACAACGGGGATCCCGCTGCGGCAGAAGAAACGGTTTCGAAACGTTTCCGGCGGTATCAATATATGCGAAATACGGAAGCGTGCAGAGACCGTCGCGCCTGCGGCTGCTGAAAACGAACCATCTGCCGTTCGACGACCAGGAGTGAAA
>JAFGNB010000177.1 GCA_016927235.1 Chitinispirillaceae bacterium
ATCGAACCCTTCCTCATCATCTTCCTCGGCGGCGTGGTCGGCGCAATCCTCATCGCACTCTACTTTCCGATTTTTACCATAGGAAAACTCGTGAAAACGTAGGGAGGAGGGGGGTATACCTTTTAACCGTCTTGTAATTCTATTTTTATTGAACGCATCGCGCCTCACCCCAACTCCCCCGACCCCTCTTCCCCTCTCCGCCTGCGGAGAGGGGAAGAGGGGTGCCCGAAGGGCGGGGCGATGGGGTGAGGCGATACAACCGTGCGGACGAATCGTGAGACGATTGAGGAATTCAGCGAAATCATCATACGAAAATAAATTATCATTTAATCTTTTTCTCAAAGGAGCGGTGTAATGTTTCACAACAGGCAGAAAAACGAGAAAGGCTTCACCCTGGTCGAAGTCATCGTCGTGGCGGTCATCGTCGCCGTGCTGGCGCTCGTGGGGATACAGTTGTATCAGGGGTATGCGACGGAGGCGAGAAGGAATACCGCGGAGAACCTGGCGGCATCGGCGGCGAGTTTTCTGCAAACAATCGTCAATGCCACTGATGCAGCTACTGCAGATGCTCTTGCACCTCATCCGACAATTGACGGCGACCTCCCCAACCCAGCGGATAATAGTTGGCAATACACTTTTCCCGGCGGAGCTCCACCTGTAATTTTTACCTGCCCGGCAAATGCAACGGTAACAAAGGATCTAGGTACCGGGCTCGTAACTGCGACAGTAGGCGGTGTTAATTCACTGGGGACTTATAAATATAAGGTTGTAGCAGCTGGACCATAACGTGTTTGATAATAACGATTTAAACAGATATTATTAAAGGTAATAATTTCTTCCTATGATTTTTTTCAGGTAGATTCATTGCAAACAATCAATAATTGCCGTATAAAATAAATCAGTTACTTAGGAGTATATGGTTTTCATTTTAAAATCTCCATTCGTCGATCGGATCAATTGTAGGTATTTTCAGTGGAACCAACAACTAATCGAAACTCCGGCTTCACCCTTGTCGAAGCGGTCGTCACCGGGGTGATCATCGCCATCGTGACGACCACCGCACTTCTCATGTACGGCGGTTTTATCAAGGAGGCGCGGCGGCAGACGGTGGAGAATCTCGCCGAGACGGCCGCGGCTTCTGCGAACGCGTACGTCAGGAGAATGGGGTCGGATAACGACCTCGATTCGGCGAAGCTCAAACTTTACTTCTCGAATCCGAGGGATTATACCGTAGATATCGACACGGACAATAACTCCATCACGATCACCGACATCACACACGACATATCGGTTACCAAGCATTATTGACCTCCGGGCGGGGCTTCCCTCCTCTTCCCCGCCGGGAGAAACGGCGCTGACGGTAAATGAACGATTCCCTTCTTCTTGTCGTGTGACCTCACCCCACCTCGACAAGCTCGGTGCGGCGCCCTGCCCCGGTTCGACGACGCTCACTGCGGCGCCGCTCCGCCCGGAGCGGGGGAAACGTCAACCGACAATTCCCCTCCCTGACAGGCGATGTACCGAGCCTGTCGAGGCGGGAGGGGCAGGGGAGAGGTCTGAGGAACGACGAAAAGAATATTTCAATTGCAGGGGCACGCCTTTGTGAAGCAACGTTGTAGTGAAGCGGTGCCCCTCCCGATAAAAAAACCTCCCGCAACCCAATGCCCATTTCTGTGTCCGCACCACAGGGGGGCATATCATGCGATAACCGGCGCAATACCCGTAGAGACGCACAGCCGTGCGTCTCTACAATGTTCCGGATACCGTCAATCCTTCCCCCGGCGGCCTTGCCTCCTTTTCACCCCCGATGGGGGTACGGACCAGATTTGTTGAATTTATTCGTACCATGAATTAATTTTATTCACGATATGGATATAAAGGAAAGATGGTGCCGGAAACGGTTACTGCGTGCAATGAGGATAATGCCCGCGGTGGTAGTTACCGGTGCGCGGCAGACCGGCAAGACGACGCTTGTCCGCGAATTATTGCGGAGTGAAAAAAGGCACTATCGTTCTCTTGACGAACTTGATACCCTGGAACTGGCCAGAACCGATCCGGGCACGCTGATCGCCCGACAACCGCTTACCCTTGACGAAGTTCAACGCGCTCCGGAGGTGCTCAGGGCGATCAAAACGGCGATCGACGCCAAACGGACCAACGGCTCATTCATTCTAACCGGCTCGGCGAACCTGCTCCTGATGAACGCCGTTTCCGAATCGCTCGCCGGGAGGGCGCTCTATCTGGAACTGTTGCCGTTCTGTCCGTGTGAATTCTCGGGGGCGTTCGAAGACCTGGAACCGCTGCAGGCGCTCTTTTCCCCGACGTTCTCCCCCGAAGAGTGGCCGGATAATCGCGGAGACTGGCAAAAATGGCTGCTGCGGGGAGGAATGCCTTCCGCGGCCCTGCTGAATGGCGACGAAGAGCGCTCGTTATGGTTTTCCGGGTATGTGCAGACCTACCTTGAACGGGATCTAAGACAATTGAGCGCCGTTGCGGGCCTGGCCGATTTTCAGAGGATAATGCGTCTGGCGGCCAACCGGACCGGCCGCCTTCTGAATCAATCGGACATTGCCCGGGATGCCGCGCTGCCGCAGCCGACCTGTCACCGCTATCTGAATCTTCTTGAAACCGGCTATCAGATAGTGCGTTTATCACCATACCATACCAACCCGTCACAATCTCTGGTCAAGGCGAAAAAACTGCTGTTCAACGACGGCGGAATCGCGGCCTATCTCGCCGGCATTGACGGCAGGCAGGCTCTGGAAAAACGCATGGACCTCGGTTCCTGGCTGGAGCAGGCGGTATTCCAGTCCGTTCAGGCATGGAAAGCGCTCGACCCGGTCGGCCGGAGAATATCATTCTGGCGTGACCGTCGCGGAAATGAGGTTGACTTTGTACTGGAAGACAAAAACACGCTGGTCGCGGTTGAGATAAAAAACAGTACCCGCGTGATGCCCTCGGACTTTTCCGGCATCAATTCCTTCAGAACCGCCTCGGGAAAGGGCAGTACGGTACGGGGTGTTATTCTGCATGCCGGTTCCGACCGGCGGATTGCCGGCGAGAACTGTTTCTCCCTGCCCTTCGGCTGGATGTTTCCGTAATGACCGGCATCTTGTAGAGGGGGCAGCGGTGGCCACGATGATCCGGTCGGCGGGGTCGCCGTGAAACAGTCCGGGCGACCGCGTGCTGTCGATCGATATTTCCGGCAGTAATTGAATTACCCGCAATCCGGGAGCGGAAACGGCGTCATGTATCCATGATGCTATTCCCGTTGAAAACGAGATTCGTCCTCCGGCTCCATGATGAAGGGAAGATATGCTTCACGAACGCCGACGATTTATTTTATGGCAGTGACGTGACACGGTGACGCCGGAGCTTCGAACCGACGAAAGGCCCTGGAATAATTTTTTCATTAGCCGGCGGAAAATCTTGATGTGAAAACGAATGCCAGATTGATGCGATGATGATGATGTCCACGTTGCACCTCCCGTCCCGCTCCCGCGGCTTCTCCATTGTCGAAGTCCTGGTCTCCGCGGCGATACTCGGGGTGGCGGTGATCGCCATTGTCGCGATGGTGCGCAAGGGCGGCGACCTC
>JAFGNB010000178.1 GCA_016927235.1 Chitinispirillaceae bacterium
AAAAAAACGGTGGTCAGGCTTCCGATCCAGAATTACGGGGGCATCTCCAAAGAGTGGAGGCAGGTCACCATCCCGCTTGCGGACTTCGGAAAGCGCGGCGTTTACTGGGACGCGAAAAAACGCGTGGAAATACCCGAACGGTTCTCCTGGGACATGGTCGCCGAGTTCAGGCTGGAGATTAAAAAGGCCGATAATCCGGAATTTACCGCCTGGATCGACGACATTTTTATCTGTAAAGATATGTTCGAGCCGAGGCCGGCGGTCGAGGAGGAGTACTGGGATGAGCGCGAGGAAACGATACCGCCGCCGCCCGCCGCCGAAAAACCGCCGGTGACCGAAAAGCGCATTCTTTTCGAAAACGACGTTCCCGCCGGGGGGTTCGTCTATGTCTATGGCGGTAAGACCGCATACACGATCAACCCCTCCACCCCGCCGGAAGACAGGGGGATCCTGAGCTGCTACCTTGACAACAGTGATTATTCGGGCGTCACCATCGCGCTGGGCGCGGGGAAAAGTTTTTCGCTGGAGCCTGAAAAAAAGGCGAAAGCGGCGGGTATTGCCTTCTGGGCAAAGGGGGCGCCGGGCGTCAATGCGGTCTATCTGGGCATCCTCGACGACGAAACGGACGGGAAGAAGGTCCAGACGAAGGTCGCCGTCAGCGACTTCGGGAAACTGGACACCACGTGGAAATATTTCATGATCCCCGTCCGCCGTTTTCAGGATGTGGGAAAATACTGGGATGAGAGCAAGAAGGCTGAAGTTGCCGACAGCGTCAATTGGGGTCAGATCAATGAGATACGATTCTCGACCAATAAAGATGAAAATCGTCTGGAACCCGGTGAACCGGTCGTCTTGTTTATCGATCGGCTGTCGATCATCGAGGAGATACCGGGCTATGTCGACCCGGAAGAGTACTGGGCGAAATTCACTTCGGATGCGAAGAACGTGATGCTGCTCGATTTTGAAACGGAACCGGATCTTTCGAAATGGGAGGCGTCCGCAGGGCCGAAATCGGAGATGTCTTTCACCCTGGAGAAGAGCGGGGCAAAGGGCGGCGGGCAAAAAGCGATTTCAATCACCTTCAAACTCAACGACTGGTGCGATGCGGTCTACCGATTCAACGTCAACAACGCTCCTGCTGAAAAACGGGACTGGTCGAAACACTGGGGTCTGAAGTTTGAGATGCATACCGCAAAAGCCTACCAGGGCATCAATGTCCAGGTCAATGACGCTGGCGGGGAGGTCTTCATCGCGAGCGCGGGCTGCCCGAAAGGGTGGCACGAGGTGCTGGTTCCGTTCAAGGCTTTTTACAAATTTCCCTACTGGCAGCCGCCGGACGCCGTGCAAAACGGCAAATTCGATATGGAAGCCGTGCAGGCGATCGATTTCAAACCATCGGGAGAAGGCACCTCGGGTACCTTCATGATCGATAACGTCAGGCTAACCAATGAGCGTGAGGTGAAGAAAGCCAAAGCCCCCGAGATTGTCGATGTGACCATCTCCGGAGATTTCTCGGAAACGCTTACCGAAGCGATCAATGACGGCATCTTCGGCATCAATGCGGCACTCTGGGACGGCGACCTGCTCAAACCGCGGACAGCTGAGTACGTAAAGCCGGTCAACCACAGCGTCCTGCGCTATCCGGGTGGTCTGCGTGCCGACGACGATCACTGGAAGGAGGTTCTTGCCAAAAAAGACTGGATGGTCGACACCGACGAATTTCTCGATTTCTGCGAAAAAACCGGCAACACCGCCATGATTACGGTCAATTTCGGAAAGGGAACCCCTGAGGAAGCTGCGGCATGGGTCAAGCATCTCAATGTCGACAGGAAAAAAAATGTCACCTACTGGGAAATCGGAAACGAACTTTACGGAAGCTGGCACGCGAACGTTACCACCGGCGATGATTACGGAAAAAGGGCCGCCGAATTCATCAGGAAGATGAAGGCGGTTGACCCTTCCATCAGGGTGACCGTCGTCTGGGTACTTGAAGGCGACTGGAACCGGGACGTTTTCAAACACACGAAGGATCTTGCCGACGGCGTCATCATCCACCATTATCCCCAGCATGCGGGCGAGGAGAACGACGCGGCCCTTCTGTCGGCGGCGGCAAGCCTCGACGATATCATCCCGGGGGTGAAAAAGCAGATTGAGGAGTTCGGCGCTCCCGGAAAAAAATACGAAATCTGGCTTACCGAATGGAATTCGGTCGATTTCAAGCCCGGTCCGCAAACATTATCTATAGTTAATGCTCTTTTCGTCGCCGATTACCTCGGAACGCTCGCGAAATGGAACATCGAACAGGCGTCGTACTGGGATATTCACAACGACATCACCGAGCAGGGAGGCGACTACGGGTATCTTTCACGCACCGGCGCTCCCGACGGCGACAATGTGACACGACCGTCGTACTGGGCTTTCAGGATGGCGTCCGAGGGGCTGAGGGGCAAGCTCGTAAAGGCCCAAAGCAGCAACGAGAACGTCGCCTGCTATCTCGCCGAAAAAGGCAGGAGAAAAAGCCTGATCGTTATTAATAAACAGGAAGCCACCAAAGCGGCGGTGACGCTGTCCGTACCTGGATTCTCCGGCAAGGGAACGCTGAAGCAGCTCAATCGCACCAACGCAAAAAAAGGCCCTTCCTTGGAAAGCATTACGGTAAGCGAGGGAACGAAACTGACGCTTCCGCCCTATTCGCTCTCTTTGATAACGGTTGAATGATCGCGGAAAGCGAACATCTCAGCGGTCAGGCTAATGTAATCCGAACAGGCCGGGGATGAACAGCGACACCGCTGGAATATAGGTAATGAACATTAACGCCGCGATCATGGCGATGAAAAACGGAATCATCGACGGCGTCACCTTCGCGATGGTCGTTTTCCCAATACCGCAGCCGACGAAAAGCGCCGTGCCCACGGGCGGCGTGCACAGCCCGATGCACAGATTGGCGATCAGCAGGATGCCGAAATGAATGGGATGGATGCCGAGCGAAGTGACCACTGGCAGCAGGATCGGCGTAAAAATCAGTATTGCCGGCGTCATATCCATGAAGGTGCCGACAAACAATAATATCATATTGATGATCAACATGATGACGATTTTATTGTCCGATATCGCCAGCAGCGCCGCGCTTATCGTCTGAGGAATATTTTCATACGCCATGATCCACGACATCGCGGTCGAAGTCGCGATAAGGAGCATCACCACCGCGGTGGTGATACCGGTATCGAGCAGTATTCCGGGAATATCCTTGAGCTTTACTTCACGGTAAATAATCACCGACAGTATGAAGGCGTATACGACCGCTACACCCGCCGCTTCGGTGGCGGTGAAAACGCCTCCGATGATGCCACCCATGACGATAAAAACCAGAAGGAGGCTTAAGATGGCCCGTTTGAAGCTGATCGCGATTTCTTTCAGTCCGGTCTTTTCACCGCCACCGTACCTGCGCCTCACGGAGATGATGCCGCAAACGACCATGATGAATAATCCCACGAGAATCCCCGGCAGTATGCCGGCGAGAAATATCGCCGCCACCGAAACGCTTCCGGCGGCCAGTGAATAGACGATCATGGCGTTACTGGGCGGGATCAGCAGACCCGTGGTCGCGGCGGTGACGCTCACCGAAACATTGAAGTTCTGATCGTACTTTTTCTTGTTCATTTCAGGCATCATGAAGCCGCCGATGGCCGATACCGCGGCGACCGCTGATCCGGAAATGCTGCCGAACATCATGCAGGTGAGTACATTGACATACGATAGTCCTCCCGGGAGCCACCCGACGAGCGCACCGGCAAAATCGATAAGCCGACGCGCAATTCCTCCCCTGCCCATCAGCAGCCCCGAAAGGATGAAAAAAGGAATGGCGAGCAGGGCGAAGGTGTCGATGCCGGTGGCCATCTTCTGGGCGATGATGGTGAGCGCCGGAATGTCGCCGATAGAAGCGATGGTCAGCAGGGTCGCAATACCGATGGCAAAAGCGATCGGCACGTTGATGACAAGAAGGACAATGAAGCTTGCACACAGGATGAAAACGGGACTCATGCGCCGGCACTCCCTCTTTTCATCAGTTTCAGAAGCGCTGTCCCCATAAAAAGCGCCGAATAAACGGTAATAAAAAAACCGCTGACCGGCAGACAGAGATACACATACCCCATTTTCCAATTAAGGGCCGGAGAGGTTTGATTGGTGACAAGGGTTTTTTGAACCAGTTCGATGCCTCCGACAATCATGACCGTTACCGCAAACGTACCCACAAGGAGGTACACGATCAACTCAACGGTAATTCGTAAACGCGGGGGAAATTTTAACACTAAATAATCGACTCCCAGATGCGCCGTACGGTTGACCGCAACCGCAGCGCCCAGAAGCCCCACCCACATAAGGAGAAAGGTCGAGAACTCCTCGGTCCACGAGCTGGGATTGTTCAGAACAAACCGCGTAAAAATCTGCCACACGACGTCGATAACAAGGACGCCCACTGCAATCATGGTCAGCAATTCCAGTGTTTTGTCGAGTATGATTTTGGCGTGCTTCACTGTTTCCTCGTCCGGCGCCCCGCTACTCCACCGCCCTGATCTGTTCGATCAACGCACCGATTTCTGTGCCTTTGTACTGCTCGTAGAGCGGCTTCACCTTCTCCCGGAACGGATTTTTATCGGGTCGGTTGATTGTCACTCCCGCCGCTTCCACTGCGGCAAGCGAACTTTTTGTCCATTCCTTCCATATCTTTCTTTGATAGGTCGATGACGAATCGGCCGCATCCCGCACGATTTTTTTAATATCGTCCGGAAGCTTGTTCCACCACTGCATGCTGATCAGAAGCACGTCCGGAGGACCGGCGTGCTCGTCAAGGGAGTAAAATTTACAGGTCTCGTAATGCTTCGACGTCTCGAAGCTCGGCGGATTGTTCTCCGCCCCGTCCACCACCCCCTGTGCAAGCGACGTATAGAGTTCTCCCCAGTCGATCGGCGTGGGCGATGCGCCGAGCGCCTGGATGGTAGCCATGGAGGTTTTTGATTTCTGAACCCTGATTTTCTTGCCTATGAGATCATCGGGCGAATTGACGGGATTATCACGCAGGTAGAAACTCCGGAATCCGGCGTCGTAGTAACACAATCCCTTGAGGCCCAGATGTTCGCCGTCGCTGAGGATTTTTTTACCGATATCGCCGAGAAAAACCTTCCATGCATGCTCTTCATCCCTGAACAGATAGGGGATCGCGAACACGCTCATTGCGGGAATGAAGCTTTCAAGCGGCGACGAGGAGGTTTTCGTCATGGCGACACTGCCGAGCTGAAGCTGCTCGATCATCTCCCGTTCGCTCCCGAGCTGTTCGCTCGGATAGATATCGATCCTCGCCCTGCCCTTGGATGTCGCCGCCACGAGTTCGGCCATATGCACCATTGCCTTATGCACCGGATGAGTGACGTCAAGGCCGTGACCGAGTTTCAGTACAATGGTTTTTTCCCTGGAGCCGCATCCGCTTATTGCCAGCAGTGCGCAGGAAACGCACAGCGCCCTTTTAATGAATACACCGGTGAATGCCGTCATCGTCGTCTCCTTTTGTCAATGTTGCTATCATTCCCGTTGTTGTTTTAAATGATTTCAAGCGATATCAGCGAGAAGGTCGTTGTATTTTGTAAAATCAGCGAGTTTTTTCCTCGCCTCTGCAACCGATTCGTCGCTTGCAATACCGGTCGATTCCGCGAGAAAGATAATATACGTGGCGACGCCGCGGGCATACAACAGCCGCGCCTCATCGGAAATGGCGTAAAAACGACTCCGTTGCGCGTATCCGTCGATCGAATGATCCCCCAGACGTGTGATGCTCCCCTTTGCCGCTAAAACAAACAGAAAATTATATTCGAACCAGAAGACGTGATCCGGCGATGGCTGCAGCGAATCAAGCGCCTGCTTGAGGCGATCCGGCGAATCGAACGCTCCGTCAGCCGAAATTCCCTCTGCTGCGAACGTCGCGGAGACGAATTCACGCGAGCAACGTTTCGCCGTTTCATCGGCGGAAAAAGCACCCGCGACGGTGAGGTCTTTCGTAAATTCGTACCACTCCATCCACAATTGACGATCCGCAGGATCGTTGGAGCGCGACAGCGCGCGCCCCATCTCGTAGGTGTAACGGCCCGATGTCTTTATCTCAAAATTGCCTCCGGTCTCACTTCCGATAATCCGGTAATTTTCAGCCGACTTACCGCTGCCCGAATGAAATCCGATGGACACGTTGAATATCCGCGCAATTGCGGAAAACCGCTTAAGTTTTTCGCGCAGGACCGTGGTATCGGCATAAGGGATGTTCTTCTGGAAACCGAAATTCGGCGCCACGAAATCGAATTGCACGCCGAGCGCCTCGGTCAGGGCAAGGCATACCGCGAACGCGTCGACGGTCGTCTCGCCGGGAAGTTCGTCGATGGAAAGCTCGCGGATGAACCTTCTGCCGGTCTCGCTTGTAAATCGCTCGGCGCGAATGGCGGCATACCGCCGGTCGCGTCGCTTCATTTTTTCCATGGCCGGCATCAGATACGTCACCATCTTTTTAATATAGAGCGCCGGCAGTTCCAGACCCGCCCCGGAAAGACGCCGGACGACCGCGTCAAACACCGCCGGATCCACTGAATGCTTGAATGCCGCTTCAAGCGCGACCGGGTCATCGATTATCCGGTGCAATGCCAGTTCGGGGCTCAAGTCGTAGGTGATGTAGGAAGCGAAAAGGCTTCCTTCAACAAGTTCGGCTTCGATCGCGTCAAACCTGCCGCCGATCGGCTGGTGATCCGCATTGAATCCCCAGGGAATGTTGTTATGATGAAACCCCAGCTTGAGGAGTGTGATGATCGATGCGTGCGACATACCCATCACCGATTGTCCCTGATGGCCTTCGGGAACCGAACCGCCGATAAACGGAAACGGCACCTTTTGCAGCCGGTTGGCGAGCATCGCATTGACGTTATAGACGAGTTCGCGCGGAATGGAATTCTGGTTGGCCGTCAGCGGCAGACGTAACGCTTTCATCACCCAGGCTACCGCAGGCCAGTGCAGCGTGGTAAACCGCGCACCGATACCGAGGCTCGTGCGCTGCAGGCGGGGATCGGCAATTGGAAATATCGTGCTGGAAGGATTACCATCAAGCACTGCGTTTTTCAATTTGATCAGGTTCTCCCAAAGGAGCGGAATCGCGATAAGGGATTGGGATATCTCCTCTGCTCCCTCAAAATCCGGAATATTTTTTGATGCGGTCACCAGCGCGCAATCGCCCGATCGCTTCGATTCGACCACATACAGGACTGCGGTTTCCAAGGAAAATGATGATTGGGGCCAGAGGATGATCTTCCGGCTTTCCGGAAGGTTCTTCCCCTGCGCCGCCTTTTCCATGGCTGGGGCGATGTCGTTCGCCTCCGACCGGAGCTCGCTAAGAAGGGAGGTGAAATCAAGCGTTAGATCAGGAGAAATAGCGGGGTTGTTTTTTATGAGGAGGCCGTTATTCAGAAGGAATTCATTGATCTTACTTCCATACGTTGCCATTGGCGCATTTTTTCCACTCACTACTGTTCCGACCAAATTGCGTACCCCTCTTTTCAAAAAAACAATTGAAGACGTGGGGTAAAATAACCCCCCGTTTTTTAAAATGCCATGGCTAATGATGTAAAAAACTTATAAACTATTTCCGAAGCCCAAATAACAGCCGGGGAAGAAGTGCTCCCCTTTCCGGCCGGATCCGCACCTGTCGGTCGCTTTTACCGCGCGATGATTTTCACCCTCCCGGCCGCCTTCCCGTCAACCTCGGCCTCGGCGATGAAGACTCCTTTACAAAGCGATATACCGACCTCGGTGGGAATGCCGGGTTTCACCGCGACGACCTCACGCGCAATAGTCCTTCCCGCCAGGTCGAAAACGGATACTGTCGCTTTTCGGCGGATACCCGTTCCCGCTACTGGCGGAAGAACAAGCATGGTCCCGCGGGCTGTTTGCCTCACGTTGATCTGTCCCTGCGAACGCGGCGTGACGGGTTTACCGATCACCCGCTGCGGGGGAGCGGCAATACTGAGGTTGATCGGCTTATCGGCTTCGAACGGTACGACAAGTTTATTCCCGCTCGCGTCGTACTGCGGGTCGGTTATCGGCGTGTCGTCGACGGATACGCTGATGGGCTCGTCCCACAACCGCACCGCGACCGTGCAGGGAACGGTAAGCGCCGGAGCGGTGATGGAAATTTCATAGTCATCCGAAACGGAGACCTTCATATCCTTATGCTCATCATTGTCGAGGTAGTCGACATAGGTGAAGACCGCGGTATTCCCGGCATAACCCGGGAACGCGTTGATCACGATGTGACGGTTGGCGTCGAAATCGGCATCCCATTTCTTCGCAAGACCGGCGAATACCTGGCCGGTAGGGTATATCGAATTCTCTTTAATGTAAACAGATATCTGGTCCAGCGTCATGGTTGGAGAGGTTATGGAGGTGCCCCCGACCTGCTCGTCGGACCAGTCGTATACGTTGAACCATTTCCCATGGGGCAGGTACAGCGAACGCGATGTCGCCGAGGAGGTGATGGGTGCGACAAGCATGGCCGGTCCGAACAGGTATTCATCGACGATGGAAAAGGTGTTGGGATCGTCCGGATACTCGCCTACAAGCGGCTTCATGGTGACGCCGGTCTCCGCGGAGGTGTTGATGATTGAATAGACATACGGCAGCAGGTTGAACCGCTGGTTGAATATGTTCCGGATATGCGCCTGGTTCTCCTCGCTCAAAGTCCAAGGCTCCTTTCCGTCGAGCATCAGCTCCATAAATCCCGAATAGACGCCGAAGAGAAGCCACCGGCAGTAGTTTTCAATGCTCGGCATGCTTTTTTGCGTGTAGCCGCCGACATCACTCCCCCACATGGGAAAGCCGAGGATGCCGGCGCGAAAGGCGTTTCCGATGCTGGTGATCATGCCCGCCCAGTCGGCATAGGAATCGCCGTTCCAGATTGCGCTGATATACTGCTGGCAACCGGCCACTGCGCAGCGCGGAAAGATAAAACAATTCAATCCGAGCCCCGCGTCGACCCGGAGAAACTCCTCGGAAATTTTACAATTGAGATACGCGTACTTTTTATGCCGCTCGGCTGCCGGGGTTCCGTCCTTGAACGCGGGGAGATCCCCGCTCGCCCAGCCGTTGTCCACACGGTCGAGTTTATGACCCATTATGCCGTACGGATATTGACCGGTTTTGAGCTTGTTGCGAAACCATTCCACCTGGTCCTGATCGGTCAAATCAAAATACTGGTTGGGCGAAGAAGTGAATGCTCCGGGAGGCGGAGTTCCCTCAAATACCCCGGGCATGATCCATGTCACCAGGTTTACATAGTACTCCTCGGAAAGGGTTTTGATCCAGATTTCCGGGTTGCTGAATCCCCCTTCGAAATTCATGTTCGACCACCCCTGTGCGCCGTTATTGTACGGGCGGTCGAGCCAGATCGTGGAGTAGGGTATCTTGATTTCGGCGAACTGTTTGGCATGGTTGAGAATCATTTCACTGCCGGTGTAATCGTCGTGCCACACGAGCGGCCCGCACGCCCACATGGGAACCGTTCGCGGTGCCCCGATCACCTTGAAATAGGACCGGTGGATCTTTGAGAGCGTGGGTCCGTAAAAAAGATACCAGTTGATGGTTGAAGTGTTATAGGTGAGGGAGGTTACTCCCGACACGCCGAATATGTATGCGCCGTAGGCAAAGCTGTCGAAAAACATGGCATAACCACGCGTGGTATACACAAATCCCGAATACACCTCGGCGTCCTCATCGGCCCGCTGGTACGCCCTTACCTGATCGAGAACGTTGGACCTTCCCCGTAAATCGGGATTAGTAGAAATATTATGCTGGGTAATGCCGTAAAAATGCTCGCCCTGATCCTTAAGGGTGATTTTAACATTATTAACCGATGGGTTTGTCGATTTGAAATTAATGCCGCCCTCGACGCCGGTTATTGTCACCGAAACAGTTGCCGACAGTGTTAACGTGAGTGATTCGTCACTTTCTGCAACATTCGAAATGGAATTGTATTTTACCGTTCCAAAGGTAAATTCGGTGATATTCGCGAGCGTTATATCCCCCGCTGATACCTTTATGTCCATGGGTGTTTCAGTGACGTCAACCGAAATCTCGCCGGATGTCCAGCCGAAGGCCAAAGCCGCCATGAAAAGCAGCAGGCCCGATCCCTTTCTCAACCGTTGCAGCATGTTTTCCTCCTTTACAAAGTTTTTTTATCGATTACCGGAAGGCCGAGGTGAAGCGTTCGTGTCTGTCGCTGCCCGCTCGTTCCTTCTCCCGTTGTACCATTACACGGTCAAACCCCGCGTTATTCCAGTATCCACACTATCCCCGCGTGAATCATGGCGTATGCCTCGTCGGTGATATACTCATACGCGTTTGCATGAATGCCGATGGTGACCGCACGGCATAATGTAGTGGTGAGGCTATCGGCAAGAAGGGTGCCCTTCTCGACCGCGCATGCGGCGGTGAGCAGGCCGCCGGAAAAAGTCAATGCCGAAGAGTCGAACTCATTCAATGCAACCCTGGCGGCCACGAGCGTGTCGCATTTGAACCGGGCTATCGGAATATTTTGAATCGTCGGAATGAATCCCATTTCAACCGCGTTCTCCCCTGACGTAGCGGTGGCAAATTTAAACTCCGTACCCGCAGCCAGGCCGCCGGTAAGCTCGGCGGGTGCATCTGCGGCAATTACAAGAGTTAATGTATCGTAGTTTTTCACTGAGGCTGGGTACCTCGACCAATACAAGGCTTCAGTCATTTTAGCCGCACCCCACGATTCCAGATTAAGTATCGGCACGGGATGTCCTCTGAACGGGGCGTAATGGCTTGAATTAGGCGACTCCGACAGGAAGGCGAAATCATACAGCGTAAAGCTGTCGACCATGGCCGTCAGTTCAGTCGAAGCCACCACCCTGACCTCGCATCCCCATGAACGCAGTTTGTTGATCAAGGGAACATCCCGCGGATCGCCGGTATCGCCGACTGCGGACACGAACAGGCACGATTTTTCCACGGGCACCATGTCATAGCCGCTGCTCTGCGGATCCTGGTCCTGGCTGCATGAGAAAAAGGCCATGAGAGCGCAGGTCGAGGCCAAGATACTCATTATTATCTTTTTATACATAGTGCAACTCCTTCTTCCGGATAAATATAGATAAAGTGATAGATAAAATGATTGATGACCGGTTAACTGATACCGCTTTATTACAATAATGCGATTTCTTTACTTCGCTCCTTACACCTCACCCCAACTCCCCCGACCCCTCTTCCCCTCCCCGCCAGGCGGGAGCGGGGTGACAGGGTGAGGCGATTATGCCGCCCATCCCGCTCTACGGAGTCAATGAAACTCCTTCCGGCATATCGACCCCGCCGGGAAAGAACGCACCGTCGGCGGTCCACATGATCCAGTCGAGCGAACCCTTGTAGGCATTGTTATTCGACATATCGCCGAGCCTGATGAAAATGCTAGAGGTTGAGACGGTGACGGTTCCCGACAGCGCGGCGGTCGGCGCACCGTCGATGTAAACGTTGATTCTGACTCCTTCTGAAAGAACCTCGTAGGATACCATGTAGGTGTGCATTGCGGAAGCGCTTATTGCCGCCGTTCCGATCGTTGAACCGCCGTTCTGCAGACCGACCTGGCCGTTCCTGATCTCGACCTGTCCGCGATAGGTATTCTGAAAATCAAGCATCCATGCGAGTGAATTCGGCTCCCCGTCCCCCCGTGCTTTGAACACCAGCGTCATTGCGGAGCCGGTGTCAAGAGGAGTGCTGAATTGATACCGGTAATGGGCCTGATTCCCCCCTTCGCGTGAATCGAACGAAAGAACGCCGTCGGCGATCGTGCAGTAGGAATTCATGGCCTCACGCTCCTGCCATCCGTCGGGCGGTGAAACGGCATCGGTCCAGTCGAAAACGGTCCAGTTCGCCGATACGCTTTGTACCACTGAAACGGTATACTCAGCCGTGGAGCCGTCGCTTGCCGTGACCGTGTAGATGACGGGGGAAGAGAAGTCGTTTGCCGTAATGCCGCTCTGCTGAAGCGTCGCTCCCACCGATACGCTCACGCCGGTTATGGTAAAGTCGGCGACAAGCGCGGCAAGGTCGGTTCCTCCCGGCACCGCGACGCTGATCGTCTTTTTAGATTCGTCAATCGATCCCGTCGCGTTGATCGACGGAAACGAGTAGGTGGTGATTTTTTTCGTAGTCACCGTTACCGTGACAATATACTCCGCGGTGGAATTGTCTTCGGCCGTTACGGTATAGACCAGCGGAGAGGAAAAATCATTTACCGTCATGCCGCTTATCTGAGCGACCGAACCGATGTCGACCGACACGCCGGTCGTGGCAAAGATCGCGGTGAGAGAACGGATATTCGTTCCTTCGGGCACCTCGAGGGAGATCGTTTTCGCGTTTTCGTCAATGGTTCCTTCGATTGCCGGATTCTCGATCGAAAAAGCGGTGATGGCTTTTTCACTGCTGTCAGGTGCCACACACGATACAACCCCCAGCATGACGGAAAAAGCAGGAAACAGGATAACGCGTGCGATGTCTTTCATGGTTGGAACGCCTTTCTATAGTTATAAAAATATAGCTGTTGCAAGGTAAATCCATGGCGTATCTTGCCAAAAACTTATAAACTTACGCAGCCGCCGAACAGCGCCCTTTTAGCGCAGCAGTCAAGAGTCCAAGGCCGAATCGCGATCATCTGGCCGTCGTAAATGGAAGCACTGCGTCGTCATGCAATATACATCCGCAGTATATGCCGTGAGCCAGGTTGCCGTTTAGGGCCTTCGTTGCGGACTCGATGTCGCTTTTATAGAAAAATATCCTTCTGCCCGACAGTGAAAAAAGGGAAAAGGATACCCGTCCCCCCTGCGATTCGTTTTCAATCCGCCGGCACCTCATCCCGGATGCCTGGAACCGGTATGGCGTAGTGATCGCGGTAACGTTATCGGTCTCGAAACAGCCGATATCGGGTGCCTTGCCGTTGTAGGATAATCCGGCATTGACACCGGCATCGATCAGCTTGCTCGTCGACGCAAGGCGGAAGAGTTTCGATTCCGGCAGGGTGCCGTCGGCATTTCGCTGCGCGCGGGCGAGCGAGGTATCGAGGCTTTCAAAGTCAGATGCGGCGACTGAAAAACCGGAGTTCCATGTATTGTTTTTTTCGGTTGCGTTTTTGATCGTCACCGTCCCGGAAAGTGAAACGTTGTTCGAGAAAACATGAGTCTGTCCGGAGCCTAGATCGCCTCCCATCGCGAAATTCGTTCCATTGGCATAGGCAAGACTATTATGGATGGTCAGACCGCCTGCATTGTTGTTCTGGTCAAATCCCTTTCCCGGCTGGCCGAACACGATGCACCGTATCAGCTTGTTGTTTTGCACCTTGCCGTTGCCGCCGACCTTGAACCCGTTGCTGTTGCCGGAAAATCCGCTGAAGTTCCAGACATTCACACCGTTGCGGAATGCCCAGCAATTTTCAAATACGACCGCTTCCGGGCTGTCGTAGGTGTCGTATCCGTCATCCGAATTCTCCCACGCGCGGCATCCGATAAACGTATTCCCCGCTCCCTGGGTCTGCTTGGGCGCGAAGCCGTCAGCCATGCTGCCGTTTTTATATGCGCCGTCGAAATTCCGGTACGCGTCGCAATTGATGGCGGTCACCCGCGACCCGCCCTTGTTGATCTCCAGACCGGTGTTCCAGTTCTCGTAAAAGGCGCAGTTCTCAAAGGTGATATTCGATCCTGAAACATACGCGCCCTGATATCCGGCCTTGGTGATATATATACCCCTGAAATACCAGTAGCTGCCGGTAATGTCGAATCCATAGGAGGTGACGTCTTCATTGAGCACCTTGCTGTTGTTGGGATAGGAGAAATTGAAGATCGCCCGGGAGTTATTATCAGCAATCATGCTGATCGGCTTGCCCGCGCTGCCTGATTTGGAAAGGACGATCGTATTTTTCTTGGACGCATTGTAAGGAACGGTGTAGGTGCCGCCTTGCAGCAGGATCGTGTCCCCCGCAACCGCGCGCGACAGGGCGGTAGAGTAATTGAGCGCCGAGGCAAAACTCTTGCCGTCGTTTCCTGATGTGCCGGAGGGGGTAACGTACAGTGTTGCTGCCGATACCAGGACCGTTGCAATTGCAGTGCAGACGGCCGCTCTGGCGGTTATTGCGACCAATGAACTATTTTTCCGATGCATGAGTCGTCCTTTCATATTCAATCGTCTGCTGCAGCTCACGGCACTGTCACTGCTTGCCGAAACAGACGTGCCTTTTTTTCCTTTCGAGATTTCTTACCACATATATCCCCGACTTCATCGATACTGTATGACTTCCGTCAATGCACATCCCCGCGAGATTCCAGATTCCCGATACGGCGCGATGCGTGTGCGGCCGACCGCTGAAAAAGATCGTCCCGCAGCGGGTAACGTCACCGGCATGAATTTCAAAACTTCCGTCGAATGAGACCGGAGTCTCATGACGGATGTCGATACCCGTCATACCGCCCGCTCCCGCATTCGCACGTACGATGTCGGGAACATTTTCCGCGGGATCGAGGGTATAGGAATAATAGGTTTTTGGATCAAACGCCGTGCCGCGCGTTTCCGGTGTTCCGGAATTGTTGAACACGTTGCCCCGTTCGACGATGTCGCCGTCGGGCGACTCCGCGTACCCCACGTACATGGGAAACGGCACGTTTTCGAAATAGTTGTTCTCGACCACCACGTCGGCCTCGCACGCCGACGCGACCCCGTAAAGTTCGTTGTCAAGGTAGTAATTGTTGAAACAGTGCACCTCGCCGAACCGCACCCGCGGATGGCGCTGAATGGTGCCGTTGAACCAGTTGTGGTGAATCGTGGTTTTCAGGTACCCAACGTCGTCGCCGTATCCGTCGGAATGGCCGATAAGTATGCTCTTGCTGTGGTTGAGAAAAAGGCAATACGAGATGGTGATATAGTTCGACTGCCGGGTGATATCGAACAGCCCGTCGTGGTTTTCGCCTTCGGGATCGGGCGTATCGCCGTCGGTAAAGGTGCAGTGGTCGACCCAGAGGTGCGCGGTGTTCTGGTTGACCTTGAGCAGGTCGTCGGGAGCGTTGACGAAGGTGATGTTGCGGATGATGATGTTGTTGCGTTTGTACAACTCGAGGCCGCCGTTGATAATACGGGCGTCATTGCCGAGGCCGATAAGGGTTTTATCGCTGCGCAGCGCGGTCATCGATCCCCCGAGGTCGATGGTCCCGCTCACTTCGATGATCATTTTCTCGTTCGAGTCCATATGCTCTTTGAGCGCGTCGAAGGCGGATACCCGCACGGTCGTTCCGCCCTCGCCTCCGGTGGTTCCGCCCTCGAGCGTGCAGAAGCCCG
>JAFGNB010000179.1 GCA_016927235.1 Chitinispirillaceae bacterium
AAATTGCAGAACGTCGGAGTTGAGATGACAACCCGAACATTTCCGATTTTGGAAATGACCCGGTCAAGCGATAAACTGCAAGAACAAACTGATGAGCTTTCTGCCACACGACCAAATCTTGAAATCTTTTTGCCGGTTCCCGCATTCTGAATCCTGAATTCTGAATACTGAATTCCTGAGTAGTTACGAAAATACTATAGAACCTGCGGGGCTGAATCCCATAGCTCAATTACCTTTCGATTCCGATGCCGACCCCGACCCCGAATTGCCGGCGGCGGGGGCCATCTTCCACCGAAAATACTTCGGGAATCGAATGAAAAAAACGCCTGATTTAACGCCCCGGCATCACCCCGCGCTTCGTTCAACGTTACCCGGGTACCGTCGCATCGAGCAGGAAATCAACCAGGTTGAGTCGTATGATCCCCTCCACGTCGCTGCCCCATGCCTCGTCCATGCTGATGACGTATTTCGGATAGTTGTCGTTGATCTGCTTGAGCACACGGAATTCGCGTTCAGCGGTCTCTTGGGGATGCAGCAGGTAGGCGACCTGAATGTAGCTGCGTTTGCCGTTCCTTTCAACAATAAAATCGATTTCCCTGTCGCCGATCTTGCCGATTGAGACGGAAAAACCGCGTATCTGCAATTCATGGAAGACAATGTTTTCCAGCACCCCCGCACGACTTCCTTCGCGGAATCCGAGAATACCGTGGCGAAGTCCGATGTCGCCGAGATAGTATTTTTCGAGGGTTTCGAGGTGCCGTTTTCCGCGCACGTCGAACCGCCGCACCCGGTGAAGGACAAACGAGGGCAGGAGAGCGGCAATGTAATTCTGCACGGTTTCGATGCCGATGGATGTTCCCTGGTTTTTACAATATTCGGAAATCCGTTTCGCCGAGACAATCGTCCCCACGCCGTTGTAAAGAAAACGGACCAGCGCCTCCAGCTGCAGGGAGTTCCGCAGAGCGTGCCGTTCGATGACGTCCTTCAGGAGAATGGTGTTATGGAGCGAATTGAGATACTGATAGATGGTTTCATCGGTAAATTCAAGGTGGTGCAGTCCCGGCATTCCGCCATAGCGTGTATACACCATAAACTCATCACGCGGCGCACCCGCCTTCGAACCGCGAAAAAGCAGAAATTCCGCAAACGACAATGAAAAAACCGGGAATTCCACATAACGCCCGGAAATTCGTGTCGCCAGTTCAGACGAAAGCAGACGGGAATTCGACCCTGCAATAACTATATCGGTTTTCGGATCGGACGACAGGGAGACGACCGCCTTCTCCCATGATTCGATTTCCTGGACTTCGTCAACGAAAACGCATCGACGGGTCCCGTTCTCAGGGGCATGAGCCGATACATACCGCATGAGGTCATGATAGGTTCTGACGGCATCGAACTCGTATTTTTCCTTGTCAATATACACAATCCTGTCGGGGGAGATCCCGGTTTCGCGCACCTCGTCGATCAATTGCCGCATCAGGCAGCTTTTACCGACCCGGCGCATGCCGATAATCACTTTAATCACCGGCTTGCCGAAAAACGGTCGAATACGGTCGATATAAATATTTCGTTTATACATGATTATTTTTACTTGAAAGTTATTTTCTTCGGTTATAACCGATTAAAATATACAATATAATCACTCCTCAGATCAATGATTCCGTTTATCTGCTCATTATTAACCGCCTCTTACTGGTAAGCACAGTTGCGGGGTCGGCGTCGGCATCGGCATCGGCATTGTTCCTTTTGCATTTCATCGGGATCGGGGTCGGAATCGGCATCGGTATCGTTCCTATTGCATTTCATCGGGGCCGCCGGCGGGAGGGCCATCTTCCATGGAAAATACTATCGAACCGCCGGCAGCACTTCCGCAGCGTTAAAAAGTAAACGTCCAGAAGAAACCGACGCTGCCGGTAAAGGCCAGCATTGCTCCGGCGACTGCCGCGGCAAGGTTGCGGTCCCGTTTGTCGCGGGCGGCGAACCAGCGTTCGTTGCCGTCCTCATCGCAGGTGTTCGAGGTATCGCGGCTTGACAGTGTCAGAAGGTCCCTCTGTGATTCACGGTACGACGCTCCGAAAAAACCGCCGATCACCATGCCGCCGGCCATCAGGGTAAGGCCGGAATACCGCACGGTGTTCCGTTTGAATGCCTGCGGGTCGCGCAGGATTTTCACCGGAACGCCGTCAACCGTCGCGTCCTTGAGCGAAACCGCAAAGGAAAAGGGCTTCCCGGCGGTCACCTGCTGTTCGGCGCCCTCGATGGTGCAGTGCGACCGGCCGTTTTCGCTGAAAATTCCCGACGTGAGGCTGATGAACTTCGTCTCGGAGACGATACCCTTTACCGAATAGAGCACCCTGAAGTGTTCCATCACGGTCCCCATTCCGTCCTTCTGGATATGAATGCCGTTCCAGTCGTAGGGGGTGGGGTTGAGGGTATCGCCGGAGTAGGTGCGGTCGTGCGACGAGGAGAAGACGACGGGCCGCGCCGGCGTTCCCTTTACGGTGAGTACCCCCTGCACGTGCAGCCCGGTGAAATTATTGAAAAGAAAAACCGTACCCGGCTGGACGTGGACCGTTTTTCCGGTAACGACGAAAATGTCGGCCTTCACCAGGTAGGGTGATTTATCGGCGGTAACGATATGCGGCAGCTCGCCCGCGAGGTCGGTGAAGGCTGCGGTTTCGCCGATGAAAAACAGCGTCGAAACGACAACGGCGAAACATCCTCGAACATAACGGTACACTCGAAAATACTCCTTTTGGCGATTATTTCCCTGCGATCCTCTGCATCTGCACTTCCGCTTCCCTGAAGTAGGGATGGTCGCGCGCGGTGCGCAGTTCCGACTTGACCTCATACCACCGATCAAGCGCGAACCTTCTTGACTCTTCAGACCGGTCGCCGCTGAATTTCAGCCCCGCGCAGCGCGCTTCGAGACAAAGCCGTTCCAGCCGCAGCGCACCGCTCTCCATGAATGCGCTCGGGGCCCGCTCGCACGACTTGAGATGCGCAAGCGTTGCGGAAACATTGTTGTCGCCGAAAGCGAGTCTCGCCCGCTCGAGATGGATTTCACCGTCTTCGATCGTACAGTCGGCAAGGGCCGAACGCAACGCCGCCGTCTTGCCGAGCGCGCGCAGGGCGCGTATCCGGTAAACAACCGCTCTGGCGGATGCCGCCTCGGCTGCGGGAAGCGCCTCGAACACCTTCAAAGCGTCCTGGTAGTGACGCTGCTGGACCTCTTTCGTGAAAATGGTCAGCAGATCGCCGGTAGTGTAGCGCTCGCGTAACCGGTCAAGCAGCGGCGGGGGTCCGGCGATTACGGTCTTCTTTTTCCCGGCCGTCACCCGTGATCCCCCTGCCCGCGGCGTCTCTTTTACCTTCGTTTCATCACCTGTTTTTTCCGCTACCGTCTTTTCCTCCGGCGGCGATGCCTCCGACAACGGCTTTTCCGGCGGGGGAAGGTGCTGCGGCCCGGAGAGCGCCGGAGCTGCCGCTTTCGTGCGTTGATTTTCCTCGATGCGGCTTTGTATCGTCCGTTCACCCACCCAGATGCCCAGCGACACCACGGCCATGAGCGCTCCGGCCGCTATGGCCCGTCTCGGCAGCCTGCGCCGGGAGGTGATGACAATGCGCTCCGTCGCTTCCTCGTGAATGAACTGTTTTACCACCTGCTCCGGGGAGAGTCCGCTGATGATGCGGTGGATCTTGCTGATTTCCGTAAGAAACGCCTGTGTATCGGATATGCGTTTTTCACGGTCATAGGTCATGCATCGATGCACGAGACGGCGCAGTCGCGAGGGTATTCTCACGTCAAACAGCTCAAGCGACCTGAAATCGTTTTTTATCTTTGAAAGCATGAGCTTTGAAATATTCTGCTCGGGAAATGCCTTCACTCCGGTGAGCAGTTCGTAAAGAATGGTTCCGAGCGAATAGATGTCGGTACGGATATCGGGGTCTTTGCCGTCAAGCTGCTCGGGCGAGAGATACTGCATGGTGCCGAGGATCGCCCCGTCGGTGGTGTGTATCGACGCATCGGTCGGCCGTGCGATGCCGAAATCCATTAATTTCACCACGCCATCGTCGGCAATCATGATGTTCGAGGGCTTCAGGTCGCGGTGGATCACCCCGTGATAGGTGGTGCCGTAGATAATATAATTCTGATTGTGCGCATACCAGAGCGCGCGGCCTATCATTATCCCGATCGCGGTGGATACTTCAACCGGAAGGGCTCCGCGCTGATCGAGCAGCTTTTCGAGGGTATCCCCCGTGATGCGTTCCATTTCGATGTACGGCAGGCTGTTCCAGTGGCCCACGGCATGGATTTCGATAATGTTTCGATGGTGCAGTTTTGCCGT
>JAFGNB010000180.1 GCA_016927235.1 Chitinispirillaceae bacterium
GAAGAGGCCAGAAAAACCGAAGAAGCAAAAAAAGTAGACGATGCGAAAAAGGCTGAAGAGGCCAGAAAAACCGAAGAAGCAAAAAAAATAGAAGAAGCGAAAAAAGCGGCAGATGCTGTAAAACCCAAGAGTGAGATAAAGACAGAGGAAGAGAAATTAGAGGAGGAGCTCAAAAAAGCTAAAGAGGAGTTACAGAAGGAAGAGGCTAAAGCAACCGCGCAGGAGAGTAAATCCGTAAAAGAAGCGATTAGTGATGAGAAAGCGAAAATCAAGGCGACCTCGAAAGCTGCCAAGAGTGAGAAATCGGTAGACGGTCAGGATACTGCCAAAGCTGCAGAGGATAAAAATGCGAAAGAAGCTGCGGCCGTTAAAACGACTGACAAAGCGGAACTGGCCTTACAACAGCCTGCACCGAAACCCGCTGCGCCGGCAAGTGCACCACCGAAAAAACCGGCCAAAGCGGGACCGGTTACCATTATTCTTGGGCGGCCGGTCAATACGGCGATCAATGCCGAAGAAAAATGGCTGCCGGGGCTGCTGGAAGCGATCTTGGAGTATAAGTTTGCGGCCCTCCCCACCCTGATAATTATAAGCCCGGATACTGTTTCTAAATATCTCCCTTCGCACAAGGATCTCTCCGCAGCACCAAAAGATGCCGATTACATGGCATTGGGGCAAAAACTCAAGACCGATTACGTCGGCAGCCAGAAGTTCGAAGTCGGGAGGGATAAAAGTGTTTTTTACTATTTGGAAATCACGTCGGTTGCCCGGAAAACGGTAGTCGCCTCAATTGAGCGTACGTTCAAGTTGAAAAAAATGGGAACGGCGCTTGACGAAATTATCGGATTGATCATGTTGGAATTCAGCATCCCCCCGCCACGCGAACTTGCACGGTTTTTGAAAATACCGGCGGTTGACGACGACATGAAAGCCATTAAGTCATTGGGTGAGGCCATCATGAAAGAAAGGTTCGGTAAATCCACCGATTCCGTCAACCTCGCCGACGAGTATCGTACCATCTGTGAACGTGAGCGAAATATGCCTCTTGCTTACTATCGTGCAGGGCTCTTTTTCATGGCAATGGGAAGATACAGTGACGCCGCCGAAGCTTTCAATCTTCATTTCCTCGCCCTTCCGGAGTATCTGCCCGCGTATACTCCTTTCGCCAGAAGCTTTCGGAAATCGAGCCGGTTTGAAGATGCCGTGCGGATCGCTATGCTGGGTGAAAAACGGGGTATCCAGCTCTCCGAACTCACCGCAGAAAAGGCGCTGGCCTATCTGGAGATGGGGAAGCAGAAAGAGGCGGAGGACGCCTACAAGCAGGTCCTTGAAAAAAATCCGAACGATCCCTACGCGCTGTTGTTCTATGCAAAACTTAACAATGACAATGAGAAGCCGAAAGAGGCGCTCGTTTTCATCGATCGTTTACTTAAGGCAAAGCGGCACGTCGGAAGCGCCTATCTTGAACAGGGAAGAAGCTTCATACAGCTTAACCGCGGAGCCGAGGCGGTCGATGTATTGTCGAAAGCCGTGGCGCGGTTGCCGAATGAGATCGAGCCGGTGATTTATCTTGGGGACGCTCAATTTACAGCAGGAAAATACAAAAAAGCGTTGGAGCTTTACGAAAAGTCGCTGCAGAAGATAACCGACAACATCGATCTCTATATCAAGGCGGCACGGGCTGCTGACAAGTCGGGTGACCGGAAAAAGGGTCTCGCCATTCTGAAAAAAATCGAGGAACGTTTCTCAAACCACGGCGGACTGCAGCGGGAACTGGGACTTTTGGAACTGGCCGAAGGGGACAGCGCGCGTGCCCGCGTTCATCTCGAAGCCGGCATGCGAGCCGGCGCGGAGGACGAACACGTGCTGATGGGGTTGGGGTGGATTTATGTGGGCGCCAAGGAACTGGATAAGGCCGCCGTCCTGTTCAATAAAGCCATGACGGTTGTAAAGGATAAAAACCCGTGTAAGGTCGGCCTTGCCGTGGTGCACATTAAAAAGGGCGAAACGCAAAAGGCGATGGCGCTTCTCTCCCAGGTATCGGCGGCGAACCTGGATATGCCCGGAATCAACGGCATGCTCGGCGATGCCATGATGGCGAAGGGGGAGAAAAAGAATGCGCTGGTGTATTACCGCAAAGAGCGTACCATCGGGACCGTCGACAAGGGGCTGCAGGGGAAGATCGCCAATCTGGCCTATGAATTGGAATCCCCCACGAGCGCCCGCAAAGAGTATGAACAACTGGTGAAAATGGGCGGCGGCGGCGGCACTGCGCTGTACCGTCTCACCATTCTCACGCTCACCCTCAAGGATGCCGACGCCGCCGGAGACTTCCTTGCCCGTGCGCAGAAACTCGGAGATACGGATGCCGCCACGTGGTTAGCGATAGGCAAGGGATATGCTGATGTAAACATGACGAAGCAGGCGCTCGGCGCCTATCAGAAAGCCGCTCTGAAAGATCCTTCCAAAGAGGAGGTGTGGTCCGCCATTGTCGCACTGCAGAAGAAATCGGGCAATGACACCGCCGCGGCGGAAGCGCACCTCAAGCTCTACGGTCTCAACCCTAAAAAATATGAGAAAAGCCTTTCCGCGGCGGGAATGCTGTTTGAAAAGGCGGGGAAAAGGGACAAGGCGAAATCCGTTTACGCCACGTTCATTAAAAACAAGCATGTCGATGCCCAGATCAACATCCGTCTTGCGGCCATGATGTTCAAGGAGAAAAATCATACGGCGGTCATTTCATTGCTGCAATCGGTCTCCGCGGCAACGCTGGGGGTCGACGGCGCCAAAATGCTCATCACGTCGTATTTTGCCGCGGGCCAGCACGCGAAAGCGATTCCCCTTCTCGACTACGTGATTTCCAGAACCCCGAACGATCCTTGGGCGTATGAATGGGCGGCCCAGGCGAATGAACGGGCGAAACAGATTGATAAAGCCATTACCATGTATCAGAAGTATCTTTCGCTTGCCGGGAAAAATGATAAATATGCCTATCATCTTGCCGAATTGCTTGAATCGACCGGTAAAACAGAGGCGGCAATCGCCCAGTACCGCACCAACACGAAGCTCTATCCGAGCAATCCGAACAATTACGCCAAACTCGCTCATCTTTACATCCAGACTAAAAACTGGAAACGGGCGACCGAGATGCTTGAAAAATCGTTAACATTTGAGAATGCCCCTCCCAGTCTGATGGGACTGCTCGCCCGGGCGTATATGGCGATGGGAAGAAAAAAGGAGGCGATGGAGTACCTGCGCACCTACATCAGGAATGCGCCGAACGACTCGTCGGCATGGTATGAGCTGGGGATGCTTTTTTACGAAAACAAAGAGTTTTCCAACGCGGCGAAAGCGCTCGAACGGGCCGTACAACTGATGAAACGTCCGCCGGCGTCGCTATACAAGCTCATCGGCATCTCGCGGCTGGAATCGGGAGATACGACCAAGGCGACCAAGTTCCTCGAAAACGCCCGGACCATTGACAAAACTGATAAAGAAGTCGTGGCGATGCTGGCGACATGCTACCGGTCGAGCGGAAACGCCCGTCAGCTCGGCGGCATGCTGTTGGAGCAACTCAAGCTCGAGCCCGACAACGATAACGTCCGTCTGGAACTCGCCGAGCTCTATCTGCAGGAGGAAAAGTTTACCGAGGCGACCAGACTGCTCGAAGACGCGCTCAGCAAGCGCGGGTGCGATGTTCCCCTCCATTTGAAACTCGCCAGCGTATACGAAAAACAGAACGATCAGAAACGGTGGCTTTCGCATCTGCAGAAGGCGTCGAAATGCAACCCTCGGGACGCCGCCATGCTCTATCAGATCGGCAGGTATTACTACGGGCAGCAGAACAGGCTTCAGGCGGAGCGCTATCTGAAACGGGCGCTGCAGAACGATAAAAAATATTCACCGGCGAATTTCCTCTTCGGTTCGATTCTTCTCGAACGGAAAGAGTATAAGAGTGCGGGAGCTTATTTGTCGCGCGCGGTGGCCGCCGAACGTGGAAACGAGGAGTATCGCATCGCGCTTACCGAGGCGTTTTATAAACAGGGAAGGTACCAGGATGCGTACAACGTTATCCGCCCGGTGGTAAGGCAGGGCACGATACGGCCCGATGCGTTGCGCTGGGTCGGGCTGATCTACAAATCACTGGGTAACCCCGATACGGCCAAACAGATCCTCGAAAATGCCCTACGGGTTGAGAAGAACTGCAGTGAATGCTTGATCGCCCTGGGCGACCTCTATTTTGACGAGGGAGATTTCACCAACGCGATCGATCGATATCAGCGTGCGTTCGATCTTGAGGGTTACTCGCGAAACGCGGCGATGCGGCTCGCCAATTCGTACATGAAATTGGGAAAAACCGACCAGGCGAAGAACTTATATGAAAAAGTCACTGCCGAAAGCCCCAACGACGGTGAGGCGCTCTACCGGCTTGTCAATATATTTCTCAGGAAAGATATGATCAGTTCCGCCAGAACGGTGCTGCTGAAGGGCGGCTATAATAAAAACGGGTGGTACTTTCTGTCGGATGCCGAGATCAGCGAAGCCGACAACAACATCAACGGGGCAATGATTTCCTATGCAAAAGCCCTCAAGCTGATTCCCGAGGCGCCCGAAGTCCAGGCTGGCTGCGGGAGAATCAGTCTGGCGAAACGGAAATACAATGCTGCCATCAAATATTTCGGCCTTGCGATGGCAGGCGACCCGGAAAACGTCGATTACCTGTTGGGCATCGGGCGTGCCTATGAGGGAGCCGGGGATCAGATGACCGCACTTGAACTCTATGAGGAAGTCGCGCGGAAAAATCCTGAACACCCCGATGTCCACTATGCAATGGCCAGAATCTACAGCAGAGCGAAAGATCATGGAATGGCGATACGCCATCTTGAGGAGGGGATACGGCTCAACAAGAAAAACGTGATGCTTTACCTGGCGCTGGGACATGAATACCGTCGGATACAGAACACCAGTGCCGCTATTGAGAACTATCTGAAGGCCGCAAAAATCGACGAGATTAAAGCTGTGGAGGCATACCGGCACATCGGAAATATTTATTATCGTTCGGGCAATGAAAAAAAGGCAAAAAAATACTATGGACTATATATTAAATTAGGTGGGAAAGACAAAAGGGTACAGCGATATATGAGTAGGTCGGGATAGAAACCGACGGTACTGTTTTCATGAGGTGGAGCTCATGACGAAAAGAAGGGAGTGAGCCATGTATTCGAAGGGTCGTAAAATTGTCGGGTTTCTTATGGGGGCACTGATCTTCGCGGGAGCCCAGCGGAGCGGCGCCCAGAATAACATGCAGATTTACTTGAAGTATTGTACGATTCGTCCTCATGATGCCTGCTTCAGTGAACCTGTGGAAGGTGCCGTCGATACGGTCGGCCGCAACGTTTTTGACCTTGGCGGCACGTACCGGTTCTGTCTTGATATCGACAGCATCAATTCCGGGTTCGCTCCGGTGCGCGTCATTCTCGTACTCGATAACTCGGGAAGCATGTGCTTCCAGTACGGCCCGGACAGATGCTGCGTTCCGGGCGACGGATCAGGGATGTGCTCCAGAAACGACTCGACGAATCAGCGTGTCGTTGCGGCGAAGCTCTTTGTGGACAGCCTTCGGGCCATCAGTCCTCTTTCCGAAGTGGGTGTCATGGTATTCGTCGACAGAGTCAGCAGTACGCTCCAACCGTTATCGCTGGATAACGATAACAATTATTCGAGAATTCAATCGGCGATAGATGGCGCCGGCTGCAGCGGAATGATGGGGGGAGGAATAGGAGGAGGACTGGCAAAAACAACGGCGGTCCAGACAACCAACTGCGGTGTAGCGCTGCAGCAGGCCCTGGTGGAGGTTGATCGGAATTTTAACGCAATGTCCGAGGAGATGAAGGAGGGACGCCATATCGTTCTGCTGACCGACGGCGCATGGGATGATAATGCGACTCGTTCCCCCCAGACCCTCTATGAGGCTTACAGTACCAGCTTTCCCGATAGAACGCTGCCGACGGTGCACGGCATCTTCCTGTCCGATTCGGCAACGCACGTCGCGCACGGGTATCCTCCCGAAGGGTGCGCGGAGAACGATATCGTCGACATGAGTTATTTGCAGTATGCAGCCCTGGCCACGGGCGGCATATTTGAACCCGGTTCACACCCTGAAACCGTTGTCGAGGAGTTCAGGCAACTTCTTAATGAAATGATCAGGCTGTCGCCGCAGACACTTTCACAAATGAGCGTCACCAACACCACGAACGGTGCTTCCAGCGGCCAACAGAGTATTGAGCGGATAGAAAGCGATGTTCCCACCCAGGCTCACTATCATGCGACGATCAATAACCTTCCGCTGGAGTACGGTCTGAATACGCTCCTTGTCCAGCGTGTCGTTCAAAAACCGGGCACGCAGTTAACCGATACCACCGTTTCTACGGTCTATATCTATCGTACAGAAGAATGGACGTCTGAAATAATTCAAAGCGAGTATGAGGAGTATTGTGTCGTCGACAGTACCTATATTAATATTTCCGTGACGCCGCAGATGCTTCCCGTTAATAGTCCGTTTACCGTGAACTCGACGATTCATCTGAAAGAAAAACTCATCCTCGATAGTATTCAGGTGAGGGTTTTTACGCAATTTCCCGATGCGGATCCGTCCACGGTTGCCGTCTTCCATCTGGAGCGCAATGTAATGAGTACCAGCGGCACTGAGGGGGCCCCTTCGTCGTCGATCGCCTATACCGAAACCGACGGCTTGTTCGGGAAAAGCGTCATGAGTCAGGGTTCCTTCAGCACAAGCATCAACAACATACCCGGAGATTTTACCCTGGAAGCGTGGATCAAGCCGTCGAATGCTGGAGGAAAGACGGATATTTTCAGCGTCGGCGGCGTAACGTTCGGAATCGGTGCCGACCGTCTTCTCTATTTTACCGCCAACAACGCTGATATTGCGAAGTCGACGATTGCCGTCGACGCGAATACTTGGTCGCATGTCGCGGTGTCGCGCGTCAACGGATATGTGATCCTGTTTATCAATGGAGTGGATGTCAGTACGCCGGTTGAATTTTCCGGTGCGCTCATGGGGGCTCTGACGGTCGCCTGTCCCGATCAAGGGTTATTGGATGAGGTTCGCATAAGTAACAGTCACCGTTTGCGGGCGGATCCGAATTTCTACCGCCTTGATATCCCGTCGCTTCAGAAACCGGTGTGGACCGTGGGAGGCACTACGGTAACGCAGCCCTATCTGGTGGTGAGCCCCGACATGTGGACCGAAGGAACTATTCAGTTTGAATTCGCCAGCCCGCTCCCCGGAAAGTTGGTCGTCAATTTTCAGCATAGAGGGACGATGTTGACTCAGTGGTCGAAAAACGGTAATGTGGTATGGGCGGCAGGCGACCTGCAGGGGCCCTATATCACGAAAGCGACGTTCATCAACGGATTGATGGGAGAGATTTACGACACCCTGTTCGTCGAATTTTCCGAACCGGTGAAATGCGATTCACTGAAAAAGAATCCGCTGCCTATTGCATCATTTCAGGTGTACGGCCCCGACACCGTCACTAATACGTATGTGCTTAAGCCGAAAATTTTCGAGGGGGCATTCTATGCCGATGCCGAAGCGTGCCCTTCCAATTATATAACGAAGGCGACCATTGTTACGAAAGCGAGCATCGACGGCATTGTCCCGAAAAGAGACAGCATCGTGCTGGTGGGGCTGGCGGTCGACACCGCAGGGAACTATCCGGACACCACCCGCAAGAGGCTGGTCGAATGGGGGCCGGGCAGAGGCATCGTCATTATGCCCTATCAGAATGAGGAATTGGCACCCATGGAACTTCCTGAAGGAATCAGGCTTCGTACCGGCGTTCAGCAGCGCGAGGGCAAGGCGATCATCATTCAGACGCGGGGGCCGCTGGTTCCCGTTGTCGTTGACAATAAAATAAGCTACGGGAGAACGGTTATTTTCGATGCGGTGGCGAATGTCGTTGCGGTCAATCTGCCCATCCTACCCTTTCCGAACAACAATCGGATGTATTATGTGATATGGGACGGCACCAATCGACAGAAACGCCGGGTATCGTCGGGAGCGTATCTGCTCAGGGCGGCGGTGCAGTATGAAAATGAAGACCCGACCCAGCAGCCCCCGCCGCTTATGGCCAAATTCAGCATCAAATGGAGTAGTGGTCAATAAAAAAAGTGTATATTTAAAACAGCGTATCAACTTTCTTCTGCCAGTTTATCAGTAAACCTGCATGAGAGAGGTATCGATTAAAAAATGGTTGAAAAATTGAAGCGCGGGTGTTGGAAGTATCCTTCTTATGCAGGTGACATGAAGCACTTCCTTGTATTTCAGAAATAGTCGTGGAGCCTGTCCGTGGCGGTGATCATGGAGGGGGCTTCCGATCAGTTAGTTGATTATTCTCCGAATCGCACAAGGGGTGAAAGCAATAAAGGGTGTTTTTTATTTGAGTTTCATCGGTGAAAGACGTATCTTACGATGGTTGTAAGGGTGGGGAATAAATTTATAACAAGAGAGGACCGAAATGTCATCCATTAAGTTGCTTCGTCGAACTGCCTGTGTGCTGATGTTGTGGACAGTGGGTGCGGTTTCCGTGTTTGGTGATGGACTACCGGGAGAATATGTAATTACCCAGCGTTGGCGCAATATGATCGCCGACCGGTCACCCCTGACCAATCCGGCCCTGATGACCGAAGATAATTACCTGTCGTTCCGGGCGGCCCTGGCGCCGATTTTAGGCGGCCAGTTCCTGCTGTTCGACGCCGGATTGACATATCCAATAGGGCTGTATCAATCGGCGGGGGTAGAATTCATCGGTGAAATCGACGGGAAAATCCAGGAGGGAACCATCACCGAAGCCGGAAAGCTCGAGTTGACCGGTGAAAATGTAACGAATGCGAACGGGATGTTTCTCGGGTCGTACGCGATCCATTTCTGGAACCGTCTGTCGGCGGGGGTCAACGCGAAAGCGGCGGTGCAGACGCTGTACGGCCTTACAAAAAATTACACCCTGATGCTCGATGTGGGGCTCACGTACCGGCTGCTTCACCACAGCCTGTTCGGGGATCACCTTGTCGGGATTTCGACGCAGAACCTCCTGCCGGTAATCGGATTCAAGCACTCCGAGGACTATTCTCGTGATTTGAAATTAAACGTGCTCGGCAATATCTGGGAAAGGAGAATTGAATATGGAGTCGATTTCGATTTGAAGGATTTTATGGCCGGAGCGGAAGCCTTTACCGTCGAGGGTATAGAGGGCACGCCAAAACTGGAGTGGGACCTCAATCTGAAGGGCGGGGTATGGCTGCTGCGGATTTTCAAAGTGTTCCTTCAACTGGGTATCGACGGCGATATCATCGACTACTACGGACTGGCGGGCGGATTCAACGTTCCCACGGTCAACAACGGCCGCGACCTTGAATTCTTCTTTCAGTATAACGTGATGACTGAAAAGAAAAGCGAAGCCACCGGCCTCACGTTTTCGGCGAAAGTCGATCTGGGCAAACATCGGGAGGAAATCTATGCCCGGCGTATGGCCAGGCTCGCAAGTCTTTCTCCGAACGAACTGTACAATCTCGCCCGCAGGCTCTATTCCGAGCAGAAATACTGGGACGCATTTTTCGTATTCAGCAGAATCGTTGTTGAATTCCCCGACTTCTTCAAGAGCGACTGGGTCAAATACTACCGGGCAAGCTGCGAGGAAGAGCTCGATATGCGCGATGTTGCCATCGCCAATTACGAATCCACCATCAAGGATTATCCGCTTAGCGGTGCAGTGCCGTACGCCGATCTCGGCCTGATGCGAATTTATTACCGCAACGGAGATTTCGCAAAGGTTGCGAATCAATTTGTCGAGCTCAGCAAACCGAACGTCCCCGATTCGCTGAGGTATCACGCCTCCTACCTGATGGGACAGACACATCTGCAAAGCAACGATCCGCTCAAGGCGATTCAGGCATTCGGGACGATCCCGGAAGGACACCCCGATTACATCTTCGCTCAGCATGCGACGGCGGTCGCACATGTGCAGGCGGAGCATGATATGGCACAGGTTGTCGCGGCGCTTGAAAACTGTGTCGGCGCAAAAGCGGAAACCTCCGCGCAAAAAGAGATCGTCAACCGTTCCTATCTCTTCCTGGGATATATCTTTTACGAGGAGAACGCGCTTTCCAAAGCGGTCGTCGCTTTACGCATGGTGCCCACCTCGAGTTACTATGCCGAAGATGCGCTTCTCGGCCAGGGATGGACCGCACTCAAGGCGCGGCAGTGGACCGATTGCATCAGTACCGGTTCACTCCTGACTAAAACCACCAATAAAACGGTACTGAAGTGCGAAGGTATGTTGATTCGCTCTTACGGGCATCTGCTGCAGAAAGATTATTCACAGGCTCTCGGAGTGCTCAAGGACGCCAACGAAATGATTAGGCCGCTTACGCAGCTTTCCGACGACACGCTTAATTATGAACGCATGCAATATGAAAGCAACCGGATGTCGTTCAATTTTCTTGCCGAAAAGGTTGAAAATATCTCCAAGGCCGGGCAAACCGCGACAATCGCGGCGGCCATCGACAGTCTTCATCTCCAGCAGATCAACTTTGTAAACCAATTCAAGGAATACTACATCTTTGCCGATGAGTTCAAACGAACGTCGTTTTTCACCCGCTCGGCGGATGCCGTTCGTGAGGATATAGAATATGCGCTGGCGACGGTCCAGAAAATCGTCGGGGCCCAGGGTATCCAGAAAGTGCAGAAAAAAGCTGAAGAAGAGGAACAGCAACTTAATCTGGAGATTGAAAAACTGCAAAAGGAGATGGAGCGACTCCAGCAGGAGAACCAGTAAGGCGTGAAAGGGTTTCTGGATCTTGCCCGTCAACGTTTCTCGGTACGGGGATACAGCGACGCCCCTGTTGAAGAGGAGAAGATCCGGTATATTCTCGAAGCGGCAAATTACGCTCCGTCGGCATGCAATAACCAGCCGTGGGTGTTCATTGTTATACGGGAGCGGCATTCACGGCTTCGTCTTGAAAAGGTCTACAACCGG
This sequence comes from Chitinispirillaceae bacterium, assembly GCA_016927235.1. Lineage (GTDB taxonomy): Bacteria > Fibrobacterota > Chitinivibrionia > Chitinivibrionales > Chitinispirillaceae > JAFGNB01. Next base: position 11,058 of record JAFGNB010000180.1, read on the forward strand.
CCGTGGTTCCTGGAAGCGCCGGTAATCATTACAGCGTGCTGTGATCGAAGCGTCTCCTGGAGGAGAAGCGACGGTAAAGATTACGGCGATGTCGACGTTGCCATCGCATTCGATCACCTGACGCTTGCAGCAACCGAACAGGGGCTGGGAACGTGCTGGATCGGCGCTTTTAATGCCAGGGCCGCGCGGGCGGTACTGATGCTTCCCGACTCGATCGATCCGATAGCATTCACCCCGCTGGGGTATCCATCTCCCGACAAACCAAAGAAGGCACGGAAAAAACTCGATGAAATAGTTCATTGGGAATTTTTCGGAGGAAAGAGAGTTTAACGCTGTCTGTTGCGGGAACTGTATGTTTCCATCCGCCATATCACTGATCGGTGCAACCGTACTCCATTCCGACGAAAATCTGCTGGTCCTCAATAAACATCCCGGTATTACGGTTATTCCCGGGAGAGGAAAAAAACGGGTTCTCTCTTTACTTGAGCAGGCGGAGCGGTATGCCGGCGGAAAGCTTTTCGTCGTGCACCGGATCGATCATGAAACCAGCGGCGTTGTCGTATTCTGCCGCCATGCGGAGGCACACCGGTCTATAAGCATTCAGTTTGAAAAAAGAACGGTCGAAAAAGAGTATCTCGCCGTGGTCATGGGTGCCGTGAAGGGTAAAGGGGTGATCGATGCACCGATATTTCTCTACGGTTCGGGAAGGATGGGAGTTCATGAGAACGGAAAACCGTCGCGCACCTGCTTCGAGGTCATGGAAAAATTCGATGAAGCGACGTTGCTCAGAATCGTTCCCGTTACCGGACGACGTCATCAGATCCGCGTTCATTGTTATCATGGAGGACATCCGGTTCTCGGGGACCGGCTTTACGGGCAGAGACGTCCCGTCGGAGGTGTCGAACGGTTGATGCTGCATGCTGCATCGATTTCTTTCGTCTATCCGCCTGATACCTATTTTAGGGTTGCCGCCCCGACGGATGAAAACTGGGAAAAGATCGTACAGCGATTAAGGAGCGGCTATAAAACGCGATAAAGGGAACCGTAACGCGCGCACCGCCGATGAGTGGACGAAACGCGCCGCAGGCAGCCGGCGCGGCACCCGTTTTTTCGAATGGATCATTTCGATGGCCGGCCTCAATCCGGCATACGGAGTGCTTTTTTTTGCAGCCTGCCAGTATGCACTCTTCGATAAAAAAGCCGTCGACGCGGTAAAGGATTTTCGGACGCATTTGGGCCTTTCGACAACCCCGGTCGATCTTTTTCTTCACTTTTATTCATTCGGCATAACACTTATCGACCGGTACGCTTTTATCAACGGCAGGGGTGCGAAATTCCGGACAGTACATTGCAACGAAGCGACGATCATTCGTGAGGGAGAGAGTGGGAGGGGGGTCATTCTCCTCGGCGCCCATATCGGCAACGGGGAATATGCGGGCAACCTGTTGACAAAGAGAATCGCATCAAAGGTCCATCTTTTCATGTACGATGCGGGCACGGGGAGAAGCGCTGAAACGGCATCGCAGCTTCAAGGTCCCATTGTTCACCATGTGCGGGAATCGGCATCAGTCATCGCGGTTGAAATCATCAATGCGTTGCGCAGAGGAGAGATCGTCTGTCTGCATGGAGATCGTTTTTTCGGTGATCAGCGCACGGTGACACTTGATTTTTTCGGGAAACCGGCTCCTTTCCCCGCAGGACCCATGGCTATTGCGGCAATTACCGGCGCTTCGGTAATCCCCTGCTTTACCGTCAGAACCGCACTCCGACAGTATACTTTTTCAGCGGAGACGCCTGTTTATGTCAAAACGGGGCATCGTAATCAACGCAATGAAAGAATCCGCGCAGCTATGCAAAAGTACGTCGATGCACTGGAAACGGTGTGCAGGAAGTATCCCCGACAGTGGTATAATTTTTACCGTTTCTGGCAGTAAGGATAATCGCATACGATGGAAAACGCGGCGGCAGAGGGCCGGCACAAATAATAAGGAGCGGGATGTATTTTCAGAGTCAAGACGATTGCAGCGGCTGATACCCTGTCTGGTGAATGCGAGTCGGGCGGATTATTACAAGAGAAAGCGGCGGGATGAGACTTCTTTTACAGCCGGCGGGAACAAGGAGGTGTCGCTTTACGGCGGGAACGTGCGCCCTCCTGGTTGCCGTATGTAATTATCCCTACAATCCGCGGGTCGAGCCCCCTCTTTCGGAAACGGTTGACCGCGGAGGCGGCGCAACCAGGGTGATCCCGATCAATGGAACGCAGCAGGTTTGTAACCCGTCAATAGCTCAGGACACGGCACATTTTTTCGGGTGCATGCTCTGGCTTAATTTCAGCGGAGTTCTGGATGTCGCCGTACCTGAAACGATGCGCTCATTCGAGGGATTCAGCCTCCAGCACGACCGGTTGACTATTGTCGATACCTCCAATACGGTGCGCTGGTTCATGAAACGGGAGGAACTCGGCGCGGATGAGCGTGAAGATTTCCAGGATCCCGAGTGGGCGGCGCATCCCGGATATATCGTCTGCCTGCTGAGCGGCGACGCGCAACGAAAGTGGGGATGTTACGCGATACATTTGCTTACCCGCAAGAAATTGTGCCTCTGCAGCGAAGGGCTTAGCCAGACCTCCACACCCCATCTCTGGGTTGAACCTGGTTCATCCTTCGGCGCAGAGCCGCAACGAACGCACTTCGATGAGGACGGGTTCGCGGACAGCGCTTCGGTCGCCTCGTTTTTCGGAACGTCTAAAGTCAAGGTAGTCGTGGGAAAAACGGAGGGAAACATACTTTCGCTTCATTACCGGGATTATGCAGCAAACAATCGCCTGGTTCCTCTCAAACGGCCGGCGAACCGGACGGACTGGAATTGCGAGAGCCCCCTCATTTCACCCGACGGCCGCTGGACAGCGTTCAATGCATACGTGACGCCTTATAATTACGAGATCTATCTTCAGGAGCTTTCTCCCGTTTCAAAACCGATTCTGTTTCAGAGCGGCGCTTCCGATCCGCACTGGTGGGTCCACCCCGCCGATTCGTCGCTTGTCTATATTGTCTACCAGGAGGTTCCGGGTGACAACCTGGTGCGCGGTGATCTTGCCGATGCGACCGTGCTGGCGACCGGCGAACTTGGGATTACCTACCGCCAGATGGTCCGATTGTTTCCGGGGGCGGCGACCGGGGCGGTTACGATGAGCCGTATCGGCTTTCCGGAAGCGCTGGCGAACCTTCCAACCAAGGGGGGGCTGTCACCCGACGGGAGATACCTGTGCACAGGGTATGATCGTGCCTTTATCGTGGAGCTGCCGTGATGCGGCCGCAGCGATCGATCAAGGTGATTCTTATGGCAAGGTGCCTGTTCTGTGCGGCCGCCGCGCCCTGGCTCATTTACGTTGCAATCGGTTTACAGAACAGCGCCGCCTTGAACAGGTGCATAACAGCGGCGAAGTTCGGGGAAGCATCAGCGGCTGAAAACGGGGAGTATCGGGCTTGTGCAACGGTTCCGTTCCCCTCCCCTACTCCCTGGAACAGCATCGGCGGATGCGGCGCAGGAGGTTCGGGCGGAGGCGTTGATGACGGCATCAGGTGGATCGGGAGCGGCGTGCAGGGCGGGTTGATTGATGTGGAGATCATTCCCCGTTATACCATCAGGAAAGATTTCAATCAAACGACAATCTCTCCGCGTTTGAGTTGCAGGCCGTCGCGGACAACGGTTGCCTCCGTCATGCTGCCGGTCATGTCGAAAAACGGTGACGTTCATTATCAATCGAACCTGACGCCGGAGTACCATACTACCGGCGGAATGGGAGATATCACCCTCGACGTTTCAAAGGCAATCGGTTTTTCCGGTGACTATCAGCTGCAGGTATCGCTGACGCTGCCGACCGGCCGGTATGATATCAAACGGGGATCGGACCGGGCGATGTTTTTTCTGCCGGTCGACTTTCAGATGGGCCTGGGAATCTATACCGCCTCACTGCAGTTGAGTCGTATTATAGATGTGGAAAACGGTTTCTGGAGGATCGACGGCTCCTACAGCCACCCTTTCAACATGAAACCATTTACCCAAAAAAACGGCATGCTTGACTCCTACTATGATGCCTACAAAGACCGCACCGATAACCGGCGGTTCTATTACCGCTTCAAGCCCTACGGCGAGAACGACCTGGGCGGATACACCCCTCCGTCGGTGTCGTTTGCAGGTTTTTTTGCCTATCGCGGGGTCGAGGGGTATGTCCACTCATGGGGAGTTTACTGCACGGCGGCGCTTGATACCGCATGGATACCGTCGCCGGACATCCGTACCTACGACCCCCGACCGGATACCGACCAAATGATGTGGAAAAGCGCTTTGATTTACGAATTGGAATTTTCGCGGATGAAATATCCGCTGCTCCTGGCGGTCTCGCTTCCGCTGCACGACCGGCGTGACGATCGCGGCCGGATAGACCCGCCCGACTGGGATGATTTTTTACATCAATGGATTTTCGCCGTTGGCGTCAAATCAACGGTATTTTGAAAGGGGAAAGTCCGAATGATGCGGCTGATGGTGTTCTGCCTGTTGATATGTTTCTATTTGTTTTGTAAAGGCCCGAACGGCGGCGACTGCACGCCGGCCGACGCTGATATGGGAATCGAGCTTGTATTTCCGCGCGGCGGGGAGACGTTTACCGTAGGAAGCAACGTTGCGGTCAGCTGGAAAGTCGACGGAACAAAAATGTCGCAGGTAGCGCTTATGGTAAGCACCACCGGCCTGAGCGGTCCGTGGAGAAACATTTTCGGACACGGCATCGATGTCCCGCAAAGCGGTAACCTCTGCATGGATACCGTATGGACGATCGGGCAGGAGTATGAAAAAAATTATATTGACTACGGTCCATCGGGAACAACGGTGCATCTTCGGGTATGCGGATATATCAATAATGACCTGAAAGATGAATCCTCAATGATCACCGTTCAACGGTAAGTGAAAGGAGGCCGATGTCGATGGCAAATAATATCCTCGTCACCGGCGGCACCGGAACGATCGGAAGCGCACTTGTCCGCAGGCTCGCCGGACACGGCCGTGTCGTCCGTGTCCTGACCCTGCCGGATGATTCGGGAAGTTCCGTACTCGCCGAGAAGGGAGTTGAGGTCCGCTGCGGCGACATCGCCGACCCTCAGGCGGTCAATGGTATCTGTGACGGTATCGCCACGGTGCTTCACCTGGCGGCAATCGTTCTTTCCGGCGACGAGGACATTTTTGACCGTGTCAATGTCACGGGTACGAGGTACCTTCTGACCGATGCAAAGAACTGCGGTGTACGGCACTTCATTTACGTTTCGTCGGCGTCGGCGGTCTACCGGCGGATGACCCACTATTCCCGTTCCAAGCGGATCGCCGAGCGGTATGTGCGGAGTTCGCCGGTCCCCTGGACGATCGTCCGGCCCACGCTCGTTTACGGCGAGTCGGGCGGCGCGGAGTTCGATATGTTTCTCGATTATCTCTCGTCATGGCCGGTCGTTCCGTTTATCGGAA
>JAFGNB010000181.1 GCA_016927235.1 Chitinispirillaceae bacterium
ACCGCACGTGAATGTCGGTACGATCGGGCATGTTGATCATGGCAAGACTACCTTGACTGCTGCAATTACCCGTGTTATGGCGCTTAAAGGTCTCGCGAAATTCGTTTCCTATGATGAGGTTGCAAAGGCGTCCGAATCTCAGGGACGGCGTGATGAGACGAAAATCCTTACGATAGCAACATCGCATGTTGAATATTCAACGGCAAAACGGCATTATGCACACGTCGATTGTCCCGGGCATGCCGATTATGTAAAGAATATGATTACGGGTGCTGCACAGATGGATGGTGCGATCCTCGTCGTCAGTGCGGCCGACGGTCCGATGCCGCAGACACGGGAACATATCCTGCTCGCCTATCAAGTCGGAGTTCCCCATATTGTCGTCTATCTGAATAAAGTCGATGTCGTCGACGATCCGGAACTGCTCGAACTGGTCGAACTTGAAATACGCGAACTTTTAACAAAATACAAATTTCCGGGCGATGAAATTCCTATCATCCGCGGCAGCGCAATGGCGGCGCTTACCAATCCCGAGGACCCTGAAAAATCAAAATCGATCATCGAGCTTATGGATGCGATTGATAATTATATCCCCGAACCGCAGCGCGAGACCGATAAACCCTTCCTGATGTCGGTGGAGGATGTTTTTTCGATCACCGGGCGCGGTACCGTTGCAACCGGCCGTGTCGAACGCGGCGTGGTCAAGGTAGGGGATGAAGTTGAAATCGTCGGATTGAAAGAGACGCGAAAGACGGTCGTTACCGGCGTCGAAATGTTCCGTAAACTGCTCGACCAGGCACAGGCGGGAGATAATATCGGAACACTGCTCCGCGGGATTGATAAGAAAGAAGTCGAGCGCGGCATGGTGCTTGCAAAACCGGGCAGTATAACTCCTCATAAAAAATTCAAAGGGAATGTGTACGTACTTTCCAAAGAAGAGGGCGGCCGTCATACGCCGTTTTTCAGCGGCTATCGTCCGCAGTTTTATTTCAGGACGACCGACGTGACCGGGAACCTTAAGCTGGCCGAAGGGGTTGAAATGATCATGCCGGGCGATAATGCGCTGCTGGAAGTTGAACTGATCGCCCCCATCGCTATGGAGAAAGAGCTCAGATTCGCCGTCCGGGAGGGCGGCCGAACGGTCGGCGCCGGCGTGGTCACCGAAGTCGTTGAGTAGCCACGCCACCGGACACAATCGTAGGAAACGGGTAATATGCCGAGAGATAAAATAACGCTTGAGTGTACATCGTGTAAGCGGCGTAACTACGAGACCACTAAAAATAAACGGAAGCATTCCGGCCGGGTGGAGTTTATAAAGTATTGCCGGTTTGAACGGAAAAGGACCGTTCATAAGGAGGCGAAATAACGTTCCGCTTTGGGCATATCACAGAGATTTTACAAACGGAATTAATCGATGCCATAGGTCTGTAGCTCAATTGGTAGAGTAGCGGTCTCCAAAACCGTTGGTTGGGGGTTCGAGTCCCTCCAGGCCTGCACTTTATGGTTGAACGATGAATAAATTCATACAGTATCTGAAAGACGTGCGCTCTGAGATGGCCAAAGTGACGTGGCCGCATAAAAACGAAGTGACCGGCGCCACGATACTCGTGGTGGTTCTCAGTATCCTGTTTTCGATTTTTGTATTTGCATGTGATAAGACACTGTTATTTATCGTCGGGCTTTTTCTCAATAAGGGAATGTAATTACAAAGGTTTCAAATGGCACTACGATGGTATGTAGTTCACACCTACTCCGGTCAGGAGGCGAAGGTATATCAGTACATCAGCGAGCAAATCGCGTCCGGAGACTTCGGCGAGCAGATAAAACAGGTGTTGATGCCGACGCAGGATGTGGTGCAGGTCAAAAATGGAAAAAAGACCAAAACAACGCGGAAATTTTTTCCGAGTTATGTTCTTGTCGAGATGGAACTCAGCAAAGAGACGATGCATGCCGTTCGTAACTGTTCGGGGGTCACCGGTTTCATTGGAGGGAACAAACCGCAGCCGCTTCGTGAAGAAGAGGTGCGGAGAATTCTGGGACAAACGGAGAAAGTTTCACGGCAGCAGATTTCGGAGGTGCCGTTCGAAATCGGTGATGCGGTGAAAATCAAGGAAGGCCCTTTTAAAGATTTCGAAGGCGTTGTTGACGAAATACATCCTGAAAAAGGCAAGATAAAGGTTATGGTGAGTGTTTTCGGCAGATCGACGCCGGTTGAGGTCGATTTTTTGCATGTTACTCCATTAAGTTGATAGCAAGGGGTCGGCATTGGCTAAGAAAATTATCGCTCAGATAAAGCTTCAAATTCCAGCCGGGGCGGCAAATCCGGCGCCGCCGGTGGGGCCTGCCCTGGGGCAGCAGGGTGTCAATATTATGGAATTTTGTAAAGCCTTCAACGCACGGACGAAGGATGGAGGGGGGCTGGTTACCCCTGTGGTGATTACGGTATATGCAGATAGGTCCTTTACGTTCATCACAAAAACACCCCCGACGTCGGTATTGATCCTGAAGGAGCTTGGAAAAGAGAAGGGTTCGGGAATTCCTAATAAGGAAAAAATCGGCGAACTTACACAGGAGCAGGTGAAAAAGATAGCGCTGGTGAAAATTGCCGATCTAAATGCCGCAAGTGTTGAGTCTGCAATGAAGACGGTAGCGGGAACCGCACGGAGTATGGGGGTTACCGTCGCAGACTGAGAAATTAACGCACGGAGAACAGGAGCAGGGGAACGATGAAGCACGGGAAAAAGTATAATGCAATATATAAAAAGGTCGATAAGATCAAGGAATACGGTGCAATCGAGGCGATCGAATTCCTCAAATCGAATTCAGCCGTGAAATTTGATGAAACCGTAGAAATCGCGGTGGTTTTGGGGGTTGATCCCCGAAAAAGTGATCAGGCGGTTCGGGGTGCAGCGGTGTTGCCGCATGGTTTGGGCAAGACCGTTCGGGTGCTTGTTTTTGCACAGGGGGAGAAAGAGGCCGAAGCACGGGAGGCCGGGGCGGATGTTATCGGCGGGGAAGACCTCGCCGAGAAAATCAAAGGGGGGTGGTTTGATTTCGATGCGGTTATCGCAACGCCCGATATGATGAAAGTCGTCGGAAAACTAGGTAAAATTCTCGGAACGCGCGGACTCATGCCGAACCCGAAAGTGGGGACGGTGACAATGGATGTCGGAAAAGCGGTCAAGGAGTTGAAGAAGGGAAGGGTACAGTTCCGTGTCGAAAAAGCGGGGATTCTCCATGCACCACTGGGAAAGCTTTCTTTTCCGTCACAGAGTATTCTCGAGAATGCGAAGGCCTTTATGGAGGCGGTCTACAAGGCCAAACCGGCCTCGGCGAAGGGGCAGTATATTAAAAAAATCAGTCTGTCAAGTACCATGGGGCAAGGACTCAAGGTAAGCCAGAACGATTTGAAATAGTTCATTTATTGTATTATGAAAAGGTAAGAGAGCATGTCGACCAGGACCCAACGTACAGCGGTTATTGAAGCCTTGGAAAATGATTTCAGGAAGGCGAGAGGTATCTTTCTCACCGACAACCATAAAATAAATGTTGAAAAGGTCACCCAGCTCAGAGCGAACTTCCGCAGGGCGGGGGTACGGTACACGGTTGTGAAAAACAAGCTGGCACAGAGCGCCATGCAGCGCGTCGGCAGGGAGGAACTGACGCCGTTTTTCAAGGGGCCGACAGCGGTTGCTTTGTCGAAAAGTGAAGGCACCGCTCCGGCGAAAATAATCCGTGATTTTCAAAAGGAGAACAAGGACCTGTTGCAGTTCAAAATCGCCTGTGTCGACGGCGTCGTATTGAATGCCTGTGATGCGCTCAGACTTGCGGATCTTCCCGGTCGTGAAGTCCTGCTGGCGCAAGTGCTCGGCTGTCTGCAGGCGCCGTTGGGTAAATTCGCGGGATCGCTTTCCGGAATCCTTACAAAGCTGGTCGGCGTCTTGACTGCTCTTAACGATAAAAAAGCATCACGATAAACTTGTGAGAATAGTTACGATTTAATATTACATTTTAACGGAGGTTGATTGTGGCTACCTTAAGTAAGGAAGAAATCATTGATGCGATCGGAGGAATGACCGTACTTGAATTATCCGATCTCATCAAGGCGATTGAAGAGAAGTTCGACGTCAAAGCCAGCGCACCGGTTGCGGCGGTCGCACCTGCTGCCGGCGGAGCCGTAGCCGCTCAGGCGGAGGAGAAGACTGAATTCGATGTCGTACTGACGGCAGCAGGCGATAAGAAAATCCAGGTCATCAAAGTGGTGCGCTCAATTACCGGACTCGGGCTAAAAGAAGCGAAGGACCTTGTTGAGGGCGCTCCGAAGGCGGTGAAAGAGGGGATCGCAAAAGACGAAGCCGAGAAGTTCAAGAAAGAGCTCGAAGAAGTCGGTGCAGCCGTCGAAATCAAATAACAAAGTTCAGGGGGGGGGAACGGACAGATCAACGCGTAACAGAGTGGTAGATATCGGTTATGGCACGAAACACCCTATGTTTTCGGGTGTTTCGTGCTCTGTATTTCCTATGGGTCGCCGCATTGTCGGCATAACGATCGAGGGGATGCTTGAATGAGAGCACGAAAAAGCTATTCCCGTATTAAGAGAGTGGCTGAACTTCCTAATTTGCTGGAAATCCAGACAAAATCATATGCATCGTTTTTACAGCCTGATACGTCGCCTCGTTTACGGAAAAAACAGGGATTGCATGGCGCTTTCCTGAGCCTTTTTCCCGTCGGTGATGTAAAAGGGTACTACTCGCTTGAGTATGACGGCTACAAGCTGGGGCTTCCGAAATATACGCTTAAGGAATGCAAGGAACGGGGAATGACCTATGCCGCGCCGCTCAAGGTGGATATGTCGCTTCTGGTGTTCGAACAGGACGGCGAGACGAAAAAGTTCGTCGAAAAAATAAGCAACGAAGTGTACATCGGGGAAATACCCCTCATGACCGAGCGGGGTACGTTTGTTATCAATGGCGCTGAGCGGGTCATTGTCAGCCAGTTGCACCGGTCGCCGGGAATCACCTTCGATGAGGTGGTGCATCCCAACGGAAAGAAATTACTCACGGCCCGAATTATTCCCCAGCGGGGTTCCTGGGTTGAAATACTGCTGGATGTCGATGATGTTTTAACCGTCAACATTGACCGGCGTAAAAAGATGCCGGCCACCATTCTGCTCCGGGCGCTGGGTTACGGCAGCAATAAGCAGCTGTTGAGCCTTTTCCACGACACCGTTCGCATCACGGTCGACGAGAAGCAGAAAATGCATATTGTGGGGAACGTCAATGCACAGACGGTTTTTAATGAAGAGACGGGTGAAATCATCGTCGATTCCAATGAGGTGATTACCGAAGAACAGTGGAAGGGTTTACGAGAAAACAATATTTCGCATATTGAAGTCCTGAAGGATGTCCCTAATCCTGAAAACATGATTATTCGAAATACCATCGCTGCGGACCCGACCAATTCCGAAGAGGAAGCACTGTTTTACATGTATGCGACAATGCGCCCCGGGGACCCGCCGAACGTGGAAACAGCGCGAAATTTAATTCAGCGACTTTTTTTTGATGAGAAACGTTATGATCTTGGGAATGTCGGTCGTTACCGGATGAATACCCGTCTGGGGGTGATTCCGCCCGATGAGGTGACGACCATGACTAAGGATGATTTCATTGCTGCATTCAAATATATGATGGGGCTTGATGCAGGTGTCGGTTTCATCGATGATATCGATCATTTGGGAAATCGACGCGTTCGTTCGGTCGGCGAGCTGCTCAGCGCGCAGTTTACCGTCGGCCTTACCCGCATGGTACGCACCATCAAGGAACGGCTAAGCCTCCGCGATACTGAAAACATTACACCCCAAGACCTCATTAATGCCCGTACCGTCTCAACGGTCATCCAGGCGTTTTTCGGCTCGAGCCAGCTTTCACAGTTTCTTGATCAGACCAATCCCCTTTCGGAGCTGACACACAAGCGGCGCGTGAGCGCGCTGGGCCCCGGAGGACTCACGCGTGAACGCGCCGGATTCGAAGTCCGTGACGTCCACCACACCCATTACGGCCGGCTCTGCCCCATCGAGACGCCCGAAGGGCCGAATATAGGTCTTATCGCCTCACTGAGCACTTTTGCGCGTGTTAATGAATTCGGTTTCATCGAAACGCCCTATCAGATGGTAGACGACGGCGCTTTGACGGGAGAAATAAAATATCTGACTGCCGACATGGAGGACAATTACATCATCGCTCAGGCGAATACCCCATTAGATAAAAAGGGTAATCTGGTTGAAAATTTGATCTTTGCCCGGTACCGGGGAGATTTTCCGGTAGTTGCGCCGCAGGAAATCGCCTATATGGACGTCTCACCTATGCAGCTTGTCAGTATAGCCGCAGGGCTTATTCCTTTTCTCGAACATGATGACGCCAACAGGGCGCTTATGGGATCGAACATGCAGCGGCAGGCGGTTCCGCTTCTGCGGACGGAACCTCCGATTGTCGGAACGGGCCTGGAAAAACGTGCGGCATTTGATTCCGGGTGCATGATCGTGGCGAAGAATCAGGGGATAGTCGATAAAGTCGATGCAAACAGGATAGTGATACGTAAAGTAAAGGAGACCACCCACGACGATATTCTCGGACTCACTGAATTCGACATCTATGAACTAGTGAAATACGAACGGTCGAACCAGGACACCTGCATCAACCAGAAGGTGTGCGTCAAGGCCGGCCAAAAGGTAAAGGCGGGTGAGGTGCTTGCCGACGGCCATGCGACGCATGAAGGAGAACTTGCGCTGGGGAGAAACGTAATGGCGGCTTTTATGCCGTGGCGCGGGTATAACTTCGAGGATGCAATCATTGTTTCCGAGCGCCTGGTGGCGGAGGATATCTATACCTCCGTCCATATAGAAGTATTCGAAACCGAGGTCCGCGATACGAAAAGGGGGCCGGAGGAATTGACGAGAGAAATACCCAATGTCAGTGAAGACGCCTTGATCGACCTCGATGAAAACGGCGTCGTTCGCATCGGGACCGAGGTTGACGCCGGGGATATACTGGTAGGCAAGGTTACACCGAAAGGGGAAACGGAATTGTCGCCCGAAGAACGGCTGTTGCGGGCGATATTCGGAGAAAAGGCGGGCGATGTCCGTGATTCTTCGCTGAAGGCGCCTCCCGGCCTCAGGGGCACCGTGATCGATACCCGTATCTACTCAAGGAAAGAACGTGATAAACGCTCGAAGAAAAAAGATAAAAAGAGAATCGACGAGCTGAAAAACGAGATCACACAGCAGATCGCTGAAATTGAAAAAGTACGGAATGCAAAACTGTATGAATTTTTAGGAGATACGGTTTCGTGCGAGGTAATAAATGCTCATACCGGTGAGGTGCTTGTACCGGAAGGAAGAAAGTGGACGAAAGCCCTTCTTAACAGGATCGATATTCGTTCTTTTTCGCTCAAGAATGGTCTTTGTAAAGAAGAGAGAAAAAACCGGAAAGCGGAAGACGTTTTATTCCGTGCCAACGATATGATCACAAAACTGGAGGATAAGCTGGATAAGGAGATCGACAAGATCATTCGCGGCGATGAGTTGAAACCGGGAGTCCTCCAGCTTGTAAAGGTATATGTGGCGAAAAAAAGGAAGCTTTCGGTGGGTGACAAGATGGCGGGGCGACACGGCAATAAAGGCGTTATTTCCAAAATATTGCCGGTTGAAGATCTCCCCTATCTCCCCGACGGTACGTCCGTCGATATAATTCTCAATCCGCTCGGCGTTCCCTCGCGAATGAACGTCGGCCAGATACTCGAGGCGCACATCGGTTGGGCGGCACAGAAACTGGGCGAACGAATCGCAACACCGGTTTTTGACGGCGCTACCTACAGTGATGTGCTTGCATTGCTTGATGACGCCGGTCTTCCGCCGAGCGGTAAAATCCGGTTGCGTGACGGCCGCACGGGTGAGGAATTCGATCACGACGTGACGGTAGGGCCCATGTATATGATGAAATTGTGTCATCTCGTCGATGATAAGATTCATGCTCGGTCAATCGGGCCGTATTCGTTGGTTACCCAGCAACCGCTCGGGGGCAAATCGCAGTTCGGCGGACAACGTTTCGGCGAAATGGAGGTTTGGGCGCTTGAAGCGTACGGGGCAGCCTATACGCTGCAGCAGGTTCTTACGGTGAAAAGCGACGACCTTACCGGACGGTCGAAGATTTATGAAGCTATAGTAAAGGGTGAAAATACGCCGGGCGCCGGCATTCCGGAATCGTTCAAGGTACTGGTCCGTGAAATTAAAGCGCTGGCACTTGATATCGATATCATTTCAGAAGAAGAAGCCGCTGCTTGATGCCATAAACCGACAGGATCACCGATCATCAAGAGCGACAGGGGAGGTACCGCGTGGCAGAAATGTTCAGCCAGTTTGATAAAAAGGTTCAGGAGATCGTAGGCGTCTCAATCAGGCTTGCATCGGCGGACACGATAAGAAACTGGTCTTATGGCGAGGTGACGAAACCGGAGACTATTAATTATCGATCCTTCAAACCGGAGCGCGACGGCCTCTTTTGCGAAAAGATTTTCGGTCCGGTACGTAATTGGGAGTGCAATTGCGGAAAATACAAGAGAATACGTTACCGGGGTGTCGTATGCGACCGTTGCGGCGTTGAAGTAACCCACTCCAAGGTGCGGCGCGAACGGATGGGACATATCGAATTGGCTGTACCGATCGTGCATATCTGGTTCTTAAAAAGTTTACCTTCACATATCAGCTATCTGCTCGGTCTGCCCAATACCGTTCTCGAACGAATCGTTTATTATGAATCGTATGTAGTGATCGATCCCGGCAATACAAGCCTGCGACGGGGTGCGCTCCTCAGTGAAGATGAATATATCGAACTGGAGGAACAGGACAAGCAGTTCGTCGCGAAAATGGGGGGCGAGGCGGTTCTGGAAATGCTCGCCACCATCGACTTGGAAGAGCTTGCGATTGATTTACGTTCAAAAATAAAGATCGAGTCCTCCGAGCAACGTCGGCAGGAGCATTTAAAACGATTGCGTATTGTCGACGCATTTATCCGGTCGAAAAACCAACCTCAGGATATGGTTTTAAGGGTGCTGCCGGTATTGCCGCCCGATCTGCGTCCGCTTGTTCCGCTGGAAGGCGGTCGTTTTGCGACATCGGATCTCAACGATTTGTACCGCCGCGTCATCAACCGGAATAACCGTCTGAAAAAACTCATCGAGATCAAGGCGCCCGATGTCATCCTGCGTAATGAGATGCGTATGCTTCAGGAAGCGGTCGATACGCTTTTCGATAACGGCCGCCGCACATTCTCCGTAAAGGGCGAAGGCAAACGGCCGCTCAAGTCGCTCAGCGATCTTCTTAAAGGGAAACAAGGCAGGTTCCGACAGAACCTTCTCGGAAAACGCGTTGACTATTCGGGCCGCAGCGTCATTGTGGTCGGCCCGGAACTGAAGATCCACCAGTGCGGCCTTCCCAAAGCAATGGCGCTTGAACTCTTCAAACCGTTTGTGATTCAGAAACTTGAGGAGCGGGGGCTCGTACAGACGGTAAAAAGCGCAAAGAAATTCGTTGAAAAGGAGCTTCCGGAGGTTTGGGACATTCTCGAAGAGGTGATTCACGATCATCCGGTACTGCTCAACCGTGCCCCGACGCTGCACCGTCTCGGGATTCAGGCTTTTTTTCCTGTGCTGGTCGAAGGTAAAGCGATCAGGCTGCATCCGCTTGTCTGTACGGCATTCAATGCGGATTTCGACGGCGACCAGATGGCTGTTCATGTACCGCTGTCGTTTGAGTCGCAGATCGAATGCCGGATACTGATGCTCAGTGCAAATAATTTGTTGAGCCCCGCATCGGGGCATCCGGTAATGACTCCCACCCAGGACATCGTTTTGGGGATTTATTATCTAACGAAGACGTCGATTGGTAAACGGGGTGAAGGCAGGGTGTTTTACGGTCCGGATGAGGTATTGCATGCGCTTGCCGACGAACAGATCGATCTTCATGCGAAAATCAAGGTGCGTATCAAGGGACAGGTGATCGAAACGACACCCGGTAAAATCATTCTTAACGACGTAATCCCCGAGGGGATACCGTTTTGTAATGATTTACTGAATAAAAAGCGTATCCAGTTGCTTGTCGAGCAGGTATACAAGCTTAAGGGAGTAAAAACCACCTGCCAATTCCTCGATGATATCAAGGCGCTGGGATATGAATATGCCACGCGTGCGGGAATTACCTTCGGCGCCGAAGACCTCGTTGTCCCAGGAGAAAAACAGGAAATCATCAACAAATCGCTTGAAGAGGTGAACCGGATCAGAAAGCAGTATGACCGTGGTATCATTACCGAAGGCGAACGGTACAACAAGTTGATCGACCTCTGGACGCATACGACCAATACCGTGGCCGATATCATGCATCAGTATCTTGCCCGTGATAAGGACGGTTTTAACCCCGTCTATATTATGATGGATTCACAGGCTCGCGGCAGTAAAGACCAGATCAAGCAGCTCGCCGGCATGCGCGGGCTCATGCAGAAACCACAGAAGAAAATAACCGGTGCAGTGGGTGAGATTATCGAAAACCCGATCATTTCCAATTTTAAAGACGGATTGACCGTGCTCGAGTATTTCATTTCCACTCACGGTGCACGAAAAGGCCTTGCCGATACCGCGCTCAAGACCGCTGATGCCGGTTATCTGACACGACGTCTTGTTGATGTCGTGCAGGACGTGGTGGTTTCGGAGGAGGATTGCGGTACGTCGAAGGGTATCGATATTGAAGCGTTACATGAGGGCGATGAGATAATGGAACCGCTTTCAACACGAATTCTCGGACGCTTTTCACAGGAAGATGTCTACGATCCGGTTACCGAAGAGCTTATTTGTCCGATCAATACGCTTATCGACGAACAGATTGCCCGTCGCATCGAGGATGCAGGAATCGAAACAGTGCTTATACGGTCGATCCTGACCTGTGATTCCATGTTCGGGGTATGCAGACGTTGTTACGGCCGGAATCTGGCAACCGGCAAGATTGTTGATGTGGGAGAGGCAGTGGGAATCATGGCAGCCCAAAGCATTGGGGAGCCCGGAACGCAATTGACACTTCGTACATTCCATATCGGTGGTACCGCATCGCGCCTTATCGCCCAGTCAAAAGAGATCTCTAAAATTGAAGGAGTGGTCAAGTACTCATCGATTGATTCGGTCGCTCACGCTAACGGCAAGGTCGTTATGAACCGTTCGGGCGAGTTGGTTATCTTCGATGAACAGGAGCGGGAACGCTACCGGTACAATGTTCCTTACGGGTCTTTTATGATGGTTGAAGACGGTCAGAAAGTTGGCAAGGGCGCCGTTCTTTTTGAGTGGGACCCGTATAACAATGTTATCCTGACTCCTAAAAGCGGAACAGTGAGTTTCGCAGACATAGTTGAAAACGAGACGGTACGGGAGTTGTATGATGAGCGTTCAGGTATTACCAATAGAGTTATCACCGAGCATCGTGAGCGTCGGTTGCATCCCCATATTCAGATTATGGATGAATCGGATAAACGGATTGCGAATATCTCTATTCCTGCAGGGGGATACCTGCAGATTAAAGACGGCAACAGGGTGAAAGAGGGGGATATCCTCCTTAAAATCCCCCGTGAAAGCAGTAAAAGCCGTGATATTACCGGTGGTCTTCCCCGCGTTGCAGAACTTTTTGAGGCGCGGAGGCCGAAAGATGCTGCCATTGTCTCTGAAATAGACGGATTTGTAGAGTTCGGTCAGAATGAGCGTGGAAATCGCAAGGTAATTATCCGTGATGAACAGGGAGAATCCAGAGATTACAGCATTCCTCTTGGAAAACATGTGCGTGTTCATGAAGGTGACCGCATACGGGCGGGAGACCGGCTGAGCGAAGGGGCTATTGATCCGCATGATATTCTCAGAATCATGGGAGAATATGCTGTTCAAAAGTATCTGCTCGACGAAATCCAGGCAGTATATCGTTTGCAGGGTGTGACGATCAATGACAAACATGTTGAGGTTATCGTTGCACAGATGTTACGCAAGGTACGGATTGCCGATCCGGGCGATACCGATTATTTGTCGGGAGATGACGTCGATAAAAGAAGGCTTCGTGAAGTAAATGACCGGGTCACCGATGAAGGTGGTGAGCCGGCGACCCATAAACCCCTTTTACTCGGTATTACCAAAGCTTCATTAACTACCGAATCATTTCTAAGTGCCGCATCATTTCAGGAGACGACAAAAGTACTTTCCAAAGCGGCGGTTGAAGGTAAGACCGACCATCTCAACGGTCTTAAAGAAAATCTTATTATGGGGAATCTTATTCCAGCAGGCACGGGATCTCGTCTTTTCAGGCATCTGAAGGTGAAAGATTTGGAGACGGAGATACCGCAGGTCGAGGAGTATGAGACGAGTGATGATTTTGTCGATATCGGGGGGCAATTTTGACGATTTATTGAGAATATAATTGATTGTCTTTCTGAAAAAAATTATTTTATAAGATTATTTTTTTAATGAAGGGTTGTAAGTGCCTACTATTAGTCAACTTATACGCAAAGGGCGGGAGGCGATGGAGAACCGAAGCAAATCGCCGGCGCTCCATCAATGCCCTCAACGGCGCGGCGTCTGTACGCGCGTTTTTACTACAACGCCGAAAAAACCCAATTCAGCGTTGAGAAAAGTAGCCCGTGTCAGACTTACCAACCATATGGAGGTAAACGCCTATATCCCGGGAGAGGGGCACAACCTTCAAGAACACTCAATCGTCCTTATCAGGGGGGGGCGTGTCAAAGACGTGCCGGGCGTCAGATATCACATTATCCGTGGCGCACTCGATACACAGGGTGTTACAAATCGTAAACGCAGCCGGTCGAAATACGGCGTGAAGCGTCCGAAGAAATAAGGAACAGTATGTCCAGAAGACGAAAAGCCCAGAAAAAGGATCTGCTTCCCGATCCAAAATTCAACAGTACCCTGGTGACACAGTTTATCAATAACGTTACACGGCAGGGAAAGAAGCGTCTTGCCGAGAATATTTTTTATAGTGCGGTTCGGATTGCGGGAGAGCGCAGCGGGCAGGACGGACTCGGTGTCTTTAAAAAAGCAATGGATAATGTGAAGCCTGTTCTTGAGGTAAAATCACGCCGGATCGGTGGCGCAAATTACCAGGTTCCCGTTGAAGTGTCTCCTGATCGGAGGGTTTCATTGGCGATTCGATGGCTGATCACTTATGCGAAAGAACGTGCTGAAAAAAGTATGGCTGAAAAGCTGGCGAATGAGTTTGTCCAGGCCTCAAAAAATGAAGGCGGTGCTGTACGGAAAAAGATCGATACCCATAAGATGGCGGAAGCAAACAGGGCATTCGCACATTTCCGTTGGTAACGGTCAGTTCTTTGATTTTTTACGCAAGGTAGAGCGTTGTGGTTCTCAGGGCCGAAGTATGGCAATTCAGTAGAGGAAAAATGCTGCGCTGTTTTTTCTTCGTCATGCCAGCGGCGGTACCGATGGTCGACCGGAAAGGGCATCGGTATGAATGAGCCGCCGATTCCTTTGGAACAGATTCGTAACATCGGTATTATGGCCCATATCGATGCAGGAAAGACGACCACCACCGAACGAATCCTTTTTTATGCGGGACTCCTTCACCGTATGGGGGAAGTCCATGATGGGAATACCGTTATGGATTGGATGGCTCAGGAGCGTGAACGGGGTATTACTATTACCGCAGCGGCTACAACGTGTAAGTGGAAAGAGTGTCAGATAACCATCATCGACACGCCGGGGCATGTCGATTTTACAATTGAAGTTGAGCGTTCTTTGAGAGTTCTGGATGGCGCAATTGCCATATTCGATTCGGTCGGAGGTGTGGAACCTCAGTCTGAAACAGTCTGGCGTCAAGCAGATAAATATAACGTTCCCCGAATCGCGTTTGTTAATAAAATGGATCGTGTCGGAGCGGATTTCAATAACGTGGTTTCAATGATGCGTACCAAACTCGCCGCCCGGCCGGTGGCTCTTCAGCTACCGATCGGCAAAGAAGAGACGTTTTCAGGGATTGTCGATCTGGTTGCCATGCAAGCGATTTATTATGACGACGCAACACTCGGTATGAAGATTACTATGGAGCAGATCCCGGAGACGCTCGAGGAGATGGCGCGTCGGTACCGTGATGAGATCATCGAACAGGTCGTTGATTTCAATGATGAACTCATGCAGCGGGTCGTTGAAGAGCAGTCGTTCAGTAAGGAGTTACTGATCAAAGCAATACGATCGGGAGTGCTTCAAGGCGGAATCTGCCCCGTATTGTGCGGATCTGCCTTTAAAAACAAAGGGATTCAGCAGCTTATGAATGCTATTGTCGATTTTTTTCCCTCTCCCTTGGATCGTGGAGGTGTTAAAGGTATACACCCGGTCACGCATGAAACGGTTGAACGGTTACCGAGTATAAAACAGCCGTTTTCTGCACTGATTTTCAAAATAACCAGTGATGCACATGTCGGCCGGTTGGCATATGCACGGATATACTCCGGAAAAACGGGAATGAAAAACTCCTTAAGCAATCCGCGGACACGTACCAGGGAGAAGGTTACCCGGATTTTTCGCATGCATTCAAATAAGCGTCATGCGGAACAAAAAATGCAGGCAGGGGATATCGTTGCGCTGGTCGGCTTGAAAGACACCACCACGGGTGATACCATTTGCGATCCCGATTTTCCCGTTGTGTTTGAACGGATGACCTTTCCTGATCCCGTGCTGTCGCGTTCAATCGAGCCGAAGAGCACTGTTGATGAGGAAAAACTTGTGAACGCACTTGAACGGTTATCCGATGAAGACCCGACATGTCGGATAACAATCGATTCAGAAACGGGACAACGTCTAATCTCCGGAATGGGTGAATTACATGTTGATATTCTGATCGACCGTCTGGTGCGTGAGTTCAATGTGGGCGTTCATGTTGGAAAGCCTCAGGTGTCGTACCGTGAAACAATTACGAAATCAGCGGAGATCGATACCGAAATTGCACAGATCATCGGGGGAAAAAGCCAATATGCGAAAGTGCATCTGTGTATCGAACCAATTGAACCGGTAAAAGGCATCCTTTTTGAATCGAAACGCGACGGTGATGCATACCCGCAACTATTCATTGCGGCGATTCATCAGGGGATCGTTGAAGCATCAAGCGGTGGCATGTTGTCGGGTTATCCTCTTATCGGAATTAAGGTGAGTGTCGGGGAGATGCGGTTTCGGGAGGAAGACTCAACGGAGATGGCTTTCAAAATAGCGGGAATTACCGCTTTCAAAGAAGCGTGTGGCCGGGCGATGCCCGCACTGCTGGAGCCGGTAATGAGATTAGAAATCGTAGTACCGGTAGAGCATATGGGACCGGTAATTAATGATATGAATAGTCGCAGGGGTAAGGTATTGGGCATTGCTCAGCGCAGAGACGCGCAGGTCGTCGATGCCGATGTCCCCCTATCGGAAATGTTCGGTTATGCAACTGCACTGCGGTCTCTTACGCAGGGTCGTGCCGTTTATACGTTGCAGTTCGACCGTTATGAATTGATGGATCGTCCCCGGCAGGAACAGCTGCTGCGGCGGATCGGCAGGTAACAACGAATAGTCAGAGGCGGTAAGAAGGAGTATAGGTATATGCCGGGCGAAAGAATTAGAATTCGTTTGAAATCTTTTGACCATAACATCCTCGATAAGTCGGCGTCGGATATCGTTCGAACGGCAAAAGGAACGGGAGCCCGTATATCAGGGCCGATACCCTTACCAACCGAGAAAACGGTTTATACGGTTCTTCGTTCTCCTCATGTTAACAAGAAATCGCGTGAACAGTTTGAAACGAGAATTCACAAACGACTGATCGACATTCTTGAGTCAACACCACAGACGGTTGATTCCCTTATGAAGCTTGATCTGCCGGCAGGTGTCGATGTTGAAATCAAAGTGTAATAGAAAAAACAGGGCTGCAATGGGTCGACAGTGGAAAAGAACAGGGATACTATGCGGTGTTTGATCGGTAAAAAAATCGGAATGACGCGCATCTTTGATGAATCGGGTAAACTAGTCGCCGTAACGGTGGTACAAACGGGACATAATGTCATTCATCAGGTGAAGACCGAGGAAAAGGACGGATATAGCGCGGTCCAGCTCGGATACGAAGAAATCTCGGAAAAAAAGGTTAACAAACCGACGCTCGGTCATTTCAAGAAACTGGGAACGCCGCCGACGAAGGTTGTCAAAGAAGTGCGTTGTGACGCTTCGGACGGCGGGAGCGCTTCCGGACAACGCCTCGGTGTCGACATCTTTGAAAACGTCAAGTTCGTCGATGTTACGGGAACAACAAAAGGACGGGGGCATACCGGCACCATTAAACGATACAACTTCGAGCGAGGGCGGGAATCGCATGGAAATACCAACGTGCGGGAGCGCGGATCAACCGGAGCGAACTCGTATCCCGCGCGTGTCTTTCCGGGGCTCAAGATGTCGGGGCACTATGGAAATGAACGAGTGACGATCAAGCGTTTGGAAGTCGTTACTATTGATAAGGAACACGGCCTGGTTTTTTTACGTGGAGCTGTACCCGGAAGAAATCGGGGCGTTGTCGTGATCAAGGCAAACAACGAAGGGTAGTGAAGGTGGTAGAGGATTGAAACACCTATGAAAACGAAAGTATATCGGCAGGATGGGGAGATAAAGGGGGAAGTTGAGCTTCCTGAAAGCGTGTTTGGCGCGGAGGTAAATGAAGCGCTTCTTCATCAGGTGATTACCCATTATTTGGCAAATCGGCGACAGGGTACCGCTAAAACGAAAGGGCGTGCAGAAGTGAGAGGAGGAGGTAAAAAACCGTGGCGTCAGAAAGGGACGGGGCGGGCCCGTTCAGGATCGAACACTTCGCCGATTTGGGTCCGTGGCGGAAAAGCGTTCGGCCCCGATCCGCGAACCTATACAAAGTCGATTCCGCGAAAAATGCGGAAACGTGCGCTTATTGCTGCCTTGTCGTCACGTGCGAAAGAGGAAAAAGTGATCGTCGTCGACCGGATAACCATTGAACAGCCAAAAACAAAATCGATGATAGCAATAATGAAGGCTTTGTCGGTTGATGGAAAAAAGAATCTCTTGGTTATCGGTAACGAGGGAAAAAACATTTATCTGTCAAGTCGTAATATCAAAAATGTCGATGTTAAACCGGTGCGGGAATTATGCGCTTACGATATAGTCCGAAATGAAACCATTATCTTCGGTAATGAACGGTTGATTGAAAAAGTCCGAGAGGCGGTGGCATTGTGAGTAGATACCATACCCTGATTCGCTATCCTTCCATAACCGAGAAGAACACCAAGTTGCGTGAAGCGCGGAACCGGTATGTCTTTGAAGTGGCAAACGACGCATCGAAGCCGCAGATCAAGGAAGCGGTTGAAAAGCTTTTCAATGTTACTGTTGAATCGGTCAATACAATGATGGTAAAGGGTAAGTTAAAGCGGATGGGGCGTCATGTCGGCTATCGTTCCGATTGGAAGAAAGCAATAGTCAAAATTAAGGAAGGACAGTCGATCGCCCGTTTTGGCGAGGTTTAAATCCGGTGGTGGAGGATAAAAAAGCGGAGTAATGTTATGCCAGTAAAGACCTATCGACCATTGACACCCACATTGCGGTATAAAACAACCAGCAGTAAGGATCAGGTGACGAGTGATTTGCCGTTTAAGCCGTTGACAAAAAGTAAAAAGAAAATTACGGGAAGAAACAATCGTGGGGTAATCACCGTCCGGCATCGAGGCGGCGCACATCGGCGGTGCTACCGCATTATCGATTTTAAACGCGATAAAATCGATATTCCCGGCGTTGTTGAGACCGTTGAATATGATCCCAATCGATCGGCGTATATCGCACTTGTTAAATATACCGACGGTGAACGTCGTTATATTCTTGCGACGGCGAATATGAAACCGGGGATGCGCGTCATTTCCGGTAATGAGGCAGAAATCGCCGAAGGGAATTGTTTGCCGCTCCGGAGTATCCCTCTTGGGACGCAGATACATAATATTGAACTTCAGGAAAAGAGGGGTGGACAGATTGCACGAAGTGCGGGCGCGTATGCGGAAATCGTCGCTAAAGAAAATGCGATGGTCCAGTTGAAATTTCCGTCGAGTGAAGTACGAAATGTAAGGGAAAACTGCCGCGGCACCATTGGACAGGTGAGTAATGCCGAGCACATGAACGTCTCCATCGGTTCTGCCGGCCGTAAACGGCGCAGGGGGATACGTCCGACCGTTCGCGGCGTCGCAATGAATCCGATCGACCATCCGATGGGGGGAGGTGAAGGGAAAGCCTCTGGTGGAGGGCATCCGGTTTCGCCGTGGGGCCAGAAGTCAAAGGGCCTGAAAACACGTAATCCGAGAAAGACGTCAAGCAAATACATAGTTCGCCGAAGAACAAAGTAATGAAGAAATATGGAAAAGGAATCGTATGTCGCGGTCAGTAAAAAAAGGTCCGTTTATCGATGTGCATCTGATGAAAAAAGTTCATGAAGCGAATACTTCGGGACAGAAAAAAGTGATCAAGACGTGGTCGCGAAGGTCAACTATTCTTCCCGAATTCGTGGGGCATACCTTTGCCGTGCACAACGGGAACAAATTTATTCCCGTCTATATCTCCGAAAATATGGTGGGACATAAATTAGGCGAATTCTCTCCCACGCGGCAGTTCAGAGGGCATAGCGGGGCGAGCAAGTCTGATAAGTCGGTTACGGTCAAGAAATAGGGCACGAGAAACATTATGGAATCAAAGGTAAAAATAAGAAATGTACGTTCGACACCGAGGAAAGCGCGGCTGGTTGCCGATGCCGTGCGGGGAAAAATGGTGGGCGAAGCATTGAATCTGCTCGATTTGAGCATCCATAAGAAAGTCGCGGTCGATATCGCGAAAATCGTTAAATCTGCGATGGCAAATATTCAGAGTAAACATAGTGAAACGACGGTCAACGTTGACGAATTCCGTATCAAGGAAATCCGTGTCGATGCAGGGCAGGTAATGAAACGGTATCGGGCACGTGCAAAGGGAAGCGCTTCGGGGATTCTCAAACGGAGGTGTCACATTTCGGTTACGGTGGCAAATTAACAGGAGGAAATGTGGGTCAAAAAACCAATCCGGTTGGTTTACGATTAGGAATCACCCGCTCATGGGTGTCGAACTGGTTCGCCAAAGAGCGTTTTCCGGATTATCTTTACGAAGACATCCTTATCAGGAATTATTTAAGAAAACGCCTGGAGCATGGCGGTATTTCAGCACTGGAAATCGAACGAACCGCAAAAAGGGTGACGGTGGCGATCCATACCTCGCGTCCGGGGATAGTTATTGGAAAAAAAGGGGAGGAAGTGGAGAGGCTCAAGGGAGAACTCCAGCATCTTACCCAGAAAGAAATACAGATCAACATACGTGAAGTAAAGAAACCGGAGATGGACTCCCAACTTGTGGGCGACAATATCGCACGGCAGGTCGAAAAAAGAGTATCTTACAAAAAAGCCATTAAAAAAGCAATTTCGACGGCCATGAGAATGGGCGCAGAAGGTATTAAAATACAGATCGCCGGCCGATTAAACGGTGCTGAAATCGCCCGGACCGAAACTTACAAAGAGGGAAGAGTCCCGCTCCATACCCTTCGAGCGGATATTGATTATGCCCCGGCGACAGCACATACGACCTACGGGTGTGTAGGTGTAAAGGTATGGATATGTAAGGGTGACGTCATTAGCCGTATTGAAAAGTAGTAATCGGACGGTGACAGTGCGGAAAGATTAATCGGAGGAGCATAATGCTTGCACCGAAAAAGGTAAAGTGGAGAAAGACGCAGCGCGGCCGTATGTGCGGGTTGGCCACGCGGCAGACAACGATTTCTTTCGGTGAATACGGCCTTCAGGCGGTTCAGCCCGGATGGATTGACAGTAGACAGATCGAAGCCGCGCGTATCGCAATGACAAGATTTGTCAAACGGGGAGGTAAAATATGGATTCGTATTTTCCCCGATAAACCTTATACAAAACATCCGGCGGAATCCCGCATGGGTAAAGGTAAGGGAGCTCCGGAAGGATGGGTTGCCGTTGTCCGGCCCGGAACGGTGATGTTCGAAATGGCGGGAGTCAAAGTTGATATCGCCAAAGAGGCTCTGAGATTGGCGGCACAAAAACTGCCGATAAAGGCACGGTTTATTGAAATCGAGAAGTAAGGAATCGTTTAAATGAAAGTACAGGAAATACGAAATTTATCGTCTGAAGAAATCGGAAAAAGGATTGACTCTTGGGAAGAAGAGCTCTTCAACCTCAGGTTTCAGGCTCGTTTGGGCCAGCTGGCAAACCCCCTTCAGCTTAAAATGGTGAGAAGGGATATCGCACGGGCGAAAACGGTTCTTCATCAAAAAACCGAGCCTGTAAATGCGAACGGGCGGACAAAGTAACGGCGTTCATGAAATAAACGGGAAGGCAAAGCAATAATCGGGTGCGGAGCAAAAAGGAATTATGGAAAGAAAAAATCGTAAGATGCGTATCGGGGTCGTCGTGAGTAATAAAATGAATAAGAGCATCATCGTTAAGGTGGTGCGTAGTTTTATTCATCCCGTCTACGGAAAGATCGTGCGCCGTACTACACGGTATATGGCGCATGATGAAAAGAACGAAAGTAGGATCGGCGATACCGTTCGCATCACTGAGACGCGTCCGCTCTCAAAAGCTAAACATTGGCGTCTGGAAACGGTCATGGAAAAAGCGAAATGAACGCGCATCGTTTAAAGCGAGCTATTGAACAGAACAAGTCGAGGATGAGATGATACAGGTTCAGACACAGCTGGTTGTCGCCGATAACAGTGGGGCAAAAAAAGTGGAGTGCATCAGGGTGCTGGGAGGAACCCGTAGACGTTATGCCCGGGTAGGCGATATCATTGTTGTAACGGTAAAAGATGCGATTCCGAATGCAGCCGTAAAGAAAGGAACCGTTGCAAGAGCGGTTATTGTTCGGACAAGCAAAGAATACGGACGTAAAGACGGCAGCTATATTCGTTTCAGCGATAATGCGGCGGTGATCATCAACGAGACGGGAGAACCCAGGGGGACACGTATTTTCGGTCCGGTCGCCCGCGAATTGCGTGAGAAAAAATTCATGCGCATCGTCTCGCTTGCACCTGAGGTTCTGTAACACTGATTAAGGAGACAGGTATATGACGCTGGGATTGCGGAAAGGCGACATGGTCAGGGTGATGAGCGGAGAATACAAAGGAAAAAATGGAAAGATATTGAGAATAGATCCCCATAAGGAGAGAGCGATTGTTGAAGGGATAAACATGGTCAAACGGCACACGAAGCCCAGTCCTAAAAATCAGACAGGCGGCATTGTGGAAAAAGAAGCGTCGATTTACATCTCCAATTTGATGCTTGTATGCCCGAAGACCGGGAAACCGACGCGTATCGGAGTGAATGTGCTCGAAAGCGGAAAACGGGTCAGATATTCAAAAAAGGCTAAGGAGTTGATCGAGTGAGCAAAGGGAAGAAATACGTACCGAGAATGCTGGAAAAATATAATAAAAAAGTGGTTCCGGCATTGGTCAAACGGTTAGGATATAAGAATAAAATGCAGGTACCGCGACTTGATAAGATCGTGATCAACATGGGGGTAGGCGATGCGGTTGTCGATGCGAAACTCATCGATGAAGCGGTCATGTGCCTGAGGGAAATTTCGGGACAGAAACCGGTGGTGACAAAAGCTAAAAAAGCCATTTCAAATTTCAAGCTCCGTGAAAGTATGCCTATTGGATGTAAAGTCACGTTACGCAGCCAGCGGATGTACGAATTTTTCGATCGCCTGGTCGGGATTACCATTCCCCGTATACGGGACTTTAAGGGGCTCTCACGCAAATCGTTCGACGGTTTCGGGAATTACACGCTCGGTATCAAGGAACAGATCGTATTTCCCGAAATCGATCGGGATAAAATATCAAAAATCAGCGGAATGGATATTTGTATATGCACCAATGCGCAAGAAAACGAAGAGGCTTTGGCGCTTCTCGAAGAAATGGGAATGCCTTTTCGTAAATAAATATAAGAGGGAGCAAGCAGATGGCGCGTAAAGCATTAATTGAAAAAAGCAGAAAAAAGCAGGCTTTTTCAACCCGGAAATACACACGATGTCGGCGATGCGGTCGGGCGCGGGCATATCTTCGCGATTTCGGAATATGCAGGATTTGTTTCCGGGATATGGCGCTGCGGGGTGAAATCCCCGGGGTGGTGAAAGCAAGCTGGTAATTAAAAATCAGGAAAGGAATCAAGGAATGTTGACAGATCAAATTGCGGATATGTTCAACCGAATACGAAACGCGATACACGCTAAGAAACGGACAGTTGATATTCCTGCTTCTGGATTGAAAAAAGAGATAACAAGAATTTTATTCGAGAATCATTTCATTAGCAAATATGCGTTTGTCTCCGATCGGGGCCGTGTTATCATCAAAATATTATTACGATACAACGACGAACAGCAAAACGCGATACAGGGAATAAAAAGGATTAGTACCCCGGGGCGGAAAAGGTATGTCGATGTGCAGAATATACCGAAAGTGCTTAATGGACTGGGGGTTGCGATTATCTCAACCTCGAAGGGCGTGATGACCGATAAAGAGTGTCGTAAACTGAATGTCGGCGGCGAAGTGATCGGGCAGGTCTGGTAAGAGGGCGTTTTTCCCGGATCACGAGGTGAAGGCGCAGAATAAAAGGAGCAGTTATTGTCTCGCATAGGTAAAGTTCCAATTCAAATACCGAGAGGCGTTCAGGTAACGGTTCAAGGACAGCTGGTCGAAGTCAAGGGCGATAAAGGCGTTTTATGCCGGCATGTCAATAAGGGAATCTCCATCGTGGTCGAAGACGATACGGTGCGTCTGCAACCGCAGGTATCGGGTAATCCTTCGATCAAGGCGTTATGGGGGCTCAATCGGGTGCTTATCAGGAATATGATCGTCGGGGTTACTACCGGTTACCGGAAAGAACTGGAAATAGTCGGCATCGGCTACAAAGCGGAAATGAAGGGAAAGGATCTCAATCTTACGATCGGCTTCAGCCGGCCGTTGGTATTCAAGGCCCCCGAAGGCATACGGTTTAATGTTGAAAATCAGGTTAAAATCGCCGTCGAAGGAATTGACAAAGAAAAGGTCGGGAAGACTGCGGCGGAGATCAGATGTCTGCGGCCTCCGGAACCATATAAAGGAAAAGGTATACGGTACGTTGGAGAATATGTACGGCGCAAAGCCGGAAAAACAGCGGGTAAATAGTTATTACCATATGGAGCGGAAATAATGAACACAGCCGAAAAAAGATGGATCGACCGGAAAAAGCGTGCATTTCGGGTGCGAAAAAAAATACGGGGAACCGCGCGGCGTCCACGACTTTCCGTGCGTCGTACGCTGAAACATATGTATGCTCAGATTGTTGATGACGCCTCGGGAACGACTATCGTCCAGGTCGGCAGCAGGGGGAAAATTTTTGCCTCCCGGATAGCCGGGAAAAAAGTGACAAAATGTGAGATATCAAAAATAGTGGGTGAATTGCTGGCCGAACAGGCGAAAGAGAAAGGTGTCTCAACGGTTATTTTTGACCGAAAAGGGTACCTTTTCCATGGTAGGGTAAAAGCGGTCGCTGAAGCTGCCCGTGAAAAAGGGTTGATCTTCTGATATGGTGGAAGGGGAATAAGGTTGAATAAAGACGAAACTGCGGTAAATGCCGAGGCCCAACTAACCGACCGGCTGGTTGCGGTACGAAGAGTGGCCAAAGTGGTAAAAGGCGGTCGTCGCTTTGGATTCAGCGCACTGGTAACGGTGGGCGATGGAAACGGCAGAGTCGGTATCGGCATGGGGAAGGCCAATGACGTGACTGAAGCCATTCGTAAAGGGGTGGAGAACGCCAAAAAAAATATTATGTGTGTCAATATTGTCAACGGAACGATCCCCCACGAAGTGGTGGGCCATTTCGGTGCAGGCACCATCATATTAAAACCTGCTGCTCCGGGTACGGGTGTTATTGCGGGAGGGCCCGCACGCGCAGTGCTCGAACTCGCCGGCATAAAAAATATCCTTACAAAATGCATCGGTACCACCAATGCTCATTATGTCGTCAAAGCGACACTTGATGGATTAATGCACCTCAAAACGAAAAATCAGGTATGGAAACTGCGCCAAATTCCTGAGAATGTCTGGAACGGCAGAGAGGAACCGAATGGCTAAAAAATTGCGGATTAAACAGGTGCGCAGCGCGATTGGTCGGCTTGAAAAACAGAAACGCACGATCCGTGCACTGGGATTGGGTAAACTGGAGAAAACAGTGGTACATAATGACCGTCCGAGTATCCGCGGGATGATACGTACGGTACAGCATCTGTTAACGGTAGAAGAAATTGACGGAGAATGACTATGCTACGGTGTAACGGGTTGAAACCTGCAGCAGGCTCAAGAAAACGAAGAAAAAGGATCGGACGTGGTACCGGAAGCGGGACCGGATGTACCGCCGGAAAGGGAAATAACGGTCACAAGGCCCGCAGCGGATCAAGAAACAAATACTATTTTGAGGGGGGGCAGACTCCCCTTACCCGCAGAATCCCTAAAAGGGGTTTTACAAACATATTCGGGCGGACGTATCAGATCGTCAACGTGGGTGATCTCGAAAGAATGGGGCGGTTTGATAAGGAGATTACGGTCGGATTTCTGCATGAAAACGGTTTGATTCATGAAGTCGACCGTCCGGTGAAAATACTTGGAAATGGTGAATTACATAAGAGTATTACAGTCAGAGTCCATGCATTTTCAAAGACAGCGCGTGAAAAAATTGAAAAAGCCAAAGGGAAAGCTGAGGTAATCAGCTGTGCTTGAAACCTTCCAGAATATTTTTCGAATTCCTGAACTGAGAAAAAAAATTTATTTCACGCTCGGCGTTATTTTTATTTACCGGCTTGGAGGACATATTCCAACTCCGGGAATCGATCCTCGTGTATTAGGTGATTTTTTCGCACAGTCAACGAATTCGCTTTTCGGACTGTATGATATGTTTGTCGGAGGTGCATTCAAGCGGGTGACGGTATTCGCGCTGGGCATTATGCCCTATATCAGCGCCTCAATCATCATTCAATTACTTGGAACGGTTTTTCCCTATTTTCATAAACTGCAACGAGAGGGCGGCGAAGGAAGAAAGAAAATAACACAGTACACCCGTTATGGTACAGTGCTTCTCTCTTTTTTTCAGGCTATAGCAATAAGCATCTTCCTGCAAAGTATCACCTCTCCGGTAACAGGAATGCACGCTGTTTCAGCGGGGCTTATGGGGATAAAATTCACCCTTTTAACGGCGATAAGTTTGACCACCGGTACGATGCTTATCATGTGGCTGGGTGAACAGATTACCAACCGCGGATTAGGCAATGGAATATCACTTATCATTTTTATCGGGATTGTCGCCCGTCTTCCTGATGCTATCATTGCTGAATATCAGCAAATTGCGGCCGGAACCCGTCACCCCTTTATGGAACTGGTGGTGGTTGCAGTCATCATTGCAATGACTGCA
The DNA here is from genome assembly GCA_016927235.1 of Chitinispirillaceae bacterium. GTDB lineage: Bacteria > Fibrobacterota > Chitinivibrionia > Chitinivibrionales > Chitinispirillaceae > JAFGNB01. Next base: position 25,617 of record JAFGNB010000181.1, read on the forward strand.
TTTATCGTCATGATAACCCAAGCTATGCGTCGTATTCCCATTCAAACGCCGAAAAAGGTTGTCGGAACGAAAATGTATGCCGGACAGAATACCGTTCTCCCGCTTCGAATTAATATGGCGGGAGTGATACCGATTATTTTTGCCTCCTCAATGATGACCCTGCCGGGCATGATTATCAGTTTGATCCCCGGCTTTGAAATGATGGAGGATATTTCCCGTTTTTTTGCTCCCGGCGGAATTATTTATTCGATCATCTATGCAGTGCTGATTATTTTCTTTACTTATTTTTATACGGCAATTATTTTCAACCCGCTTGATATCGCCGACAACCTTAAAAGATCGGGAGGCTTCATTCCGGGGATACGGCCGGGGAAAAAGACGGCTGAATTTCTCGACAATGTGTTATCTCGTATTACTCTTCCCGGATCCATTTTTCTGGCATTTATCTCAATTGTGCCGTTTTGGATGATGGGGGGGATGAAAATTAATTTTTATTTCGGCGGTACAAGCGTTCTGATCGTTGTCGGCGTTGCTCTGGACACACTGCAACAACTCGAATCGCACCTGCAGATGAGGAATTATGACGGATTTTTAAAGAAAGGGCGTTTGCGCGGCAGGCGCCTTTAGTCTGCTTTCGTCGAATATATGGCAAAAAACGATTCTATTCAGGTTGAAGGAACGGTGACTGAAACATTACCGAATGCTTCATTCAAGGTAATGCTGGAGAATAAGCACGTGATTCTGGCGCATATATCAGGAAAGATGCGAATGAATTATATTCGGATACTTCCGGGTGATAAAGTCCTGATCGAACTTTCACCATACGACCTCACGCGCGGAAGAATTGTCTATCGGTATAAATAGGGGGTGTTTTGAAAGTTCGTGCATCGGTTAAGAAAATGTGTAAATCGTGTAAAATAATCAGACGTCGGGGTGTGGTAAGAGTTATTTGTACCAAATCACCGAAGCATAAACAGCGTCAGGGATAGGTAATATGATTCCCGGCACGCGTCGTTGTAATTTCGTGGAGGGGGGGCTGCTGTGGCTCGTGTAGCAGGTGTCGATATTCCCAATAACAAACATTGTTTTATCGCCTTAACGTATATTTTTGGTATAGGTAAAGCATCTTCCGCCGCGATTCTGGCAAAAGCCGGTATCGAGATGACGAAAAAAGTCAAAGATCTCTCTGAAGATGAGTTGGACCGGATTCGTCGTATCATGGATAACGAATTTCAGACGGAAGGTAATTTACGCACGGGTGTTCGTATGAACATCAAACGACTCATGGATATCGGCTGTTATCGAGGACTCCGTCATCGTCGTGGGTTGCCCGCCAACGGTCAACGGACGCGTACGAATGCCCGGACACGAAAGGGGCCGCGGCGTACCATTGCCAATAAGAAAAAAGCACCTGCGAAGTGAAATCGTACTGAAGGGAAAGGTTGTTTGCTATGAGCAAAGAGAAAGAGAATGAGAAAGAGAGCAGTACCGATGCTGGTGTGAGTACCGGTGTCAGCACGACCCCCGGTGCGCGAAAAGTAAAAAGAAAGGCAGCGGCGGAAGGTGTTGCACATATCAGGGCCACTTTTAACAATACGCTTATTAACATCACCGATTCGCGGGGCAACGTAATAGCATGGAATACACCGGGAAAATCCGGATTTAAAGGCTCAAGAAAAAGCACACCATTTGCGGCCGGGATCGCCGCCGAAGTCGTTGCCAGAATGGCGCTCGATGCGGGGGTGAGAAAAGTTGAAGTCCATCTCCGGGGCGCAGGAAACGGGCGTGAAAGCGCCATAAGATCATTAGCCGCAGCAGGTATTAAAATCATCGCAATAAAAGACTTTACGGCAGTGCCGCATAACGGCTGCCGGCCGCCGAAGCGGAGAAGGGTATAGGGGAGGCAGGATACCATTCGTTTTTTTTAAGGGTGCGATCTTGATTTAATAAGAGTACCAGCATCGTAAATAGACTGAGGAGAACTTGAAATGGCGGTTTATCATGGCCCGCGGTGTCGGCAATGCCGAAGAGAAGGTGTCAAGCTGATGCTTAAAGGGGAACGGTGTAAAACTGAAAACTGTGCGGTTGAACGGAGACCCTTTCCGCCCGGTGCACGGCAGACGAAGCGAAGGCGTCAGGCGACCGAATACAACATGCAGCTGCGCGAAAAACAGAAAATACGCCGTATTTACGGAGTTCTTGAAAAGCAGTTTTCGCGTTATATGGACAAAGCCACCCGATCTACCGGCGTTACCGGCGAAAAGTTGCTGCAACTTCTTGAAATGCGGTTCGACAATATCGTCTACCGGCTCGGATTGGCGCCTTCCAGGTCGGGCGCCCGTCAATTGGTATTACATAATCATTTCCGTATCAACGGTAAAAAAGTGAACGTACCCTCTTATCAGCTTAAACCGGGGGACGTTATTGCCGTAAAAGAAAAGAGCAAGAACCTCGAAGCGATCCATACCGCTCTTAAAACGATGAAAGATACCCCAGAATGGCTAAGTATCGATAAGGTGAAGCTTGAAGGTTCTATTATGAGTATTCCTGAACGGTCGGCCATACCTGTTGATGCTCAGGAACGTCTGGTGGTTGAATTGTACTCCCGATAAAAGGAGATTGAAAGCACAATGAAATGGAAAAGCTTGATGATGCCCAAGGGCATCCAGATTGAGAAAAAAGAGAATGTCCCGAACTATGGAAAAGTGATTGTGGAGCCGCTTGAACGGGGGTGGGGCCATACCATCGGCAATGCTTTACGGCGGATACTGCTTTCATCTTTGCAGGGCGCGGCGGTAACAACGGTGCGTATCGACGGGATTATGCACGAATATTCGACGATCGACGGGGTGGTGGAGGATGTCTCGGACATCATTCTCAATATCAAACAGATCAGGATGCGGCTTCTGGCGGACCATGATACCGTCCTGCGCCTTGAGGTGAGCGGAGAAGGCGAGGTCAAGGCGTCCGATATCGAGAAGAACCCGGATGTGGTGATTCTCAACCCGGAACAGCATATCGCGACAATCAATTCCGACGCCAAATTGAAAATTGAGATGCATGTCGCCGACGGACGCGGATACGTCGCCGCGGAAACGAACCGTTCGGAGGACGATCCGGTGGGAACGATCCCCGTCGACTCGATCTTTTCACCGGTAGCGAAAGTCAACTATACCGTTGAAAATACCCGTGTGGGACAGCGGACCGACCTCGATAAAATCATTTTCGATATTTGGACGGACGGCAGTCTTTCGGTTGAAGACTCGATAGGCTATGCGGCGAAATTACTTTACGATCATCTTGATGTTTTCATCAATATCGAAGGAGAATTCGAGCCGGTACAGGAAACGGTTCATGATGAAAAGACTGAACGGCTGCGTCAATTACTCAAAATGAGAGTCGATGAACTTGAACTTTCGGTCCGTTCCAACAATTGCCTCAGGGCTGCGAACATACACTCGCTGGCCGATCTGGTAAGGAATCAGGAATCGGACATGCTCAAGTATAAGAATTTCGGAAGAAAATCATTGATCGAATTGAATCAGGTATTGTCCAATCTGGG
>JAFGNB010000182.1 GCA_016927235.1 Chitinispirillaceae bacterium
GGTGCGGGGAAAATCCCATCGGGCATAGGAGGCGGTCACGATGCTGCAATAGAAATCATACGGGTGGTACCTCAGGTTCCACCGTTCCTGCAGCACGTAGCGGTCCAGTTCCGTGAAGACGAGCCGGGGATCGAGCCCCTTGAAGACCGGTTCCTTTTTTCCGTACTTTTTCCGCAGCAGGTCGTAGATGTCGTTGACGAAAAGGATCGTTTTCGTCCGAATGGCGGTGTAGTATTCGTTGACGCTCCGGAAAACGTTGTAGTTGAAATCGAACCGTTTCAGGTCGTCGAAGGTGAAATCGACGGTCGCCTGAAAGAACCGTTTGTTCTGAAAGTAGTATCTGACCGAGGCCTTGTACCCGGCGATGTCGGCGGAGGTGCGGAACACCGAAACCTCGAGTTCGGGGGGGAAGTTTTTTCCCGAGGGGTCGCTCTGCCAGGAGGGGGCGCCGCTGCTTTTGCGCACCTCGTCGGGAGAGGCTCCCCAACGGCTGCCGTTGAATCCGCCGGGATCCTCCGCGGCGAGAAGGGGGGTAAGGAGCAGCGCGCCCGCCGATAGTGTAAACGTCACTATTTTCATGGATGGTGGATACTCCCGGAAAGGTGTCCGTCCTTAATCTCGAGATACTGTCCCGCGATAACCGGCGGGGTGGCGACATACATTTCCTCCAGTACAACCTCGCCGCCGATTGCTCTTGAAAAAGTTTTTATTTCCGACTCGAACCGTATGGAATTATCGACGGTATCTCCTTTGTTGATGGTATACGATTCGTTCCGTTCGTAATATCTTGCAAGATGAAACAGCGTGTTGCGTTTCTCAAACCCCCGACCGCTGTCGGGAAGAAGATCGATGCGCATCAAATCACCGTGGCGGATTCGGTTCGATTCGCTGAAAAAAGTCGAATAGCAGAAAATGCGGACCGTATCGCCCACCAGCTCACAGCGATTCGGCCATGAACGGTTTCCCGCCAGGCTGTCGAACTCGCTGTTGATATACCCGGTAAAAACAGCCTGGGGCACATAGGGGAGCTCCGGTCCCGTGCCGTCGTGACAATACATACCCGCCACCATTGCCAGTGCGCACAGGCCGGACCGATGCTTTCCGGAATCACAACGCATAATCATCGGTAAGTATATCATGGCGAAGGGATCTCCGCACCCCCTTTATTTTTCGGCAAGTGACGGGAAGTTCTTGAGGAGCGGCCGGACAATGTTCATTTTTAAGTCTGCCGTAAGCATGAAAAAGAGGTGGAGTATTTTTCGGGAGGCGCACCGTGGGATTGTCTAAAGAGGAGATCGTTGATCTTGCGCTGCGCTATATTTCCCCGGAAGCGGTAGCCGATTTCCCTTACCATGGAGATCTTTTCTGTCTTCTGATCCGACCGCTGCCGGCCGATCGGGTCCTTGCCGAAGAGGAGGGGTGGGGATTCAGCGGCTACGGCGTCTGCATCGGTTATTCCCGGGACGAAGAAGCGAAGCCGCCGGGAAAATGGCTCTGGATGCACTTCGCCAGCCTCTCCTCATTTCCTCCTGCGGCGCAGGTCCTGCGGCTTCAGCCGCCCCATGTCATCAGGGGGCGTTTTCAGAGCGCCGACCGTAAGCACGAAATACGTATGGTAAAGGTAACGTTCACCGCACCGGATAAGGCACCTTCCCCGCCCGGCGGCAACCGTACGAAAACCCGTCAGCTTCCAAAGCGTCAATCCGGCCCCTCCGCTGCGAAGGGCGCAAAAAACATTATCGCTTTCAGGAAGAAGCGCACCTCCTGAAAGCAACAATCATTTTATCGCTTTTGTCTACTTTGATGAGAGACAATCCGTCCGCCACAGACAGTCCACTTGGTCGCAGAAACCGTTTGCGGTTTTAAAACAGGGGAAATTACCTTCCGCTTTCTGGATCGATTTGATAAGATCGGTGGTGTTTTTACGCGCGGTTTTAATGCCGAGCGCCTTCGCCTTCTCTCGTACCATCGTGATATCCATGAACGACTCCTTAAGATGAAAAGGTACCATGCGGTATGATTATGCAATTGGGTTTGTTGTCGTGCAAGAATATTTTTATAGAAGAAAGTTGGAGCGTTGGAGGGTTGGAGGAATGAATCCCCTGAAATATCGACCGGCGTATCGGCAGACTCGTCAACTCTTTTTGTCCTTTCCCTCCTCTTTTACTTATTTTCGTCTCATTGCGGCGGCAATAACCCGAATGGTACCATTGTGGGGACGCTGTGTGCCGTAGTGGCCGTCGCCGGCAGGGCTGCGATGGTTTTTCGACTTCAACCGCGGCGGAAGATTGCCGCACTAATAAAAGCACAACGATGCAATATTCTCCGATGCAACGCGATCAATTTCAGTCAGCAGGGCTCGGCGCGTCCCGTATAATCAACGCGCTTATCACGCCTGCGGACGAACCGCTCTCCATTGATGAGCTTATCAACGCCGCGCTTGATGAATGCGAAAAACTTCCGCCGGAATTCATGCCGTATACCCTGCAAATCCGCGAACTCCGCTCGCGGCTTGCCCACGGCCGCCTGCATCTTGCCGTCGTCGGTGAATTCAACCGCGGGAAAAGCACGTTTATCAACGGACTTGTCGGTATGCAGTTGCTGCCGACGTCGGTACTGCCGATAACCGCCGTGCCGACCCGGATTATTTACGGCTCCGGGCTCCGCTGTACCATACGGTTTCTGAATAAAAAACCGGATATTCTCATCCGCACGGCACCGGAGAGCATTACGGAGGCGCTCCTGCAGTATGTCGCCGAAGAGAACAACCCCAAAAACCGGTATGGTGTTGATTCGGTCGAGGTGGCCGTTCCGTCGCCGCTGCTCGAAAACGGGACGACGCTGATTGACACACCGGGATTCGGATCGACCTTTCTTCATAATACCAAAACCGCCCTTGATGCGCTGGCCGATTGTGATGCCGCCCTTTTTCTTTTAAGCGCCGATCCGCCAATGACGCAAACCGAGGTGGAGTTTCTCAAACAGGTTATCA
>JAFGNB010000183.1 GCA_016927235.1 Chitinispirillaceae bacterium
ACCGTGGGCGCCGCGCAACAGCTTTTCACACCGCGGATACATAACAAAGGTTTTCACACGCTGCCGCCTCTGTTCTTATCGGTCAGAGATGCGGCCCGTTTACCGGACAACGCCGTTTTCCGCACCTCCCGCAACGACGATAGGAAGCAAAAAATATATTGTGTTACGAAAAACCGGGTCGTTTAAAACACCGCCACGCCTCACCCAAATCCCCGCCCCTCTTTTCCCGCGTAAAAAAAAAGCGCTTCTGCTGGCATTTCCCCGGAACGATGTTGTAGATTAATAAACGACTGTCGCAGGGGATGATTATCAACTATTTATCATCAAATCCAGGAGGTTGTATGGCACATATCAGAATATTCGTTCCGCTCTCAATTCTGGCATGCCTGATCGGCGGGTGCGGCCCGGGTGCTGGCAAAACGGTAAAGGAAGGCGATATCGTGGTTACTCAGGAAGTCCTTCGTGAAACGGCCGAGACGCAATGGGAGGACAGCCATGTCGACGGATTTACTTTCGAGATTCCGAAGGGAACGCACCTGAAGGTTCTTTACACTCCCGCAGCCACCGTGTCGGTATTCGTCTGCCGTCCCGTTGAGGTCAACGGAGAGAAAGATCCCGACATGGTCGAGGCGTTTTTCGTACCCGAACCGGTCAAGAACAAAATGGGGTATACATCGTACTCGTTCGCCCTGAAAAAAGAGTATCTCGGGTCAAAAGTAAAAAAGCTCGAATAACCCCGGGGAGCAACGACATCTCCGAAAAAGCCCCCGCGCCGGATTCTTCAAAGGGGGGCTCTTCCATTTTTTATCGTTTACGGTAATATCGCCGCCTGACAGTCGGCTTCTTCTGCGCGGCGACGAGTTGATCAACGACCTTTTTCAGGCTGTCGACCTGCGCGGTGAGCACGGCGATGCCCTTCTCCGCCTCGCCGGTTTTAGCCGCCTGCTCCTTGAGCCCCGTTGCAACTGCGTCGGAGGTCGAAAACGTTTTCGAAACGGTTTCGAGTTTCTTGACTCTTGACAACGCATCGCCGCTTCGTACCAGCGCGATCAGACCGATAAGCGCAGCGACGGCGAAGCCGACAACGGCCGGAAGCAGGAATCCGCGGCGCGAGGCCGCGGCCGCGGGCTCTTCGCGCATCTCCGGCTCCACGGCGGCGATCTTTTCCGTAGGCGCACTTTTCTCGAAAAAGTCGATCGCTTCAGGCGAAGCCGCCTCGGGAACCGGTGCTGCCTGCATCTCCTTCCTCGGAGCGGCGGCCGGGGCGTCGCTTGCGGGCCGCCCCGTCGAAGCGGCGGCGTGGGCCTGCGCACTCACGAGCACCGTCTCTTCGTTGATCGACATCGAAGGCTCCGCAACGGTTTTCCTGCCTTTCTTGACCGGAGGAACTTCTGCTCCGCGCAATGCACTCACATCGACCTCGTCATCCGTGGTTGCCGCCTGGTTCACCTTTTTCTCCCCGGGCGACGCCGACTCTTCGATGGTAAATGATTTTGTTATCGACGCGGAGGGAAGCGCGTACCAGTACACCCTGCCGTATTCGTTCTGACGAGCGGTGACCAGTCCCTTCTGCTGGTATTTCTGGAGCGCCGCCTCCACGGTTTTTTCGCTCTTCTTGACACTGAAGGCGATGTCGGGAACTTCCAGATCGAGATGACTGTTCTCCCTTAAAAACTCAAGTATTTTTCCGCCGCGCGTTTCCAAAGCTTCCTCCTTTACGTAAAAAATACCATTAACAACACTTTTTGCCGCGTTTCTCAGACGTTCCTATTGAAAACAGCGTATCCGCCGACGATCGTTCCGCCGGCATATCCCTGTAATTTCATCCCTTCGAAAGCGGTATTGCGCGATTTTGAATGAAACCGGCGTGCGTCGACCGTCCACCTGGCCTTCGGATCGATGATGGTGAGGTCCGCGCAGTCGCCGGGCGAGAGGGAGCCCCTTCCCAGCCCCAGGATGCGGTTGGGCGCGACGCTCATCCGCTCCACCAGCTGCTGCGGAGAGAGCAGGCCCCGGTGCACCATGAACGTGAGGATGACGCCAAGCGAGGTCTCGAGGCCGATGACGCCGAACGCCGCGGCCTCGAACTCGACGTCTTTCTCTTCGGGAACGTGCGGCGCATGGTCGCTCGCGACGACGTCGATCGTATTGTCGGCCACACCCGCGATCACCGCCGCACGGTCGCGGTCGGTCCGCAGGGGGGGGTTCATTTTCTTATCGGTATCGTACATGCCGATGTCCTCGTCGATCAACGCGATGTAGTGCGGGCAGGTTTCGGCGGTCACGTTGACGCCGCGCGCCTTGGCCTCGCGCACGAGGCGCACCGATCCCGCGGTCGACACGTGAGCGATGTGGATCCGTGCGCCGGTGTATTCGGCCAGCAGCAGGTCGCGCGCCACGACGATCTCCTCGGCGATGGTCGGGATTCCCCGTACGCCCAGACGGGTTGAAAAAACCCCTTCGTTCATGTGTCCCTTCCAGCTGATCGCCGTATCTTCACAGTGGCAGATGACCGGAATGTTGAACGACTTCGAATAGTTGAGCGCGTTGCGCATGATGTTGGTCCGCGCCACCGACCTGCCGTCGTCGGTAACCGCGCGGGCGCCGGCATGCACCATCTCCCCGATCGGCGCGAGCTCTTCGCCCTCGAGCCCCTTGGTGATCGCCCCCACGGGATAGATGCGACTCGGACAGTGCTCGCCGCGCTGGATGACATACCGGATCTTCGACTCCTCGTCGAGCGCCGGCTGGGTGTTGGGCATGCAGGCGACCGCGGTAAATCCTCCGGCGGCGGCAGCCCGGGTGCCGGTGGCGATGGTCTCCTTGTCCTCCCTGCCCGGTTCCCTCAGATGCACATGCATGTCCACCAGTCCGGGAACCACCCACTTCCCCGTTGCGTCGATCGTCTGCGCATCGGCAAACCGGGCGGGGACTTCGTCGACCACGCCGACAATACTCCCCTCCGCACAGACCACGTGCGCAACACGGTCGATGTCGTTGACCGGATCGATCACCCTGCCCCCTTTGAGGACCAGCGGCGGGGCGGGACGTGAATAATCGCACGTCAGGAAAACGGCGTTTTCCCTTTTCCTAACCATTTTCACCGCCTCCTCCCAGCAGGTAGAGCACCGCCATGCGCACCGCAACGCCGTTGGTCACCTGTTGAAGAATGACGCTGTTGTTCCCGTCGGCGACATCCGATGCGAGTTCGATGCCTCGGTTGATCGGACCGGGGTGCATGACCAGCACGCTCTCCGGCAGCGAGAAGAGTTTCTCCATATCGAAGCAGTAGCGGTTGCGGTACTCCCGGATGGTGGGAAAGGCGCCGCTCGCCTGGCGCTCGCGCTGCAGCCGCAGCATCATTACGACATCCGCCCCGTCGATCGCCTCATCGATATTGTCGGTCATGGGCACTCCCAGGCTCTCGTAGTGTTGCGGCAGCAGCGTGGGCGGGCCGCACAGAACGACCTTCATCCCCATGGTGGTCATGCCCCAGGCATTCGAACGCGCGACCCGGCTGTGGAAAATATCGCCGATGATCGCGACCTTGAGCCCTTCGAGTCGTCCGAGTTTCCGGCGGATCGTCATCATGTCGAGGAGCGCCTGCGTGGGGTGCTCGTGCAGCCCGTCGCCGGCGTTGACGATGACCGCGTCGGTGCAGCGGGTAAGGAAATAGGGAACCCCCGCGCAGCCGTGCCGCACCACGACCATATCGATCTTCATCGCCTCGATATTCTTGATCGTGTCGCGCAGGGTCTCGCCTTTGCTTACCGAACTGGTGGAAACGGAAAAATTGAGCGGGCTCGCGGAGAGCCGCTTTTCCGCAAGCTCGAACGAGATGCGCGTGCGGGTGCTGTCCTCGTAGAAGAGGTTGACGACGGTTTTCCCCCGCAGGGTGGGAACGACCTTGATCTCCCGCTGCAGCACCTCGTAAAAAGAGTCGGCGGTGTCGAGCATGACCGTGATGTCGTCGCGCGAGACCCCTTCGAGACCGAGCAGATGCTGAAGGGAAATTCCCATCTATCAATCGCCTTCCTCAAGCTCCATGAGCCAGAGCGAATCCTCTTCGTCATTCTCGGCGACGTTCAACGACACCACCTGGTTGCGCAGCGTGGTGATCTTCTTTCCGACATAGTCGGCCCGGATCGGCAGTTCGTGGCTGCCCCGGTCGACGATGACCGCAAGCTGTATGGTCTTGGGCCTGCCGAAATCCATCAGTGCGTCAAGCGCCGCCCTCACCGTTCGGCCGGTATAGAGCACATCGTCCACGAGGAGAATATTCATTCCGTTAATATCAAACGGGATGGAGGTTACCTTCACCTGAGGCTGCCGGAACGCCGTCTTGTAATCGTCGCGGTAGAGCGTCGTGTCGAGAACGCCCGTTTCCAGGGAAACCTTTTCAATATCATTGATCCGTTTCACGATCCGCTGCGCGAGAAAAACTCCGCGGGTCTGCATGCCGACCACGCCGAAGGCGGAAAAATCCCTGTTCCGTTCGAGCACCTGATGCGTGATGCGCGTGATCGCCAAGTCAAGCCCGCGCCGGTCCATCAGCTGCTCGATTTTTTTCATACTAGCCAATATAGTTTGAACTGGGGTGACAAGGCAAGGCGATGAGAAGGGAAAAAAAAGTTCAGTGGAACCGCCGGGGAAAAGGATGTCGGGAGGCAGAAGGAAGAATTCAGGAGACGGAAGGAAGAATTCAGAAGTCAGAAGTCAGAATTCAGAATGAAGAAGGAAGAGGCCGGAAGGCGGTCATAAAAGACGGCACATCTCTTGCTAATCATTGTTGACCATGGTCGTTTGATACCGGTGCCGAGGCCGAGGCCGGCCATCACCCGTGGAGATCCCGGGCCTTTTTTCCGCTGCAGCACCGCGATTGGCTTATTCATTATCTCTTTTATCACTATGCCGTGCCCCGACTGTGAGGGAGGGGGGTGGGCCGCCCCACGCGCATCCTTACTTTTCTATTTTTTTCTTATTCATTCTCCATTTAGAGCCAATTCAAGTCTACGGAAGCGGGTGGGCCGCCACCCGCTCCCCGGGCAGGGGGCCGCCAGCATCACCGCTAT
>JAFGNB010000184.1 GCA_016927235.1 Chitinispirillaceae bacterium
ACTCGGCTTCCGGCAATGACGACGTCTTCTCCTGGACCGGGGAGGTGTGCGGTACTTATAGCGGTCATCGGTGACGAAATCGCTTCGATGATATCCATTCCCGGCGCGAAATCCAGCCCGGCATTCCCGGTATAGACGATGGAGGCGTAGCCGTCGGCGACGTCAAGCGCGCACCCGTAACGGTGAAGCGTCAAGCTGTCGACGCACTGGGGATGCAAAGGATCGACCAGATCAATCTTTTTAAGCATGAGGCGCTGGACTGATTCATCTGAAAAGGTATAATCGTAATACAGCACATAGGCGAGTGTGCTGTCAAGCGCCACGTCGTCGGTTTTTATCCACCGGTTTCCGCCCGTACAACTGTCGCAGCCGATGAGGGAATCGATGGGGGAGGCGAGCCCGTCATACGGGTTGAATCGAGACTTCAGGGTGACCTGCCCGTTGCCGTCAATAGCGAGTATGGTAAGTCCGGATAAGGAAGCAATGGCGGCAAGTGAGGTGCCGAAATTGTCCGGTTCTTTGGAGGCGACTCCCCAAACGTATCCACAGCTGTCCCCCGTCGAAACAACGGTATGGAGGCTTTCGGGATTTGAAATATCAACGAGGTGCGCAGCCTTCTCCTCTCCATCGGTAACAAATGCCCGTTCGCCGCTCAACGAAACTTCATTGCCGAACCCCCTCAGCCGGAGAAAGCTTTTTAATACCGGCACCGCCGGATCCGACACATCCACCGCTGCAAGTCCGCTGTCGGTGGAAACATAGGCGATGCTGTCCCGCACCTCGACATCCTTCGCGATTCCCGGAAGAGAGAGCGAGGATCTGAGGGGGAGGATTGCCCATGAATCACAAAAAGCACACGCCAGTATGGTACCTGCAAAAAGAAACCGGCGAAGAGTCAGCCGTTTCATACCTCTCCCTTCTTTCGCAAGGGTGATGGCCTTTTCTATAATTTAATATTGGATGCCGTTGATGAGGGATGAAAAGAGTATTTCTCCCTGAAATGCCGTTTTTTCGGGAAACCGGTAAATAGTCCCGTTGCCTTGTCACCGAAACGTTCAGTATATTACAAAATTCGGCAGAAGGGATCAGCTCGTCTGCGGATGAAAAAGCCCGTGTCGTTTACTCACCCGGGAGCGATTTTTCGTTGATTATCAAAGAGAGAGCCTGTGCGCGCGCCGGTCTGCTGGGAAACCCGTCGGACGGGTATTTCGGTAAAACCATCTCGGTCATCGTACATTACGCCGTCAAGAGAAAGGAGCTCGCCGAAGGTTTCAGGGCGTTCCTCAGGGAGATTGTCGGCAGGTTTAATAAAACATGAGAGGTCGGCGATGGGGGAGGGGAATATCGTAATGAAGCGGGGAGCGCCGATAGTAGCTTGTCTGCTGCTTGCGGTGTCGGTTGTCTGCACGAAGAAATCAGCTCCGAAGCATCGGGTGATCTTGAAATGCGCACACAGTCTCGACGTTACTCACCCCGTCCACCGGGCAATGGAGTATATGGCGGAGAGCGTCGCTGAGAAATCACAGGGTCGTATGCAGGTGAAGATTTTCCCGAGCGAACAACTCGGCAACGAAAAGGAGTGCATTGAAGCGCTGCAGCTCGGGTTCCTCGCGATGACCAAGGTTTCCGTCGCGCCCATGGAAGGGTTTGTGCCGCGGATGAAAATCTTCGGCATTCCTTATCTTTTCAGGGACGGCGACCATTACTGGAAGGTGCTCAAGGGACCCATCGGAAGGGAGCTCCTGCTCGCCGGAGAAGCAAAACGGCTTCGCGGCCTCTGTTATTACGATGCCGGGGCGCGAAGCTTTTATGCGAAAAAGGAAATCAAAAACCCCGCCGATCTCAAGGGAATGAAGATACGCGTGATGAACAGCGCCATGTCGATGAAAATGATCTCCGCCATGGGCGGCTCCCCCACGCCCATGCCGTGGGGCGAGCTGTATACGTCGCTCGAGCAGGGGGTGGTTGACGCAGCGGAAAACAACACACCCTCGTTCCGTACGTCGCGCCACTACGAGGTATGCGGATATTATATACTTGACGAGCACACCCGGCTTCCCGACATTCTGGTGATAAGCACGCGCGTCTGGAACAAGCTTAAGCCGGAATTCCGGCGGGTGCTTCAGGAGGCGGTCGATGAATCGGTTGAGTATCAGCGTACCATATGGGCGCAGGCCGAAGAGGACGATCTGAAAATAGTCAAGGACGCCGGCGTTACGGTGACCGTCCCCGATAAACGGCCCTTCCGGGAGTCGGTCGAATGCGTCTGGGAAGAGTTCGCCGATACCGATATCGGCGATCTGATACGGCGGATCGAGGAGGTGAAGTAACGTGTTGCTGATTGTTAAAAAAATGCTTGACCGTCTGCTCGAGTCGCTCGTTATCACGGTCATGGCGGTTCTCGTCATTGACGTCGTGTGGCAGGTGTTTACCCGTCTCGTGCTCAAAAATCCGAGTCAGTGGACGGAGGAACTGGCGGTGTTCATGCTCATCTGGGTGGCGATGCTCGGTTCGGCGGTGGCTCTAGAGCGTGGGGCGCATCTGGGTATCGACTATTTTACCGAAAAACTTTCGGCTCGGCTGAGGCTGTATACGGAACTGTTTGTCTTCTGTGCGGTTGCGGCCTTTTCCATTTGCGTCATGATTATCGGCGGCATCGACCTTGTCGCGAGCACCCTGCAGCTTGATCAGGTGTCGCCGGCCCTCGGTGTACGGGTCGGATATGTCTATCTGGCGGTGCCGGTAAGCGGCTTTTTTATTCTGCTGTATGCGGGTGTTGCATTTGTTGAGAGAAGCGGGACAATGATTAATAGTAAACCAGCCCCCGTGACGGTACCGGGGGGGCACACCGGCGGAGTCTCGCAATAAGGATCGTTGAAAGGATATTCCCGTGGATCTTTCCGTTCTTGTCCTGGTGGTGAGCTTTTTCGCATTGATAATGATCAACGTACCCGTGGCATTCTGCATGGGTATCTCGACCATGCTGGCGTTTCTGACCATGGGAGACCTCCCGGCATTTGTGGCAGTCGCCCACGGCATGGCCACAGGGATCGACAGCTTCGCCCTTCTGGCGATCCCGTTTTTCATCCTTTCGGGTCAGCTGATGGCGCACGGCGGTATCGCGCGGCGTCTTATCGATTTCGCCA
>JAFGNB010000185.1 GCA_016927235.1 Chitinispirillaceae bacterium
ATGAGATGAGGTCGACGGCGGTGCGCAACGAGCAGTGTGTCGTCACGTGCGCCACGCCGACATTGTGCAGCAGGAAGAGCATCGAGTAGCTGCACGCTCCCGTCTTGTCGGCGAAGATTTCGGTATGACCGGGATAGGCGACGCCCGCCGCATGGAGCGCCTCTTTGTTGATGGGATTGGTAATCACGCCGTCGACCTCGCCCCGCATCGCCAGCTCGATCGCCGTTTCGATATACCGGTATGCAGCCCTGCCGCAGGCTTCCTGTGTCCGTCCCAGGGCATACGAACCCGGCGAAATCATGCCGCAATCGAGCACCGACGCCTTTCCCTTCCTGAAGTCGGCAACTGATGCGATACGGCGGAGCGCTCCCCGAATGCCGACCCGTGCAGCGATATCCTCCAATACCGCCGCATCACCGACAACAACCGCTGCATCCCGGAAAGCGGCGTTTTTCATTGCTTTCAGGGCAATTTCAGGGCCTATTCCCGCCGGATCGCCCATGGTGAGCGCAAAAAGAGTTGTTTTTTCAGTGGTTTTCATGCTTTTTTCCATGAGCAAGCGGCCGGCTTCAAAATAATATCATACCGCTTAACTTTCTTTTCATAACTGCCGATATAATAACTATGAACGACCTGAAACATACGATGATAAGTAAAGCGGTTGAAATCTACACCGACATTTACCCCGTGATCACGAAGTATGACCTGCGCGACTGTTTTACTACCGAAGGAAACGAACTGGTCTTCTGGTTCAATACTGCAGATGAGAGTACGCATGTGCTCACGACAAGAATTTCATAAGCCCCGCGCCGACCTCACGTCCGCCGTCTCACTTTTCACTGTTGCGTAAGAGCTGTGCGATGTTTTCGAGGCCTTGATCTTTGGTAAGGGACGCGGCGCGGTTTTCCCGCTGGATCCGTTCGTAAATCTCTTCGCGGTTGACCGCGACGTTTTTCGGTGCTTCAATGCCGAGCTTCACGTGCCTTCCATCGAGATCGACGATTTTCACCGTGATGGTATCGCCGATCCTGATCGTTTCGCCCAGTTTGCGTGTTAAGACAAGCATCGCTATTTCTTCCTTATGAGTGGTTCCTGGGTACCGTACCGGTCATCATCGATGATGACCTGCCTTCCCAGCCGTTGCTTCCGGTTAATGATGAGCGGCCCCACCAGATTGGCGGTCGACTCGAGCGGATTTTCCCTGATCGTGACAATGGTGTAAAGAAGAATGTCGTCAGGTTTTCGAATCTCCAGATCTTCCAGCTGCTCTCTTGTTAGTGCCGGCGAGTAATCGGGGGCGAAAAGCAGGGGATTGATAATAGCGAACCGCAGCCGGGATCCGTCGATACAGACCAGCCATTCAAACGGCGTATATTCGGGAATGGAGACGACGACAAACTGCCGTGACTTTTCGAATCCGGGTATTCCGGAAGGAAAGGTGAGGACGTCATCCTTTGAATAGACCAGATCCTTGAAAAAATCACCCATATATTCAGGCTCCCGGAGTGGTTATGCAGTGAATACGTCAGTAAAATCGTTTATTGTGCCCTGCCTGTCAAATACTAATGGAGGAAGAGGCGGGAAAAGGTTTCCCTATTCCCGCCCCGGAAGTGGTCTTACCCCTGCAGCAGAGTCAGGACGCTCTGCGGAACCATGTTCGCCTGCGCCAGCATGGCGGTCGATGACTGGGTCAGGATCTGGTTGCGGGAGAACTGCGTCGATTCATAGGCGAAATCCGCGTCACGGATGACCGATTCAGCCGCCTGCATGTTCTGTTCCTGATTCTCCTGATTGGCAAGTGCATGTTCAAGGCGGTTGGTCATGGCGCCCAGGTCGGCGCGCAGCGCGTTCACGCTCATGAGTGCGTTGTCGAGAGTGCTGATCCCCGCAGTCGCATTCACCTGCGTATCGACCTGCAGATTGGTCCCGTCGATGGCCAGCGACACCGTATCCACCGGATCGATCACATACTGGAGCGTATCGGCGGTGGGATCGTTGTTGGGACCGATGTGAAGCACGCCGCCGGTTGTTCCCCAGGGATCTTCACCGTTGAGCAGCCGCATGCTGTTGTACTGCGTTCCCGCGACGATACGATCGACTTCGGCCTTGAGGTTGTCGACTTCAATTCCGACGTAGGTGCGTTCCACCGAGGTCAAGGTATCGTTGGCCGCCTGGATGCACAGTTCGCGCATGCGCTGCAGCATTGCCTCCACCTCGATCAGCGCGCCCTCTGCAACGTTGACAAGAGCGATACCGTCCTGGATGTTGCGCGCGCCCATGTTGAGGCCGCGCACCTGGGTACGGAGCTGTTCCGACACGCTCAAGCCGGCCGCATCGTCAGATGCACGATTGATGCGCAGTCCGGTTGAAAGCCGTTCCAGCGACTTTTGCAGCTGGCGGTCCACCTGACGCAGCGCGTTTCCGGTGATCATCGCCGGAATATTGTGATTGATACGAGGCATACACCCCTCCTTTTGAAAATGCTTCCGTGCAGCCGGTTTACATCCGTACTGCCGTCCCTGCGTCTTCCTGACGACACCCGCTTCCTTGCATCCGGTAAGTAATGCAAACGGTATGCCACCCGCGACATGCCCGTTTTATCCCTGTATCACTGTCGTGTCGCATCATTAACGCTCCTGCGGGAAAAATTTGCCCGCGACTAGAGAAAATCGACCAGCGAGGGCTGAATGATCTTCGCCATCGACTGCAGTGCCGCATTGTAGACGTTCTGGGTCAGCATGAATCGGCTCGCGGTTTCTGCCATCTCGGCATCTTCGAGCTCCGACCGCAGCGAGGTGATCTGGGTATACTGGTGCTCATTGCGTTCAAGGGTCGTCTGGAGCCGGTTGATCCGCGCGCCGTTTTTGCTCTGCGCACCGAGGATCGTCTGAAAGACCGCATCGATCCGGTCAAGCGCCCCGGAAATGTTCGGTTGATCGTCCTGGACAAGCGCCTGGCCGAACCGGATGAGCGCACCAAAGAGGGTGGTGCCGCTCTCCCTATCGGTGGTCATCTCGTCCATGCCGATATTGACCTGCATAGCTATGCCGCTTTCAATATCCCGTTCGATGACCCCCAGGTTGGATACCGCCTGACCGTAGATATCCCTGCCTCGGGCAAGATAGTCGAAGGTGAGGGCGACCTGGTTGATATTGTAATTAGCGGTCCCCGGCGTCGCGTCGATTGCCAGGGCGGCATTGAGAATCGTTACGGTTCCGGCTTCATAATCAACGGTAAAATCGGTGTTTTCACTGTAGGTGACGCCGGCAATCTGTAAACTGAACGTTCCCGGAATGATATTCGCGACCGGCTCGCCCGAAAAACCGTTGAAAAGCTGGACGGCCGTCCCCACGGCCGCACCGGAGGCGTTGAAATAGGCCATGTGCAGGTTGTCGTAATCATCCACCGTGGCGGCCGTCGAATGCTCGAGAAGAATCGGAGGGATCTTCGTCTGCAATCCGTTGAAAATATAATCCCCTTTGTATTTCGTATTGATAAGCGCTAC
>JAFGNB010000186.1 GCA_016927235.1 Chitinispirillaceae bacterium
AATCGCCCTAAAATAAAGGCTTGGGGCGGTAAAGATGCGTTATTTTAAATCAAAGGATGTCAACTTCGTGCAAAATTCAGGTAGTAATAAATGAAATGATACTATTTGCTATTCTACAGGTTAGCGGCTGCAGGTAGGAAGCACAGGGTTAATTGAAAAAGTTGCTGTTTAAGTGGTAACGTGGTGGCTTCAAATAAGTTACCGTATGGATTAATCATTTAAGGAGATGCACGAATGGACTATCATGATCAGATAAGAAAATATATAGTTGATAATTTTCTTTTCGGCGATGCCGGTAAGCTGACGGATTCAACCTCGCTTCTCGGCGCTGGAATCATCGATTCAACCGCGATCCTTGAAATTGTACAGTTTATCGAAAAAAAGTTTACAATCAACGTCAATGATGACGAATTATTGCCCGAAAACCTCGACAGCGTTAATTCCATTACCGCTTTTATTACACGCAAGAAAACGAATTAGAACGAAAGACGATTTTGAATGACCATCCTGTCCTCCCATTCAACCAGATAATAAAAAAATAAAATTATGTGCGGCATTGCCGGTTTCGTTAACAATTCCGGACTCAATCAGAGTCTCGATTCCCTTATTGGCATGTTATCGGCCATACGACATCGAGGGCCCGATGCGGCGGGTATTTTTATCGATGATTACGCCGCAATTGGCCATGTGCGTTTGAGTATTATCGATCTCGCCGGCGGAAATCAACCCGTACACAACGAAACTAAAACGATATGGGTCACCTATAATGGAGAGATTTACAATTATCCGGAGTTGCGCAGATATTTAATACAAAAAGGACACGCGTTTTCGACAATGACGGATACGGAAGTGATTGTCCATTTATACGAAGAGGAGGGTATTGACTTTCTCAATAAATTAAACGGTCAATGGGCGTTCGCGCTATGGGATAGAGTAAAAAAACGATTGTTTCTTGCCCGGGATCGTGTCGGCGTAAGGCCGATATATTATACCGTCTGCGACGGGGCCTTGATATTCGCGTCGGAAATCAAGGCTATATTTACGTTGCATTATATCGATCGATCGATCGATCCAATCGCACTCGATCAGATTTTTACCTTTTGGACGACATTGCAGGGAAAAACATTTTTTACTGGTATAGAGGAGCTGCCACCGGGTCATTTTATTTTGAAAGAGCAAACCGGACTGCGATTGGAAAAATACTGGGAAATTCCCCTATATCCTTCCGATCGATGGGAAACCGGGAATCCGGATGAATTGACAGAGCAGGTAAGAGAATTGCTTGTGGACGCTGTTAGAATACGCCTTCGCGCGGATGTCCCTGTGGGTACCTATTTGAGCGGTGGGCTCGACTCATCGGGAGTGACGTCGATTGTAGCGAAAAAATTCAATCCCGACGTCCAAACATTCGGCATCCGCTTTGATGAAGAGCGTTTTGATGAGGGAAGATACCAGCATGACATGGTACGTTATCTCAATGTCAGGCATCGAGAAATCTCTGCCGAGAATACTGCAATAGGCGATTCTTTTATAAAGGCAGTATGGCATTGCGAAAAACCGATTTTACGGACAGCACCCGTTCCACTCTATTTGCTTGCCAGACTAGTTCGTGAAACAGGCATTAAAGTCGTATTGACCGGGGAAGGTGCCGATGAGTTCCATGGCGGATATGACATTTTTAAAGAAGCGCTTATTAGGCGTTTCTGGGGACGATGTCCGGATTCGGCGTGGCGCGGTAAATTAATTGAGCGTCTTTACTCAGATATCTTTTATGATGAGCGTACTCGAAAATATGTGAGCAGATTTTTTGGTAAAAATATTGATAAATATGGAGATCCGCTCTTTTCCCATTTGATTCGCTGGAATAACACATCACGTATTAAAACCTTTTTTTCCCCCAGTATTAATTCCGCTATCAATTGCTATGATGGAATAGCAGCCTGCCGGAGAAGTTTACCGGAGGGGTTCGATTCCTGGCACCTGCTTCATAAGGCACAATATCTCGAGATATCGATTTTTATGAGTAATTACCTGCTCTCTTCCCAAGGCGACCGTATGGGCATGGCCCATTCGATAGAAGTACGAATGCCGTATCTTGACCATCGTCTTCTTGATTTGATGGGCCGTGTACCGCCATGGTGGAAAATATGCGGCCTGCACGAGAAACATCTTCTGAAGAAAGCGTTGGCGCCCTTTTTACCGGCATCGATCACCGCACGCGTTAAACATCCTTATCGTGCTCCGATGCATCGTAGTCTGCTCGCTTTGGCGAACTCGGACGAAGGAAGAGAGATATTAGCTGAAAGGGCGATAATGGAAGCGGGATTATTTGACCGACGGAAGGTTAACGGTTTACTTGGTAAATTAAGCAGTGCAGAATCGGCAAGTGAGACCGATGCGATGGCACTTGCAGGAATTATTTCCGCACAGGTTATTTGGCGTGGATTTGTTCACCTACGACCGGAGATAGTAAAAGCGCATGTACGACTCGATGTATTGGTGGATAATAGAACGATCGAAAATTAGGATCAATAGTATTAATTAACATTGGAGATATGATGTTGCATGAATGGCTCGAATTCGATAGGGAGAAAGAGATCGAACGAATTTGCGGCTCATTGCGTGAAGCGCTTATTAAATTCAGGCGCCGCGGGTATGTTCTCGGTGTCAGCGGCGGTATCGACAGCAGTGTCACTCTTGTTCTTTGCATACAAGCAGTTGGTAAAGAACGCGTTTTTTCCCTCCAGATGCCCGAACGCCACTCAGAAGAAGTAACCAACAGCCTTGGTGAGTTGATAATAAAAAAACATGGTGTGTCTTCGATTTCTTCGCCAATCACTCCAGTGCTGGAGGCGGTCGGTTTCTATCAGCGCTACGATGAAACCGTTCGAAAAATTGTTCCTGAATATGGACCGGGATGGACTTCAAAATTGATGATATCGAATGTCCTCGAAAAAAAAGGCATTACCTTTTTTTCGATAGCAGTACAATCGCCCATTGGGGAGATAAAAAAAATACGGCTTCCGGTCAAAGAGTACCTTGAAATTGTCGCTGCCACCAATTTCAAACAGCGGATTCGAAAGATGTTTGAATATTATCATGCCGATCGCCTGAATTACGCGGTTGCCGGCACGCCGAACAGACTTGAGTATGATCAGGGATTTTTCGTTAAGCTCGGCGACGGCGCGGCCGACGTCAAGCCGATTGCACACCTTTACAAATCACAAGTCTACGCCCTTGCCGAGTGCCTTGGGGTGCCGGAGGAGATCCGCCGCCGTCCCCCCACCACCGACACCTACTCAATGCCGCAGGGACAGGATGAATTTTTCTTTTCACTGCCGTACCGTCAGATGGATTTATGTCTTTTTGGGAAAAACAACGGATACTCTGCGCAACAAACCGCTGAGGCTGCCGGCATGACGACGGAACAGATAGCCATGGTCTATAACGATATCGATGCCAAACGTTCGACAACCAGGTATCTCCATGCACGTCCGGCCCTCGCCGGTGAGGTCCCGGAAATTCTCTGTTGAGGAGAATCGGTTTTCCGGAGTTTCTGAAGTTATCAACAGTCGCAAAACGGCAAGCACCGTTCTTTCGTTGCTTCGGGGCCGGCGTCGGAATCGCATACACTGCCGGGAGACGCCGATCGGTGCCGAAACCGATACCGACCACTATCACGATTGTAACCGGGAAAGGTGCGGGGACAACTGTGAAACCGTTACTAGTCTGACCCGAAGCTTGCCTTGCATCGGGCAAGCACTCGATATGCCAGGTGAGCTCCCGTCGAGGAACCGGCCGCGTTGAGCAGGATATCAATCAGTTGTGATGTCCGGGTTGGAATGAATATCTGAAAGATTTCAATGAACAGGCTTAGACAGACGGTTGAGAAGATCGTAAAAAGGAGCGCTTTCTTTTCGGACTGAAGCAATGGAAACATTAAGAGAAAAAAGCATCCTCCGAAGGGAAAAAAGCCGAAGAAATTCATAATGGTATCTTTAGCAAGGCTTTTATCCAGTTCGGAGAAATCAGGCAGTACTTGGATGAATTTATGCTTGAATATCTTCGGAAAAAAGGGGATATCGAGATCCCACCCGTTTCCCGACTGATCGGAAACGGTTCGTCCACACCGTTCATTGAAGCAAAACAGTGCCGCCGGGTTTTTTAAGAAGATGAATCCGCATGAGTCGTTTTCGCGCCATTCTTTAAAGAATTCATAGATAATCGCTTCGTTCAGAACCCTGCCGAAAAGTGCCAGTCCGGCGATTTCCCCCCGCCATGGTTTTCTTCCGAAGGCGGAAAGGCCGAGCAGCATGCGGCAGTTCTTCAGATGCCCGGGAGGCAGCCGAATCGTTCGGCGTTCAATTGATCCGAGGGGATTTTCGGGTCGTATGCTTATTTCATTCGGAGTAATTGCAATCATCACAAGGCGGGATGAATCGAAAGCGAAGACGTCGTCGAAACCGACTGCGCTTATCCGGGTTCCGTTTCGATCCCGCCGCGAAACCTCGATACCCATCATCCATTGATCGATAGTAAACAATTCATCGCCGTTTTTTTCAATAATTGCCGCTATTCTCGATGATTTTCTTGCTGTGCGGTACGGCCTGATTACCATGACGATACTTATCGAATCGTCAACTCCGATCTCGCCGAGCGTTTTTTCGCCGTACACCATGCCGATGTTGGTGAAAGCGATGCCATTCCTGTTTTCAAGCCATTTCACCTGATTTATAAACCGGAAGCCTTTCGGTTTGAGGCCGAAAAAGAGGGTGACAAGCAGGATGATGGCGCAGGCGGCGGTCGGGAAAGCGATCTGCTTCTGGTATCGGATCATGGTTGAAAAATACTTTTTCAGAAAGAGTAAAAGGAAGGGATAGGCGAACCGGTAGGAAATGAAAGACACTGACTTCACACACCGCTCAGAGCGGCTCTTCCGGTGCAGACTACAGCACTTTTTTCGCTGGACTCAAAGAGGCGCGCAGCCGCAGCCGGATGGCAGAGGAGATTTCTCGGTGCCACCAACAAAATTCCCTCGCGTCAATTATTGCTGCGACCGACGGATTATACGGCGGAACGGGAACGTCGAGCAGCCGGGGCGAGGTAGATGATCCCCTCATGTGCCAGATGGGCGACTGCCCGGGCGACCTCGGATTCCGCAGAGCCGTCGGGGAAAAGCTTCCTTGCCCGACGCAGCGCCTGGCTCCGTAAATGATTGAAAAGAATGGGACGTTCCGCAGGCACCAGTTCGATAATGGCCTCCGCCAGAGGCGAAAGGGGGGTGATCCGTGTACCCCAGTCTTCAAAAGCGGCGTGCAGAAAAACCGCGTCAGACTTTGGCTCGATCGATTCCCGGAGCCTCTCGAGGCTGCACAGATCTTTCCAGCAATACGCCAGCCGTACTTTTTTTCCCGCCGCGGCAAGATGGACGGAGCATCCCGGTTCGGCACTCATCGGCCGGGGGCGTAACGGGTGCTCACGGACGGCGGCGAAGCGTCGGAATATTTTTTCACGCTGCGGAGCGGTTATTGTCAGAATACGGTAAATGTCAAGTTTGAACAGATCGTCGAAGGCGCCACGTTCCGCCGGCCCGGCGCCCAGGGCTTTGGCCTGTTCGAGAAACAGGAAATGGATCGTTTCCTGAAAACCTTCGAGCCAGTCAATGTTGGTCGCGGTCCTGCCTATCGAACGAATAAAACCCTTGGTCTTCCTGCCGATTGCGGCCACGGTAGCGGCAGGGTCCGGCGACCGCTTCATCAGATACTCCAGCGAGAGCGCGAAGCGGTGGTAGAAGTAAAAGCACGAGAGCGCCATGTCGTCGAATCGCTCAAGGTCGTGCAGCGTGAAATCCGCTGAAAGGGCGATATTGTCATACCGGATATCGCACAGAAGGTCCAGTGAACCAATGTCAACCGGCCTTACGCCGTAGTGCTGTGCATTCTCGGCAAGGGGGGTGCCACGGATCAGACTCAGCGGAAAAAGCATCATGAAGGAGGGCGAGAGCTTTACCACGTCGTTGAACGATCTGGAAAATGTCAATGGCGAATCGCCGGGAAGGCCGAACATGAGGTCCGCATAGAAATTTATCCTTCCCCCCTGCAGCAGCGGCGTCTTTTCGACAAGACGTGAAGGCGCTATAGCCCGCTCGATCCGGCGGAGCGTTTCGGGATTGGTTGATTGGACCCCTACCCCTATCTGGGCGCGCGTCTCCTCGAGAAGCGCCGCCAGACGCGTATCGAGGTGCATGAACGAACAGTAGCAAAAGAGTGAGGTCGTTCGGTTATGGTCGCGAAAGAAGGTGAGCAGTTCGCACGCCCTGCGAATCTCACAATCGAACACCGAGTCGGCCACATGCAGGCACTCCACCCCGCACTGCAGCAGCCAGTCAAGTTCTGCGTACAATCGCTCCAGCGGAAATATACGCACCGTATGGCTCCGGTGGCTGAATTGACAATAGATGCATTTATACGGGCACCCCCGGGCGGTTTCATAGACCATCGCCCTGCCGGCATGGGGTGAGAGCGGAATCGCGACATCAAAGGGATAGGGCGAGGGGATGTCTTCCGGAGGTGCGGCAGCGGCAGGTGAGAGTTCCATTGCACCGTCGAACCGCGCTGGGTTGAAGGCGAAACCGGTGAGCTGGGAGGGGAGTGATCCTTTGGGACCGGTCAGCGCCTTTATCAGCGGCGCAATCAACAGTTCCGCCTCGCCGAAGAGCAGTGCATCGCATTCAGGCACTGTTTCGAAAAACGACCGGATATCAGGCGCCGAGGAGAATCCGACTTCCGGACCGCCGCAGATCAGCAGGGCGTCGGGCAGCCGGACCCTGATTGACGCCATGAGACGCCGGTGCAGCGCCATGTTCCAGCAGTAGCATGAAAACCCCACGATATCGGGTCGCTCGTCGATGATTGCACGCAACACCTCATCTTCGCTCTGAACCGTCGTGTTGAAGTACCGGCAGGCGACGTTCGTTTCAGGTTCGAGAAGCGGTGAAGCACGCAGTGCCGCCGCACAGTATAAAATACCCGGCATGATATAGTAGTGCTGCGGACGGGCAAAGGCGATGGAACCCCACGAACCCTGTTCGGAACCGGTGTAGACAAAAAGGATCTTCATGGCTTGGCCGCACTACCGTGATCGGCACCCGAATCAGCGGCGATGTACGCATCCCTGTGCCCCGCTTTGCCGCTCAAATCGATGCGGGTCATCCGTCTGTGCCGATTTTAAAAAATATATTATAAAAATAAAACCGGCTATGGTCTCCCGGTTTATCATCAAAACCGGTTTAAAATCCCCTTCCCCGACAGTATATTAATGGGTAAACGGCCTCACTCAACTCCCTTTTTCAAGGAGCGCATTACCGTCATGGCTCTCTCCATCACCCCCTCCTCACATATTCTTTTTATCGGTGACAGCATCACCGACTGCGGCCGGAGCGTCAACCCCGATTCTCTTGGCAACGGATACGTTGCCAAGGTCGCCGGACGGCTTAAACAGCTCTATCCGAAACTCCGGATTACCAATCGCGGCATCAGCGGGAATACCAGCGTCGATCTCGTTGCCCGCTGGAAAAAGGACTGCCTCGATCTCAAGCCGTCGGTCGTCTCGATCCTTATCGGCATCAACGATACCTGGCGCCGCTACGACCAAGGGAGTGCGATTGACATTACCGCTTTTGAAGAGAACTACCGCAGCATTCTCGACCGTACGGTGGCAGGGCTTAAAAGGGTGTCGCTGATTCTCTGCGAACCGTTTCTCCTGCCGTTTACGGATGAACAGAAGCTTTGGCACTTCGACCTCGATCCGAAACGGCGGCTTGTCCGCGGTCTGGCCGATGAGTACGGTGCGGTGTTCGTCCCCCTTCAGGAGGCGTTTCAGAAGACCGCGGCGACAAGAAGCGCCGCCGACCTGGCCGAGGACGGCGTTCACCCCACCAAAGCCGGGCATATACTGATCGCCGAAACCTGGTTAAAGGCGGTTGGGGGCGAGACGGAGTGGGCCTGGACAGGGAATTCATCATTTTTTTTAGAGATGTAGCGCGATATGTCTCTCCTCCTTGAAGCACCCTCAGGAAAAAAGGAGCATACATGACCTTTGCCGAAATGATCACCGCCAATCGCGAAAAACTGAAGGTAAGCCGCGAGGAGTTTGCCGATAGATGCGGAATTCCCGTTGAATTGATAACCTATCTCGAAGAACCGCAGCAGAGCGAGAATCGTCTCATCAGCCGGTGCGCAGCCGCGCTGGGGATGAAAGTGGCGGTTTTCAAAGGGGAGGAACTTCCGGAACCGACCGATGAGGAAAAACTCTCTGTAACGCTCGCGGCGGCCCGTTTCCCCAAAATACGCCGTTTCCTGCTTGATCCGGCACAATGCATGCAGCCCAAAAAAGCGCTTGCCCTGTTTACCGGAGAGAGGGTGTCGCTCATTGAACGGAATCTGATCCTCCACCTTTCGACCAATGCACTTTACCGGTTCTGCGAAACGAACACCTCGCATTTCAAATTCGACGAGTATCTTTTCAAACTCCACAGCGCACTTTTTACCCGCTACGAACAGGAGGCAAGGAAACTTCAGATACCCGAGGAGGAGAAACAGGAACGGATCGATACCGCGCGCAACAATATTTTTGCCTGCGACACCATGGAGAGCATCGCCATCCGTATCGTCGA
>JAFGNB010000014.1 GCA_016927235.1 Chitinispirillaceae bacterium
AAGTCGTAATAGAAGCCGTTTTCGATGGCGGGTCCGATGGCGATTTTGGCATCGGGAAAAAGTTCCTGTACCGCCTGCGCAAGTACATGCGAGGAGGAGTGCCAGAAAATCCGCTTCCCTTCGGGGGAATCGAACGTCAGGATTTCAACCCGGTCGCCTTCGTGCAGCGGACGGGTAAGGTCCGCCGGTTGATCGTTTATTTTTGCCGCAACCGCCCGCCGCGACAGGTTGGGGTTTATCAGCTTTGCAAGGTCGAATGCAGTCGCATTGTCCGCTATTTCACGACTCTTTCCATCAGGTAAAACGATGTTCATAAATAGCCGGTAAATCCCATCTCCGGAACAGCTGCACCCCCCCCTGCCGCCTCATCAGCGTTCAGAAACGGGATGGGGGGGAATAAGGTAATAAAATGGGCGATACTGGGATCGAACCAGTGACCCCTACCATGTCAAGGTAGTACTCTAACCAAGCTGAGCTAATCGCCCGGAAAATCGATGCTCTACGCCCTTCGGCGGTTCCGCTCGTATCAAACCAACCGATTGGAAAGACATTGGAAAGACACAGTTTCCGGAAAATTCCAAACGGTGACCGTTTAAAATACGAAAAGAGAGGGAAAAGGTCAAATAAATAATGGGAAACGAGGGGTGTCGCTGTACATGAGTCCGCATGGTATGATGATCGGGTTTTAACGCACCACCGCGGCTCTGCCGTGCATCTTTCGCCCGGTCCGGTCGGAAATAAGAATGAAATAACTTCCGGACGGCACTCTTTCCGGAAGGATAAACCATTCTCCGGGGCATGAAACAATTGAAGAAAAGGCCGTTTTCCCCTCAGCATTGAAGAGGGTGAGGCCGGTCGCCCCGGCGGGAAGCCTGATCCGGAAGCTTTTTCCCGAATGACGGGTTGTCGGCAGAAACAGGCGCTCGGCGGTTGTTCCCCCAGAAACAATTCCCATCGGCGGGGCGGTTACCCGGATAAGGTTTCTTCCGGCGGCGAGAGGCAGCGGGGCCTGCGAAGAGTGCCGCTCCTGCGGGTCGGAGCCGGAGTAATCGATCAGTGAGAGCGCATCGCACCTTCCGTTGTTGTCCTTCGCATCGATAATCAGGAAATAGGCTGCGGCGGAGGCATGGTGAATCGAGTCGAGCAGATCGGTCACATCGAGGCCGATTTCAATGGCCGGTGATTCGTCGTAGCCGCACATCGGCATGTTTCCGCCTGCATAGGTGAACTGCCGGAGGCTGCGGATACGGTCGGGAACGGTTGCCGACGAGTCGGCCGCTATCCCGACCGAAAGGGCGATTGCGCTGCGCTGCGTATGCGTGAGCGTGACCCTGAACGTCCGCAGCGGCCGGTATTCTTTACGAACCGTAATAAAGTACGCCCGGTTCGAGATCGTTCCCCCGCTGTCGAGCGGCGTCATGAAAAGCCGGTAGGGCGCATAGATGAAACCTCCGTCTCCGCTCGATTCACCCCAGGTGTTCGCCAGTACGAACGCTCCCCGTTCGCAATCGGCCTGAGTGACGACGCCGTCGCCGTTGATATCGATCGTATCAGTGACCTTTCCGTCGTTGTTGTAATCGTACCGTATGTTGTCGTCATAGCAGACGACCGCCAGGGAGTGAGGCCCGGAACTCAGGGAGGTGCCGAATTTACGTATGATCCATTTGCCGCTTTCGGGTCCGTCGGCAATTCTCGCATCCTGAACACCGTAGGCCGAGGCGGTAATGGTGAAGATGCCGCCGGATGGCGAACCGTTTCCGTGATCGTAGAGCCATCGCTTCATTTCGGCAAGCGTTGCGGGTTCGAGAAAGCTGAGTGAGTCGATCGATGCGACACGGTTATGCATTGCCCGGAAGTACTTTTCATACCCGCTGACCCATTTCGTCGACCGCGGCTCGATCGAACCGAAATCTATCTCATTGTGGATGCCGTTGTCCCTGATGATCGTCCATGCGTCGACGAACATGGTATAGGTGCCGTTTATCTCCGACCCGTCGTTGAGGAAATTATAGGTGCCGAAGTACGGGTACCGGTTGGCGGAATCGGAAACCGGTGCATCGCGGGCGGCGTTGATTTCATAGGTAAAGATATACCCCACGGCGTTGGCGCTTGCGCAGCTTTCGCCGACCTGGCTGATGACCGTGGGGAAATAGGGGGTCGTGCGGTTGTCGACGCGCGACGGCAGGGGGGCGACGGTCGTGTCCGCCGCGACCGGGGCGGTGACGGCGATTGCGGCGCGAAGAAGAAGCGCTGCAGCGGGAATCTTACGGTTGCACGGTAATAGCATCAGATATGATACTACTATTCGGCAGGGGAGAGTTGTAGTCTTTCAGCAGGAATCGGATCGGGGCGCCGTGATGGTTGGTGATAAGGGTGTCCCATATAAAAGGTGTAAAATATGTCGTAAATGAACGCAACGGCGGGTTGGAATCATCGGTACGTAGGGTCGTTTCGCTTATTTCCTTCCAGTCCGTCATCTCGTCATGCATGAAAAACACCCGAATATTGCTGATCCTGTCGTTGTTGGTTTGGTAATTGATGGACACCGTATCGTTCAATGAAAATGTTTCCCCTCCGCGGGGGGCAAGCAGTATGATCGGGTGAGGGCCGAGGATCAGAAAGCGGTCGCTTTCGATGACAACGGCCGATGAGGTATCGGAGATTCGGATAAAACACTCCTTTTCTCCGAAATAACTGAAATGAACCGTATCATCGCCCGGGACCCACCGGAGCGTCGCCTGGTTGCCGCCATCGTGCAGCACTTCCGGAAGCAGGATCCAGGAGCCCCCCGAATCGACGGTTGCCTCCGCGTTGATTGATTGCATCATCATCCCGCTGAAATTCCACGAAATGACGATCGTATCCGGTTTGCTCTTCCGGTCGGGTGAAACGTACGCGACGAATCGCTTTCCGGTAAGAGCAGTAAGATCGCTGAAGGCGGGGTATTCGGAAGAGGGGGGGCGTTCGCAGGTGGGGAGGAGTACTGCGAGCAAACCGATGATCAATGGAAAAAGCGAATCCGGCCGGGAGTTTTTGATGAGAGTGATACTGTGCATATTTATTTCCACGTGTCGGTAGTGGTGGCAGGAAAAATAGTTTCAGTGCCGGGAATGGGCAGTAAATTCGGCATGAGATCTCCTATTTCAATTATTTCAATAGCCCCCCGGTTTATAGGCACTGGGGCCACAACGGCCTTCTTGCCCATCTTTTGACAATATAAATGAAAAATGCGATATTACCTTAACCGACATTAATTCACTGTTTTCGCCACTGTCCATTCAAAGGAAACCGGCGGCCGTGACGCACGGCGAATTGATAGTAAATAACGGCCGCATTCCATCCGGGGTATGCGTGGTGAAAGCGGTCGTCGACGGCAGGCTCGTCACGGGCAGGTTCTCATTTGTTCGCTCAAAAGGATACGGGTCCGTCGACGCGTTTTGGCGGAGGAACGAAGGAATGTAGTATGGTTGATCGTCGCGGCACCCGTGAAGCCGAAGCGCGGTATAGGAAAATTTCCGTGCCGGTTCCATGCACGTTGTCCCATAAGGAAACGACGTCCCTGCACAACCTTTTCCTCAACTACCCCGACGAGGAGCTGGCGTATGATCTATCCGGCGGCCTGCTCGCCCTGTTCCTGCACACACTTGACATTCAGGCTTTCCGGAGCGATGTCGACGGAATCAAACGCACGCTGGCCTCTTCTTCTCTCTGCGCCGTGCTGGATGAGGCGGTGCGGAAAATCGAAGCGATACGGAGCTATGGAATAAAGGGCAATAAACGCATCTACGTCGATTACAACAGTGAACGGAAGGTACGTGACCGCAAATCCAAAGAGCTCAACCGGAGCCAATACTATTATACCGACGGGAATACCTTTTCCGCGCGCAACAGCCTTCTGCCGCCGCAGTTCGAGAACCGGATCATCTGCGGCGACAGCCTGGAGGTGCTCAGGCGTCTTCCGGACAACTGCATCGATCTGACCTTCACCTCCCCTCCCTATAATTTCGGCCTTGATTACGAATCCACCGCGGATGCCCATTACTGGGAGAACTACTTCGCGAAGCTGTTCGCCATATTCGATGAGTGCATCCGCATTACAAAATACGGCGGCAGGATTGCGGTCAATGTCCAGCCCCTTTTCTCCGATTACATCCCCAGCCATCACCTCATCAGCAATTTTTTCGTGTCAAAAAAAATGATCTGGAAAGGGGAGATCCTCTGGGAAAAGAACAATTATAATTGCAAATATACCGCTTGGGGGAGCTGGAAAAGCCCGAGCAACCCCTATCTTAAGTACACATGGGAATTTATTGAACTTTTCTGCAAGGGAACCCTTAAAAAGGAAGGTCCAAGAGAAAACGCCAACATCACCGCTGATGAGTTTAAAAAATGGGTCGTTGCCAAGTGGTCTATTGCTCCTGAAAGAAATATGAAGGAGTTCGGCCACCCGGCAATGTTTCCGGAAGAGCTTGTTGTACGCGTTATCAAACTATTTAGTTTCCAGAGGGATGTTGTCCTTGACCCGTTTAACGGCGTGGGGACGACGTCGCTTATCGCCCGCAGGTTTGGCAGAAGGTATCTGGGAATCGATATTTCGCAGGAGTATTGCGAAAAGGCGGAAAGAAGGATGGCGGGGCGGCTGTCGTGATTGAAAGATTGCCCCCATCTCCGTAGCCCTCCCGCTGTCGACGGGAGAAGGGGTTCGGGGAGTTGGGGGTGAGGCTGTTGGATAGTGGAAAATTGTCATGGCATTAACCTCAATCATTCAAACGATCCGGATATAGGAGAATCGATTCGGACGGCATCTATGTTTCTTATATTCTTCATTCTTCATTCCTCATTCTTCATCCTTTCCCCGCCATGCTCCATCTGACCTTCGCCCCTGACGCCTCCCACCTCATCCCGCCCCTGGCGGATCTCGTCCGTGTTCTCTGGACCGACCCTTTCCGTTCCCCGTTGTTCATCGTTCCGAACGATGCCGTGGGCAAGTGGCTCAAACTGCGGCTCATGGAAACGTTCGGCGGCATCATCGATCCGTCGGTACGGACGATTGAAAAGGTCCTCTGGGACGCCCTGCGGCCCGATGCGGACATGGAGCTGCTCCGCAAGGGGGCGCTGCAGCAGGCGGTCTGCGCAATGCTTGACGAAGAGCGATTGCGGGATGAGAGGTACGGCCCGTTGAGGAAGTATCTGTGCGATAATGAGAGCAGTGCGATCGATCCGGTCAAGCGTGTCCAGCTCGCGGGCGAGATCGCGCGGCTGCTGCTCGAGTACGAATACAACCGGCCGGAGGTCTGGGACCCCGATCGGGGGCCGGGCGGCGGATGGAGGGTGGCGGGTGTCGGCCTGAGCTGGCTCGACGGGAGCGCCTACTTTGCCGGGAGGGTGAGGGATGAGGGCGCGCGCGAACGGGCTGAGGAGAACGAGCGGTGGCAGCGCGATATGTACGCAGAGCTTTTCGGGCGCGACGGATTGCTCTGCGGAAGTATCGTAGTACCGGGAGAGGCGGGCGCCCTGCGCTTTCTGACGCTGCCGCAGCTCTACCGTCTGCGGCATGAAACGGGGGCGGGAGAGGATGGGCGGGCGTTCGACGGTCCGCCGATGCTGCTGTTTCTCCTGTCGAAAATAAGCCATTTCCACCGAAACATGCTGCTGGAGATGTCGCGGAAGCGGGACATCCATGTCTTTCTTGTCAATCCTTGCGCGGAGTTCTGGGAGGACGTCGATACGGCGCGCGGGGGGAGGGGGAGAAGGCGGTGGACCTTCGCCCGCGGCACGGCCGACGCTCCGGTCGCGACAATGCGCGGCGACGATTACGACGGGGAG
>JAFGNB010000015.1 GCA_016927235.1 Chitinispirillaceae bacterium
GGTCCGTTCCGAATCACGGGGCCGCCGCAAACGGCGCTTTTCAGAAATTCACGGTGCAGCACACCGTTATCAAATAATAGAATAACAGCCCCATTCTTCCCCTTCCCCGGCAGATTGTTCCCGGTGAAAACATCAATGGTGGCGGTTTCATTTCTATAATCATTTGATATTCCGTTGATTGCTTCTTTGGCACTTCGCTTGCTGATTCCACCAATGAAAGGACTCGCACTATGGAAACCTCGGCAATCGCTTCCTCTTCGCTTACCTCCGCAGCAGCGCAATCCGACCGGATAGCCAAGGTAGCGAAGGAGTTCGAGGCGCTTTTTACTTCCATGATGGTAAAGGCGATGCGCTCCACTGTCGGAGAGGATTCACTCATTCCCCGGAGTATGGGTGAAAAAATCTATACGGGGATGCTCGATGACGAGTATGCGAAATTGATGGGTTCGGGGGGCGCACTCGGGCTTGCCGGCATGATCGAGCAGGAACTGCGCCGCCACGAAGGAAGGACGGTATCGACCGATACCCTCCGGTTCCCCGCATGGATGCTTGACAAAAGGTTTATCGCCCCCGGTTCGTCGGCGCCGCGGCAGTCGTCGGCAGGGTACGAGCAGCTTTCACGTCGTGTCGAACGATGGAACGATCTGATCGACGAGGCTGCAGGTGCGCATTCGATCGACCGCAATCTTGTTGCGGCGGTCATTGCCCAGGAATCGGGCGGAAACCGGTACGCCGTTTCACGTGCGGGAGCTAAGGGACTGATGCAGCTTATGGATACCACGGCGCAATCAATGGGGGTGACCTCTTCATTCGATCCGCAGCAGAATATTGCGGGAGGAGTTCGGTACCTGCGCGGTCTGCTCGACCGGTTCGAGGGCGACGAACAACTTGCCCTCGCCTCCTACAATGCCGGTCCGGCGGCGGTGGAAAAGTACCGGGGAATTCCTCCCTACCGTGAAACGCGGGAGTATGTGCGGTCGGTTCTGACGCTGCGCTCGCAGTTTGCGGCGCTCACTGAAAGCAAGGAGCGGTAACCATGGAAAACAACCTTGAAAAACTCGAAAAGGTACTTATTTCGGAACTTGATGCCCACACGTCATTGCTCAGGTCAGGGTACGAATTCAACATCGCGATCAGGGAAGAGAACATCGACAAGATCGACCGCCAGCGGGCGATCCAGGATGAGACGATCTGCCGGATCGAGAAGCTTGAAGAGCAGCGGGTTGCCTGCTGCACATTGCTTGCGCGATCGCTCGGGATCGTTAAAAAGCCGCTCCGCCTGGCGATGCTGTTCGAAAAAATGGAACGGCCGTGGCGGGAGCGTCTGGAAACCGTTCAACAATCGCTCAAGGAGAAAATCAACGAGTTGTCGAATATCAGCGGCTCCAACCGGATTCTCATCGAAGAGGGGCTGCGCATGGTCGGGAAGACTTTTTCACTGCTGCAACAGGCCGGCAGAAAATATGCGGCGTACGGCGAACGGGGCCAGTCGGTGACGGGGCCTGCGCGGCAGCCGTTCATCAATAGAACGGTGTAGGTGGACGTATGGGACTTTTATCGGTATTGAGCGTAGGAACGAGGGCGCTGTTCGCGTCCCAGCTCGCCATGGACGTGGCGGGGCAGAACATCTCCAATGCCGACGTGGAAGGGTATTCACGCAAACGGCTTAACCTCGCTCCCGACTATCGCTACGACGGGGCCTTCGGGCAGATCGGCATGGGAGTCGAGGTGGTCAATATCGAGCGGATGCGCAGCTCGTTCATCGACCTGCAGATCCAGCGGCAGAACCGGGAAGTCGGATACTTTGAAGAGCTCGACTTCGCTATGGAGAGCGTCGAAAACATCCTTACCGAGCCGGGTGAGACAGGGATACTCTCCTTCATCGACCAATTCTTTGACAGCTGGCAAAATCTTTCCAGCAATCCGTCGGACCTTTCCGCACGCGAAATGGTAAAAACCACCGCGGAAATCCTGACCGATGTTTTTCATAATGTCGCGAACGAGCTCGACGACCTGCGGCAGACGCGAAGCGAGGAGATCGAAGACCGGGTTAACAAGGTCAACGCGATCGCGGCCGACATATTCAATCTCAATCGTGAAATCGGCGCGGTTGAAATCGGCAACCAGAACGCCAACGACAGCCGCGACAAGCGCGACCGTCTTCTCAAGGAGCTTTCAAAGCTGATCGACATCGATGTCATTGAAAACGACTCGGGCCAGGTGACGGTCACGACCTCGGGCAACATCCTGGTTTCTCCCGCTTTTCAACAGGACCTTGAAATCACCGCGCGTCTCTATGCGCTCAGCGATGGAACCGAACGGACCGAAGTCGCCATACGCTTCGCCGATTCGAAAAATCCGTACGATCCCAAAGGCGGCCAGATAAAGGGGTTGATTGATTGCCGCGATTCGGTCATTCCGCAGTATCAGCGGGAAATCGACCGGCTTGCCCTGGCGCTGGCCGAAAAAGTGAATGAACTGCACGAACGGGGTTATACCCTCAACGGTTTTTCCGGCGTGGCCTTTTTTGACGAAGGAATAACCGGCGCGCGCGACATTGCCCTGAGCGCCGCGGTACGGTCCGATGTCCGCAATATCGCGGCCGCAGCCGCAGGAGAATCGTATCCGGCGACGCAGAACCTCTTCGCCGCAGGAACGCATGACTTCGGCGGTCCGGCGCTGCAGCTGTACCGCGATCCCGCCGCGGCGACACCGGTACCCGGGCAAAATATCGTCCGGGGAAGCGTTCTCGTCGCCACCCCCTCGGTAACGCTCACCGAAGATGTCGATTACCATATCGATTATGTCAACGGCACGATCCAGATGCTGCATGCGGGCTACGACGCGGAAGATCTGACGGTCGATTTCGAATACCGCACCGGCGGATTCGGCGGGCCGGGCGACAACGCGAACGCTCTGGCGATTGCGCAACTGCGTTCGGAGCTTACGATGAATCCAGACATTCTCGGCGAGCCCACCGTGACCTATGCGCAGTTCTACAGTTCGATGGTCGGGGTGCTCGGCCTGAGCCGCAACCAGGCCTCGTCGAATCTCGAGACGCGCCAGTTTCTCGTGGAACAGTACGAGTCGCACCAGGATTCGATTGCCGGGGTGTCACTCGATGAAGAAATGGCCAATATCGTCAAGTACCAGCATACGTATCAGGCCGCGGCGCGCGTCATTTCCGTGACCGATGAGATGCTGGACGTACTGATGAATATGTAGGGCAGGAATCAGAAGTCAGAAGTCAGGAGACAGAAGATAAAACCATGAGAATCGTCAATGCAAGTCGCCATCATAATTGTAGCGATTTCATTTTTTCATACTGACTCCTGTCTTCTGACTTCTGAATACTTGAAGAAAAGGAACAACCTATGCGTATCACCGTAAAAGAACTCCACCGCAGTATGCTCGACGTGATCAATAAACGGTACAGCGACCTCGCCGACCTGCAGGAACAGCTTGCGACGGGCAAGCGGCTGCATCGTCCCTCGGATGATCCGATCGATGTGGCGAACGATTTACAGCTGATGACCCGCCAGAAGGAGCTGCTGCAGCATAAAACAAACATCGAGGACGCCGTCAGCTATATGTCGATCGTCGAGACCGCCACGGAAAGCATGAATACGCTGCTGCAGCGCCTTCGTGAACTCGCCATCCAGGCCGCTTCCGACACCATGAGTGCCGCGGAACGCGGTTTTATCAATAAAGAGGTCGAACAGCTGACCCGTCAGCTAGTAGCGCTTATCAATACGAAATACAAAGGGGATTATATTTTCAACGGATTGCAGAC
>JAFGNB010000187.1 GCA_016927235.1 Chitinispirillaceae bacterium
ACGCAAAAGCAGTACTATTTAGTCGATAACAACGGCGATTTTACCCTCAGCGATCTTGCCGAAGGTTCATATCACGTACGATTTGACATTAAATATGACGAGTACCATGCTCTCGATACCGTAATTACCATTCGGGCCGGTCGCCACGACACAATGCCGGAACCGATTACCATCAGGCATAAAATCGAAGTTACTAATTTTTCATATACCATCGACACGCTTATGCGCAGCGTAACCCTTTTCTGGGACAGAATCGACTCGACCGT
This sequence comes from Chitinispirillaceae bacterium, assembly GCA_016927235.1. GTDB lineage: Bacteria > Fibrobacterota > Chitinivibrionia > Chitinivibrionales > Chitinispirillaceae > JAFGNB01. Next base: position 267 of record JAFGNB010000187.1, read on the forward strand.
TATAGGCGGGTATAAAATTGAAACAAATGATGGAATCCAGCAATTGTATCAGGTTCTTCTCAAGGACACGTCGATAACCATATACCTTAAAGATTTTGTGGGTGCCCGAGTGAGCACCTATGATTTACGATACAACGAAATGGGCAATTATACCGAGTGGAAGTACATTGCCGCGAAAGATATAGCGGCAGTCAAAACAATTATGCTGCCGATAGATTCAGTCCGGTCAAAAGGGTGGGGCCTTATTAATAATCAATTTCATATCGTAAGAACGAGTCTGTACAATCCACGGGAAGTAAGTATCAGCGTCCATGACATCGATGGGAAACTGGTTTCGACGAGATCATTAAACGGGCTGATAAAACAGCCGTTGGCTGTTGCATCAAAAGGGGATTCCCTCTACATACTTGAAAATAAAAACGATGATACGCTGTGCATTCATGCCGTCAACGCCGTGGATTCATTGGGAGGTGCTGATACTATCACTATCCCCAGCAATTTCGGCTTTGGAGCTAACCTTGCGTTCGATTCGGACGGAATGGTGTACGTCAGTCAGTTTCGCACGACGTATGTTTTAAGCCCCGACGGAGATTTGATCGATAAAAAAGACGGCCTTGCCACCCATTTTGCCCTTTCTGAAAACGGTCTTTTCACGAGTGTCGACGGGAAACCGTTGAAAGCCGCTAAATTTGAATTCCAGGACAACGGCGGCTTGGCACTTGCAGATACGTTTGTGTATGATAAATACGGACTCATTGTCAACGCCGATCCGAAAATTTTCGCCGCAAACAACGAGGGGATTATCTGTTGTCTGATTGAACTGAGCCTGTTTGTATTTGACGAGCAGAAATCGTTTAATGCACGGCTGCATATCGATAATACTGCAGAAATCGTCGACCTGTTACTTACCGACAATAATTATCTCTATTTGTTATATGTTTCCGGAAGAATCGACGTCATCAACCTTGAGGGCATAACGTCGAGCACCAAATAGCCACTAGCCTCATTCCGCGCTTTTCGGTTCACCCGAAAAATGAGGGCAGGAGGGCGCCGCCCGCCTGCCCTGTCGTATTTGTCGTTGACGAACCGTTGATACAGTCGCCCTCCGTTCATGCCGACGCTTACCGAGGTAAGCGCGGGAGGTGCAACGGCGCATCAGAGTCGATTGGCGACTTATGTCAACAATTATATGTCCAGGTGACGGTGCGCCGGGTCAGAAAAAGGACCGGTAGAACGAATCGTATTTTTCAATCATCTTAGTAATGCTGAAATCGCGGGATCGTTCGATCATTTTTTGCGACAACCGGGAGTAATAGCCGCCGTCGGAAATCAATCTTCTGAAAATCGACGTAATTCCTCCAGGATCGTCAGGGCGGGCGAATGTATAGTCATCGATTTCTCCCATAAGTTCACGATGCGGAGGAATATCCGATAAAATCATGGGCAGGCCGGCGCCCATTCCTTCGATCAGGGCAAGCGGGAAACCCTCCCAGAGGGAAAGGGAGATCATAATCGTATAGTTGGAAAGAATCGAAGAAGCGTGGTCGATCTTTCCTTTGAGAAATACCGTATCGGTTAGTCCATTGTCGATAATCATTTTATTCAGTTTGTCGGCATAGGCCGATTGCGCGTCTCCTACGATATCGATGCTGAAACGTGCCGTAATTTTTTTCATCTCGATTGCGGCTTTAACCAGAAAGTGTTGTCCTTTCGACTCCTTGATATTGGCCAGATTGACTATTCTGACCGGTTGCTTGAGCGCTTTAGGGAGCGCAGCCGCGGGGGGAGATGAAGGAGCGGTATAAATAACGTCGATTTTCGCACCATCAAACCCGTACCGTGAAATAACGTTGTTCTTAACGCTCTGCGAAACGGCGATCATCCGCGTCGAGAACAGACGAACAACCGCTATTGCCTTTTTCTCGGCCGGGGTTAACGACGGTTCCATGTTATGAATGGTGGATACGCGTTTCCCGATCAGCGCTAAGAAGGCAGCCGTCTGGCCGTATTTATCGGGTGGAAGAAGGTGCGTATGGACGATATCCGGTTTTTCCCTTATCAGAACTTTAAAAATGCTCCATATGCAAGCAATAAGATGTTTCCCCACCAGATTAAGAGAAACAACTTTGATTCCAGCCTTTTCAAAGTCACTATGCAGAGGGCCTGATTCATTCGTCGCAATAACGGTAAATTCATAGGAGTGAGGATAATTCCTCCTTAATTCGCTGCATATACGCAGAAGCAATAATTCCGCTCCGCCGGTTTGCAGGGAATGAATTATTTGGCAGATTTTCATCTTTTTATTCATTTTTATCCATTAAGTGTAAAAATAGATAATAGTACTCAATCCCCGATTAAATCAAATATATTTTCAACGATACTCATAATAATCCATCACTGGAAACGCATGTGGCGGGTTGTAGAAAAAAGTCTCTCCCGATATGATCCATCTTCAACTTCACCGGGAGATTTATTCCGGATCGATCGTCCCGGAGGGTGGTCGTGATGGCGTATAACCCCCGATCGTTACTCGTTTTTTTCAAACGAAGCGAATCGTACCGCTATGGTTTCATCGCCTCGATACTGCTGAGCCTGGCCGCCAAGGTACTCGGTTTTTTTACGACGATTCTGACCGCATTTCTCTTCGGAAGTACGACTGAAACCGATCTGTTTTTCTTCTCCATGGCCTCGGCGGGAATACTGACCTCCTTTCTGATCAACCTCGACGGTACCACGTTCATTCCGAAATATATGAAATTGCGGGATAACGGGAATGTCGGGAAGGCGAACGATCTTATCAGGTTCGTTTTTACTATGTACCTGACGGTAACGGCAGTTGCAGGCGCGGCGGTAGCGCTGTTCCCCGAAGAATGGATGAACCTGTTTTCACGCTTCGATACGGGCACCATATCTTTATATAGGGGCATCGTCCGCTGGACAGGCCCCCTTGTGGTCATTTTAACGCTCAACTTTTTTCTCATCGACCTGATGAGTTCCTTCAGGAGATTTTCACTCTCCATGATGTCGGGATTAATTTGTAGTTTCATCAATATTCTCACCATCCTCGTATTTCACCGTACGCTCGGGGTACAAAGCGTCGTCGTGGGAACCCTGGCCGGAGGTTTTTTCCAGTGCTGCTTTTTGTTGTATTGCGTGCTCCGTCTCTCCGGCTGCCCTCTACTGCCGATTGTATGGATGATCGACCGGAAAACGTTTCGTTATCTCTCACTGTCGCAGGGTGCCTATCTCTGTTCGTTATTCGGCAGTTTCATTCCGCTGTATTTGCTGTCGGGATATTCCGCCGGCATTATCTCGGCTGTCGGTTACGGCCAGCGACTGGTCGATCTGCTCTCGCTGCTCCTGGTGGCGCAGTTTTCGAATGTACTGGGCATCAAACTCAACGAGCTCCATATCAGCCATGAAGTCGAAAAACTTCGCACGTCGTTTTTTACCATCGGTAAAACCGCCCTGTTTTTTGCCGTTCCCGCCGTTGTGTTGATGTCGGTATTGTGTTTCGAAGTGGTCTCGGTCATTTTTCTTCGGGGAGAATTTCATTTCGATGAGGCCATGGAGGCGTCGCGTTTTACCCGGGTTTTAGTATTCCTTATTCCTTTCCTGATACTCAATACCATGGTCGCGCGGCTCTTCATGGCAACGGAGAAAATCGATAAAAGCTTCGGATTTCAATCCACCATGGGAATTCTGATGGGAATTATCTGCATGGTCGGAATCCATTTTTTCGGTCCTCACGCCTACCCGTATGCGATGCTGACGGCATACGCAATCAACCTTATTACGGTAAAATTTATACTCGACCGGTTTTTTCCTTGGATGAAGGGATTTTATCGGTTGCTGGTCTATGGCGTTTTCATGGCAGTCATTAACGGGATGATCGTGCCGATGGATCTTCTTATTAAAAACCTCATGGCCGATCGGCACCCGTTGGTCATTATAATCAGCGTCGTCCTGTTTCATTTAGCGGTGTTCGGCGGCATCGCGTATCTCTGGAGACTGTTTAAACCGTTTACTTCCACGATCGATAAAAAATCACATTGAAAGGGATCGTAGATCGTGCACCACTTTATATGACGGGGACACCGCTCACCTTTCCGCTTTCAACTTTTTTCCCTATCCAATCCTATCTTGCTTCCTGAATACCCCGATTATTCCATCAGCAAGATACGGATATTTCCGATACATTTCATCGATCTTTTCACCCTTTCCGCATTGATAGAAGCATAAGTAATCCAGTGTAAAACCGTGGCGGTTTCCCAAAGCGACCAGGGTGTTGGGCGAATACCATGCGACATGGTCCGGGTGAACCAATTCCACGTCATGAAGCGCGCAGCCGAATACGTTCAAACACAATGCGTTAGGGACGGTAACCACCAAAACGGCGGTATCCGGCATGACAGCAGCCACGGACTGCAACGCTTTCCCCGCATTGTCCAGATGTTCCAACAGCTCTCCGAAAAGAAACACATCGCACTCTTTCAGCTGGCCGGCGTGTGGTTCCAACGCATAAACATCGGCGACCCGAACGTTGACGTCACCGGTCTGCTCCGCGTAAAACTTCACCGCTTCAGCGTTGATGTCCAGACCGATCAGCAGTGCAGCAACCTTTTTAAGCTGACCGTGGAGAAAAACGTCGGTGCGGAAGCTTTCCTTTGTAAAGGGATAATCGACAAACCCGAAATGGGCCACTTTTTTATTACGGCAGTACTCCAGAAGAAAATTGATTTTGAAATGTATATCGATTGCCGGGAGGGGGAAGCGTCGAAAAAAAACCGAGAGGTCATCGCGACGTAAAACCGGTTCTGTTCGGTATTCAATCATTTTCAGGATGAACGACTGGAAATAGCCGGTGCTTATGACTCGTCTGAGGGCTTTTTTAAATACTATCACTTCACCTCTGTTCCAATAGGTTTAAAAACAGCTGTTGTAGCGAAATATAGTATAAGCTGCTCATGCTCAACACTTCTTACTCCCCATCTCTGTCGGCTCGGTGCTGTGGCGGGAGAGAAAGAAGGTGTCTTGCCGGAATAATTGTTGGTGAACTATTTTTCAAGCGATTTTCCGGAGGACTAGGATAATGGTAATCCAGTGGTCTTGAAAACCGCCGGCCTTACGGCCTTGGGGGTTCAAATCCCTCGTCCTCCGTATAAAAATGGCTGGCTATGTCCAGCCATTTTTACCTGAATCAAAGCGATACCCCATTTATATTTATTATACCCTTTGAATCATTCGTCATACTTCTTTTAACTCAATCAGCATTGAGTCATTCAGTAAACGGCATTTGAAAAGGGGAGAAAAATGCCTTACCGTACCATTCCGAAATTCAGACTCCCGCAGCCCGTGATTGCGTCCATGGCAGTAGTGCTGCTGCTGGTACCCTTTCAATCTTCCGGCCAGACTGGCGACTACTCATCGCACGCAGAATCCGGCAGGAGCGTCGTGATTATGGGGAGTTCTGGAACCATCCGGATTACCCCGTACGGCGATTACATGGTGCGCATTCAGGCAAAAAGGAGCAACGAGGAGTTTTATCCCGATGACCGTTATGAAATGGTCGAACGGCACGACTGGGAGGGAAAACTCACCGTCCAGGATGACGCTTCATCACTGACCATCTCGACCGCCGCCGCCGACGGCATAACGGTGTCGATCGCGAAAAGCCCTCT
>JAFGNB010000188.1 GCA_016927235.1 Chitinispirillaceae bacterium
AGAGCATCCCGATGCAATCGGGACCCGAAGGGTGCCGAACTGGAAGTGAGGCATGAAATCTGCACGCCGGGATCCGTGGCGGGGCGGTCGGGTAACCGGCCGTCCTACGCTGACTAATCAATAAAAGTAACCGAATGAAATTTATAGAGTTTGCGCCTAGGAAAAAAGAAAGTTAAAATCAAATTCAAAACAAAAGAGCCGCGCCTTAAGTGTTACCCTTAAAGCTATTTTGGTGTTCATATTGACCTGTTTAATGTTTCTTGTTATATTATTTGAGCAATAAGCATATTTAATATATCTTATAAAACAAGGGCATGATAATGAACAAGATACCAGAAGAACAAGTCCTAAATAGAATGGTTTTAGAAAATGTTTGGTGGTCTCATACAATAGAAACGGCTAAACTACCTTATTCGACTTTTTCTCCAAGACCATATTTAAAACTTTTCCTGCCCCTTATTTTGGAAAGATCAGTAAATAGAGCTATTGTTTTAATGGGACCAAGACGAGTTGGTAAAACTGTCTTGATTCATCATTGTATCCAGCAATTAATAAACAAAAATGGAATAGACCCCAAGAAAATTACCTATTTCTCCGTTGATCACCCTCTCTATAATAATCTTGGTCTTGAAGAATTTTTGGTACTCTATAAAAAGAAAACAAATATCGATTACACAAAAGACGAATGCTTTGTGTTTTTCGACGAAATACAATACCTGCGCAATTGGGAAACCCATTTAAAAATCATTGTTGATCAATTTCCTAACGTAAAATGCATTGCATCGGGTTCTGCCGCTGCAGCTCTTCGTTTAAAAAGCACGGAATCAGGTGCTGGAAGGTTTACGGATTTCCTATTACCACCACTTACTTTTCATGAATATCTTTTCCTATTAAAAAAAGACAATTTAATTAACATTACATCTAACGAAAACGTTCAAAATTTCGGCACTCCGAATTTGGACGATTTGAATTTACATTTCCAGAAATATCTCAATTTCGGTGGTTATCCTGAAGTGATTTTTTCAGATACAATACAATCTGACCCAGGAAGGTATATAAAAAATGATATTATCGATAAGGTTCTATTGCGAGACCTTCCAAGTTTATATGGAATTCAAGATATAAAGGAACTCAATTCTCTTTTCACAACCCTTGCATTTAACACAGCGAATGAAGTTTCTCTTGATGAGCTTTCGAAAAACTCCGGCGTTGTAAAAAGTACTATTAAACGTTACATCGAATACCTTGAAGCAGCCTTTTTAATAAGGACTATCAGTCGTGTCGATAAAAATGCGAAACGATTTCAACGCGCCGTTTGCTTTAAATGTTATCTAGCAAATCCATCGATCAGAACAGCTCTTTTTTCTCCGGTTGAATCAACTGACCAAGTAATGGGCAACCTTGTCGAAACAGCGCTTTTTGCTCAATGGTTTCATTTTAAATGGCCATTATACTATGCTCGATGGAAAAATGGCGAGGTTGATCTTATCAGATTAGATAAAGATCAAAAAGTTATATGGGCATTTGAAGCGAAATGGTCTAACCGCTATTTTGATTACCCTCTTGAATTAAAAAGCCTTTTTGATTTTTGTCATTCACACAATTTACGGAAGGCGATGATTACAACAATTTCTCAATATGGTACTAAAGAAATAAAAAATGTAATGTTGCACTTTTTTCCGGCAAGCGTGTATGCTTTTATAATTGGATACAATGCAATTCAAGGGAATCCTCAAACGGTACTTTTTGGAGATTTTCGAGTAATATAATTGTATAGAAAATGTTGTCAGAATATTTCAATATAATGTGAAAACTTTAAAAGGCGCGGCAAGACAAAATTAAAAGAGAAGATCGGCGCAAACAAGAGATCGCACTATTGTAGCGTTTACTTTTACAGCTTACAACAGGGAATACAAGTGGCGTTCGCAAGGCCTCACTTAGCCGGAGGCATATTTTGCTTCCGCAAAGCCTCCAGCAAACGTCATTTACACGCAGCACGTTGCAATTATTAACAAACTGAAAGACAAAAAGACCGCGCCAAGACAAAAACAGAACCAATAATATACAAAGGTAAAAAGCATGGAAAAAAGAATGGATAGAAAAGCTGTTGCATTCGGGACTCACGAAGAATTTGAAAAACAGGACAAAGAATATTGGGCAAAAGCATCGAACGAAGAAAAATTTGAAACAATAACATATTTAAGGGAGTGTTTTTATGGGCCGGAGGCCACTACCGGAAGACTTCAAAGATTTTATTCGTTTTCTAAGCAGCAATGATGTTGAATATCTGCTTGTGGGCGGCTGGGCTGTAGGATGTTATGGAAACCCGCGTGCAACGAAAGATATTGATTTTTTAATTGCCATTGACGATGAAAATTTAAAAAGATTAGAAAAGGCATTAATTGAATTTGGTGCACCAGCTGTTGAGATGAATCATTTTAAGGAAATTGGTAATTTTTTTCGAATGGGTCGAATTCCAATTCAAATAGACATAATAACGCAAGCATCAGGAATTGATATTAAAGATTGTTATAAAAGAAAAAATGACATTAAAATTGAGGATTTGACAATTTCAGTAATTTCGAAAGAAGACTTGATAATAAACAAGAAATCGTCCGGTCGACTTCAAGATCTTGCTGATGCAAAATATCTTGAAAAAGATTGAAATAAGATGATGGAAATTACGGTCCTCCAACAGGGGCTTTATGCTTCGCTCACCCGCTATGCGGGTTCGCTCGGCCTATCGGCAAATGGTGTGCCCCGACGAGGGATGCTCTTTTAAGGGAGAGTATCGTGCTATCCATATAATAATGAACACAAAGAATTGAAGTCAAACAGCGTTATTTCGGCAGTGCTGCAAAATAAATTGGGTGATAACAAACGCGACAGATCCTTGCCGGGCATTGTTGCTGGTAGTTCATGGTAGAAGAATAAAACCTCGCCGCCCCGGGCTGTGGGCTCTCATCCCCCCTTGTCCTGTCCCGGCAATGGTTGTATTTTCTTCAGATGCGCAGCCTCATACAATCGCTTCCGCCGACGCTTCTCTCACTCTGCCTGCTGATTGTTCTCCGCTGCGCCCACCGGCAGTCGCCGGGCGGAGGTCCCGACGATAAAACCGGGCCGGAGGTGAAATCAACAGTGCCCGCAGCGGAATCGGTGTCGGTTCCCACGGATAGTAAAATCACCGTCACTTTTTCCGAGTGGCTGCTCCCCGCCTCCGAAAAGGGGGTCTCGCTGTTTCCGTCAACGCCGATCAAGGTGAGGGTGGTCGGCAGGCGGCTTGAAATAAAACCCCTTCACCGTTTGAACGATTCGACCACCTATCATCTTGTTATCACTTCGACCCTCAAGGACCTTCGTAACAATCCGATCAGCCGTCCGGTCAACCTCATGTTCTCCACCGGACCGTCGCTCGACAGCGGGAAAATTTCAGGTTGCGTCGTCGACCCGGCGAAAAAATACCTGCAGCCGAATATCGCCCTCTTCCGCACGCCGTGGCAACCCAATGACTCCGGGTTCTGTGGCCCCCCCGACTACCTCTCACAGACCGACAGCAGCGGCAATTTTTCGTTCGAACATATGCGGACGGGCTCCTATTATCTGCTCGCCTACTTCGACAAAAACAACGACACACGGCTGCAGGAGGGAAGTGAAGAGCTTTACACCCCGGTAGAGTCGACGGTGGTCATCGGAAATGCGCCGACGCGCATGCTCCTCTATCCGAGCATGTTCGACACCGCGCGTCAGAGCGTCGCTTCGGTAACGACCATCGACAACCGGACGATCGCGGGGAACTGGAAGCGGCCCTGGGACACGCTCCTCTGTCCCGCGGCGCCGAAGTTCCGTCTCGAACGCGACGATTCGGTCTCACCGCCGGTGAACGTCGGGTATCGGCAGGCACCCGCATCCGCCCGCTTCTTCCTGCTGACGGATACGGCTCTCGATTCGGCGTCATACCGGTTGATTTATTCCCTTAAATCAATCTTCGATACCGCAGCGGTTATTGACACGCTCCGGATCGACGGCGCAGCGCGGGCGGACACCTCGCCGCCCTCGTTGATCACATCGCTCCCCGAACAACCGGCCGATCTGCAGCCTGAACTACGGTTTGTCTGGTCGGAGCCGGTTTATTTGATTGATACGCTGCTCATGGCCGATACCCTCGGCGATTCGCTGCTCCTGACCGGCGATACCGTTGTCACCGACACCTCGCGCTTCTCCGTTTCCCGATCGCTGCTGCCCGGCCGCAGTTACCGGATCGTGCTTTTGACCGGTCATGGAAAAGACCTTAGCGGCAATCCCCTCAGGGCGCGCGATTCGACCGACACGGCCTCCATCGTGACCGTCACCACCATCCGCGCCGACAGCGTCGCGGTTTCGCTTTCGGGCGGCATTTCCCGCCTCGAAAAAATAGAGGGGCGGAAGTGGCTTTTCAGGCCGCTTTCCGGACTGAGAACCTTTACCTGCGCCGACAGCGCCAACACCTTCCGGTTCGATTCGATTCCCGCAGCAAAAGGGCTCATCGGCACCTTTATCGACCGAAACAACAACAACCGCCCTGATATCGGCAGGCTGCTCCCTTTTGTCGCGCCCGAACCGTTTGTCATGTTCGAAGACACGATCGAAGCGCGTGCGCGATGGGACGTCGAGGGAGTGGAACCGGGACCGTGCGATCCGTGCGAGCGCAGAAAAGAGGAAACGACAGCCGACAGCAGCGGGATTAACGAGAGGAAGGAGTAAGGAGCGGAAAGGCGGTCCGGCCGATTGCCGCCAACCGGCCGGAGGCGTTTTATCTTCCCTGGGTAAAAATATTAGTGGTAAAAAGAACGCACTTCAACGTCAATTCGTTGTTTTTCCATGTTTCTGCCTCGTTTGCAAAGACCTCCGCGTATCCCGGACTCTCTTTCATACCGTCTTGAGCCTCTTGCGTGGCATAATAATAAACGGCCAGATACGTCGGAAAGGCCGCGCTGTTGATATCAGAGGTAGCTCCCATCTTCTTATAGCGAGCGGTTTTTAAAAGCCCATCGTATGTCATAAACGTCGGCATGACGAAATTGTTGTACCACTCATTGATGGCGGCGTCGCTGGCGGCATCGAATTCGTAGCCAACGATCTGCATACGTTGAGGCCGCGGGGTGGATCCGGCTTTTTCCCAGCTCATTATTTTTTCGTAATTAACAGCGAAATTGGTTGCGCACTCACCATTCGGCCACACAGCCAGCATATTCTTGACTGCTGTGTCCAACGCCGTGCTCGTGGCCATGTTGTCGATGTCGGCTTTCGTGTCGAAATGATACGCTGCAAAATACTCCGGCAGCGTCGTATCGATGACGGCAACGGCTTTCTTGTAACGGTCCACTTCCTTGAGACCGTTGTATTGCATGAGCAATGGAGTATACACGGTGTTATACCATGCATTGACCTCCGAGTCCTTTTCGGCAAGTATCGTTGAGCCGACGAAGGTTAAATAGGAAAATTCATTATCGGCATAGGTGACTTCTTCCTCGTCTTCGGCACATCCTGCACAGAGTGCCGCCACGGCGATGCCGGACGCGATAACGAGCCCTCGTTTTAGAAATGATTGAAAGTGCATAGAACCTCCTTGGGGTATAGGAAAACAGATACGTGTTTTTATACTTTGGATCGTCGGAAGGTTACAGGCAATTCCTTCCACAAAACAGCACCCGTAAAGTTACCGTAGCATCATTTCGAAAGTATCTGCAATATATTTTGTATTAGGGCTTTCACGCAAGAAAAAATCTGGCACTTCATTCCTTCCTTCCTGCCACCATCCCGCACAACTCCCCCTGTATCGCCCCGTTGCTGCAGATCACCCCGCTCGAAAAAATGCCCCGTTCCTTTCCGTCGACATCGGTGCACACTCCCCCCGCTTCCGTAACGACCAGCATTCCTGCGGCGAAGTCCCAAGGCGAGAGCCCGTATTCGAAGTAGCCGTCGAACCGTCCGCTGGCAACGTAGCAGCAATCGAGCGATGCGGCGCCGGTGCGGCGTATCCCCTGGATGCCGGCGCCGAGCAGCTTCCGTATTGAATCGAGGGTCCGGAGCATAAGCGCCCCCCGGTCATAATAAAAACCGGTTCCGATGACCGACTTTGTCAGATCGGCCGCAGGCGACACCCTGATCGGCGATCCGTTGCACCGTGCGCCTCCGCCGGCTTTGGCGCTGAACAGTTCTTTACGCATCGGATCATGGACCACGCCGCACCGGACCGTCCCTTCCAGTACAAATGCAATCGAAACGGCGAAGTGGGGAATTCCATGCACGAAATTGGTCGTTCCGTCAAGAGGATCGACGATCCAGAGTCGGGGAGCCGACAGGGAGGACGTCGCAGCGCTCTCCTCTCCCAGGACCGCATCCCCGGGGAAACGGTTCCTGATCGTTTCAATGACAACGCGTTCGGCGGCGGTATCAGCCCCGGTCAGCAGGTTGTAGCTGACCCCTTTATCGGTAACCCGCACCTTTCCGAGAAGCGACCGTATAAGGTTTCCGGCCTTTTTTGCCGCATCTTCGGCCGTTCTCAATTCATCAAGCATCTTGTATTCCCTTATCATTATGCCATTATCGGTTTTTCATTCTTCAAAAGATAGTTCAGGGAAGCACCCGCATGTTTTATTTCCAGTGCGCCAAGGTTATTTTTATTAGCGCTTTCACTGGACGGGCGGCAGATTCTGGCATCCGAAACTTTCGGTTGCAGGGAGAAGGGGGTCGAACTATTTTTATGCGGACATGGCAGCACCCGACACAAACGGTCATTCTGGCCTCGGGTTCGCCGCGGCGAAAGGAGCTGCTCTGTGCGATGGGCCTCTCTTTTAATGTAATTCCGGGCGAGCGATTCGATGAGAATGCCTTTATCGACGCCGCGGATCCGGGCGGATCGCTCGAGCGGCTGGCGATCGCCAAAACGAAACGTGTCGCCGCACGCTACCCGGCGGCCGCCGTGCTTGCGGCGGATACGATCGTCGTATGCGGTAATCGCGTGCTGGGGAAACCCGCCGATCGCTCGGAAGCGCGAGGGATGCTCGAAACGCTTTCGGGGCGCCTCCACAGGGTGATGACGGGGATCGCTCTTACGTGCCGCGAGATTGATTTTTGTCAATCGGCGGTTGCGGTAACGAACGTTTATTTCAGGAGCCTTGCGCGTGAAGAGATCGAATGGTACCTCGACAGCGGCGAGCCGTTCGATAAGGCGGGCGCCTATGGAATCCAGGGCAAAGCGATGATCTTTGTGGATAAAATCGAAGGTTGTTTCTATAACGTGGTCGGTCTGCCCGTCAAAGAGACGATCGACCTTTTCAAAGCGTTTACTGCGCGAAAGGAACCCTGGCATGTCGCAAACGAATGAAAACGAACCGGACGCCGCCTCCTTTGAACCGCCAAAGGACCTCGTCGGCGATATCCTGCGAAAAGAACGTATTACCCGGCGCATCACCGTCGAGACGATCGCCCGGGACCTTAAATTAAATGTCAAGTATATCAAGGCGCTCGAAACGAACGATTACGACTCCCTGCCCGCCGACCCCTATGTGCGCGTCTATCTGAAATCACTGGCGAAATACCTCACCCTCGATTCCGAAAAGATCCTCAAACAATTCTACAATGAACGCGGCATGAGTATCGAACCCTCACCCAGAGAGAGCGCCGAGCGCATTGAGATCAGCATGAAGCAGAAAGAGGAGTCGCGCAATCCGCTGCTTGTTGTTGCCGTCGTTTTGATCATACTGCTCGCCCTTTTCAGTTTTATCGCAAAAAAGCAGGGGTGGCTTGTCGCTCCGCCTTCGATAACGCCACTGACGGAACCTTCGGATACCGAGTTCATCGAAACGGAGCCCGCCGAGGATTCGCTCCTGGCCGACAGTCTTATTCCGGTTACCCCGCCGCAGGCTGTTGATACGCCCGATACTCAAAAAACGACCGCCGAAAACATCCCGGTCGATACCGCCGACCTGATGCATTTCAGCCTGACGGTGGTAAAGGATTCGGTCTGGATACAGGTGTACAGCGACGGCGATTCGTGGAAAAACGTCGTTTATAAGAATCAGCACCGCGATTTCGCTGCCCGCGACAGTTTCAATGTCCATATCGGCGATATTGCAGCGGTCAAGTTCTTCTTTAACGGCAAAATGCTGCCGTTCAAGGGGAAGGGCGTTATGGTGTTCAAGATCGATCGAAAGGGAGCCCCACTGAAGTGGACGCTCACCCACTGGAACAGGGTCTTCAAAGACCAGCTCTGAATCACTGCGACATGTGGATCGACAGCCACGCCCACCTCGGCGAACTCAACGACAGTGACCTCACCGCGACACTGCGCGATGCGGCCGAGGCGGATGTGGGCATCATAGTTTCCACCGCTACCGACTGCGCCACCGCCCGCACTGTTGCACGGCAGTGCGACCGCCACCCGATGCTGCGGGGAGCGGTCGGAATCTCGCCCTTCGACGTCATCGGTCCTCCTGCGACATGGTACGACGATCTTACCGCGCTGCTCTCCCGCCGCAGGATCGTCGCAATCGGCGAAATCGGCATCGACGCGACCAACCCGCGCTATCCGCCGCTCTCCCTCCAGCAGCCGATGCTCGAGAAACAGCTTTCTCTCGCCCGCTCCCTCGATCTGCCGGCAGTCATTCACTCGCGGGGAGCGGAACAGCGGGCGGTTGATATATGCAGGAGCATCGGCGTCACCGCCGCGCTGTTTCACTGCTTTACCGGCGGCCGGGAGGCGCTTGCGGCGATAATTGACAGAGGGTATTATATTTCACTTTCGGGGATAATAACCTTTAAAAACAGCGGTCTGCGCGAGCGCCTGCGCGACATCCCCCTCGAGCGGCTCCTGATCGAGACCGATACCCCCTTCCTTGCGCCCATGCCCCACCGCGGGAAAAGAAACCGCCCCGCGTGGGTGCGGTTTGTGGGCGAGGAGGTCGCGCGGCTGCTCGGGAAGAAGAAAGGGGAAGTGCAGAAGCAGCTGGAGGAGAACTTCTGGCGGCTGTTCGGGAAGGCGGAGGGAATGGAAAATCCTCGTCACCCTTCCACTTCCTTTTGAATTGATACGCGGCAATTAGTTATTTTGCAGCGAACCGATTCCTCCACACCGGGGAGAAGCAGTGCGTCGAAAAGACCGGGAAATCATTGAGCGCAACGCGCAGCTGGCGATCCTGAAAAACGCCGAGGCGGTGCACATCGCCTTTGCCGTTGACAATGAGCCCTACATCGTCGCCATGAACTTCGGATTCATCTGGGAGGACACCCTGAAACTCTATCTTCACTGCGCCCGTGAAGGAAAAAAAATTGATATGATGCGTCGGAACAGCCGCGTCTGCTTTCAGATGGATACTGATCATCAGCTGGTCATCGATCAGATCGCATGCCGCTGGAGCATGAATTACGCCGGCATCGTTGGCAGGGGAACGCTCATCGAGGTGACCGATGAAAACGAACGCTTCTTCGGATTGAACTGCCTCATGGCCAATTACGGCAAAAAGGGGGGCGC
>JAFGNB010000189.1 GCA_016927235.1 Chitinispirillaceae bacterium
GGTAAACCGGAATCATTTTAATCATTCACTCATGCACAGGAGGTTATCATGGCTTATCCTCTTCAGGTGTTAAACAGTTTAGGCTCAACCGCACAGTACATAAGGGAGGGTACCACCGAAAGTGCCCTGTCTATTACCAATCTTGCGACGGGCAAAGTAGGGATTGGGACGAACAATCCGCAACATGCTCTTCATACTATAGGTGCGAATAAAAGAATGGTCGTTTCCGGCAATTCATCCACATGTTATTCGACGATAAACGCAATAAACAGCGATAATGATAATATTGAATTAGTAGCGTACGGTAGAAGTGCTGGAGGTTCCTATCTCGGTCAGACACGGAAGGGGAGCATGTTCGTCGGAGCAACTCCGGGAACGGATCAGAATGCCGTAATGGGGGTAGGAACAACCAACAGCAAGCCTCTTGTGCTGGGCACGAACAATGCGGAACGGATGAGAATTACAGCGGACGGTAAGATTGAAATAACGGGAAATGTCACTGCCACAGAATCATCAAGTACCTCAGGTATAAAAACAACTATGAATCTCACTACAAGTCTTAATTGTGTTGCACTTTATGCCGTATCAATTGATCCCGTATTCAGCGAGCCCTACAGTTGCGATAATATCGGTTGCCTTAAAATTGAGCCGTCAGGGGCAATGATTGACTATGGGATAAGAGTGGTAATGCCCTCAGGAGCTGCGAACGAAATGAATTGCGGCATAAAAGTTGAAGTGCCTGAGTATAGTGGAGCGACTGGCGTCTACGCTTATATTGATCAGCATGGAAGTGGTTATGCTATCCGGGGCAATGCTTATAGCGACAACGGTGCTTTCGGAGGATATTTTGAAGCACAATCAGGGAGTACTGCCTTGAAAACAAAAGGGGTATCCATTGTCCATGGGTACCTAAAGATTGGAGTTGCCGAGTCCCCTGACGCTACCCCCACTGAAGCTCTGGACGTGAATGGGAATATTAAGACAAGTGGACAGATTCTGCTTGGCAATGTACGGTTTGGAGCAGGGTCGCTGCCATCGACCAGTGATCCGAACTGGAAATACAGAGGAAGCTTGTTCATAAGGACAAGCAATGGTAAGCTTTATATTAACACAGCTGCCAATGGTGCAACAATTGTATGGACAGTTGTAGGTAGCCAGTCATAGTTATAAAAGCGATTTCGGTGGGAGGAATGAAATTATTCCTCCCTGCCATTTATCATTGGCTATATACAAGAATTATACCGACCGTTGCAGCATAGAGTTTATTCCCAACAATCTTCACCAAGTCATACGAGCCATTACGATTTTCCCAGCTTGTGAGGAGCATCCCGTCTTTATTAATTATTCTGATCCGGGTTACTACCGAGTTAGAAACAGGTGCATGGGTCGAAACAAAGATAGAATCACCGGTAAAGCAGAATGCAGGACCTTGATTTGTGTATCCCGGCAACGTGGCGATTACCTTTATATTACTGCCATCGTGATTTGAAGTGATTATTCTTATGCTGTCCGATCCGGATGATAAATCAAAAAAGCTGACGCCGAATACCAATGCACTATTCGAAACGGCGAGGCCTTGAATGTATGTTTCATTAGAAGTCAGGGCGCTGAAATTGTCCGCTATTGTGATCAACGTTTGTTTAGTTCCTGCAGATAATGAAAATGTGCATAGGCGTGCGTTGGGATTTTCATTCCCTGCGATATAATAGACAACGTCTTTTTTCAATGCCATGCCGGTAATTCCAGTATCTGTTGTCAGTACGCTGACAGTAGAGTCTTTAAGCGACAACCTGCCGATCTGAGTAGAGGAAGCAATAATCAAAGTGCTGTCATCCAGCACTCGCATCTGTTGTACGGTTCCAAAAGCGCCTCGCATCGTCCAGACTACAATCGCTGTTTTTGATTTTCGATCGTATAGTTGTATGCTTCCATTTTCAACGACAAATAAGTCTCCTGAATCAGTAACGGCAACTCGAGCCCATCCACTTCCGTTAAAGGGAATACTGTCTATCGGATGAAATCGCGATTCTATGCCAACATAAACGACAGTGCTGAAATCTCCTTCATTCGCATTCTTGTCTACAACCTTGAGCCGATACTCATAATTGAAATCATTCGACACTGAGGAGTCAACATAGACTGTGTCCGTAACCAGCGACGTATTAACTTTTGAAAATACGGTATTTGAGTTGACATTTCTCCGGTAGATGTGATACCCCGACACCAGCCCCGTATCCGCCCTCACCCACATCAGCTTCACGATCTGCTTCATCGTATCATACTCGATCTTCAATCCCTTCACCGTAGGAATCCCCGTAAAGGGCAGCCTCAGCGTATCCAGCTCCCTCGTCCCGCCCGATACCACCTCAACTCCCGGAACCTCCAGTACCGTATAATCATCCAGTGACGAAATGAGCGTGAGATCATATACCGCCTCCGCCAGATTTCCGAACGTGAACCTCCCCGTGCCATCGGGCCGGGTGAACCGGTCCAGTCCCATAGCCATAATAAACACCTTCCTCGGGTCGCCCCCTTCAGATAGATACACTATACCGGTGATCGCCCCCGCCGGCCGCAGGGTATCCTCTACCTGGACCGAGCTGTCGCTGTCGCCGACCTTCACCGAGTCAATGAGAGCCACGTTGTTGTCTCCATCATCGGCTTCGATCACATACAGCCCCGTATCCAGCGTGCTGTCGAATGAGAATTTACCGGAATCGTCGGTCGTAACCGTAGCAGTGTCGGCCATCCGCTTTGGCAGCCCAAAACCGGAGGTGTCCGCCAGGGTGTTGCGGGACCGAATGGCGACCCGGACTCCTGCGGCAGGAGTCTTGCCGTCTGGCTGGTAGAGTTTGCCAACGACCCTCGCCGTCTCGGTCGTCGAACCGGAACCGTCCGCATTCGGATCGAGGATGCATGCCGGCAGCAGTGCCGCCATTGACAGAGCGAATAATAGTCTTCCGTTCATCGTTTCTTCCCTTTCGCTGATTTCGTCACCGGAAAAAAGTTGATGTTGAGGTGGTACACCCGTTCGGGGATCTTTTTTTCGCTGCCGACGAGCTCCAGCAGCCGGTTCTTGAATGCCCGCACCTCCTCGCGGACGGTTTCGAGCATCTCTTCGGACATGCATAATGTCATTGTGTGCATGGTGATTTCATCAGGTGCGAACCTGTCCCATGCCGCCCTGGCATGTTCGAGCATCTCCTTCTGATACCTGACCAGCGCAGTATCGCGGACCGGGCCGCCTCCGGAGATGAACGGCTCGGCCTGTCGATGCTTGCCGCGTTTGCCGACGGTGAGGACTCCTATGTCTTTCTGAAGCTTTAGCGACTCCTTTGCCTGCTTCGGCGTAATCGCCGGAACGACGAACTTCGAAATCACCGAAGGATCATCGTTATCATCGGAGAGAGTCACCATCTCGCGTATGACGGGATGGTACCACGCAGAATAGAGCTCATACTGACGGTCGCCGAGCGACTTCGCCTTGACGTTCCTGCGTTTGGCGGCGATCCTGCCGAGATAGTACTCGCGATCGCTCTGCGTCTTTGCCTGGTCGAATGCCATGAGGTCCTCGAAATACTCCGTCTGTGCCGGATCAAGACCGATGGCCCGAGCGATATTGAGCAGTACCGGCCTGGTGACATTGCGCTCACGCTTCATGACATGCAGAACGAAGCCTGAGCTCTTGATATTTGCCTTGCGGGCGAAGAACTGATGAGAGAATGACGGATTAGCGGCCTTCTGCTCGTTGAAATAGTCAAGCAGGAAAACCCGGTAATCGTTATAGCGATAAATATCAGGCATGATACGGCTCCTTCTTCTACCTGATATAATACTGCAGAGTGGAATAAAAGGCAACACCGGAGAAAAAATATCGTTCATATTTTGTGAATGTAATAGACAGTATAAGGTATCCGCTCCGGGTTCGGTCCACCCATAAAGTCACATAGCCACCCGCAAGTCCGCTCGCCTTTGCGATCACGCAAATAAATTTCACAAATTCCTGAACAAGAAATTATCCATGCCATTGTTACCCACCCCATGATGAAAAAGTTGCGGGATTGACTGAAACATTGTATAATTAAACTAACTTGAACTAATCATTTTCTATAAACCGGATAAAAAAGATGATTTCGGTCAATACACATGAAGCGAAGACACGGCTTTCCGAACTTCTTGCCACAATAGAGGCTAAAGAGGAGATTATCGTCATCTGCAGAAACGGCGCTCCTGTCGCGGAAATGCATCCATGGCGCAAAGGAAAGGATCCGCTGCTTCAGAGCCCGAGGCTGAAGAACGTGCTTTTCAGGGAACCGCCCGATATGCCGCTGACCGACGAGGAATGGGCGCAGGCGCAACGATGAGCGCATGATGCTGCTTCTTGATACCTGTACACTGCTCTGGCTTGCATCCGATCAGAAAAAACTGTCGCATGCCGCCAAAAAAGCAATCGTGCAACGGCCGGGTTCTCTTTTTGTCTCGTCAATATCCGCATTCGAAATCGCAATCAAATCCCGAAGCGGCAAAATCGTGCTTCCCCTCCCACCCGTCGACTGGTATAATGAGGCGTTGGATTTTCACTGCATTCATGAGATCCCGGTTTCGGGAGTGATCGCCGCCGCATCGGTCGAACTGCCGTTGCTGCATAATGACCCGTGCGACCGCATCATCATTGCCACCGCACAGCTGAACTCGATGAAAATCGTCACCGGCGATTCGGTGATAAGAGAGTATGCTCAAACCGTGGTGATCTGGTAAGAAGAGGGAGCGAAAATCCCGCTCCAGCAGGTTCGACACTTCCCGCAGCCGCATCTCGTCCCGGTCGATAACAACAGCGCCCGATGGATGGCAATACTTTATTCGATTATAACAACCTGCAGACTCAACAACATCAACCCGGAAGAGTATCTTAAAGAGGTCATGATGACATTGGCCATTCGTCCTGAAGGCGCCGATATTACCGATTTGCTTCCTGTTAAATGGTATAAGACAAACAATGGTGGCATTGATCCGGCACATACGTCTCTTTATCCTTCTGAAAACTGATCTTCCGAACACGGATAGGGAGCATGTCCGATGGATGCCTTGGATGAGCGTTTACGGTTAAGGAGCATACCAAACATCATTTTTAGCTCCATCCTCCACTGAGCCCCCGATAACCCATAGTTTGTTATTAAATACCGTTATGCCGAAACCAGCCCTCGGTTCAAAACGGGTAGAACTCTTTGTCTGTATCCATTTATTTCCGTTAAAGCTACACCATACATCATTTAGTTCATTTTCGCCGGCCCCCCTACCACCTAGAAGGAATAGTATGTTCTCCAGAACAGCCGTCGCATGTTGTCCTCTTTCAGAAAAGTCTGCACTATCGGTTACTAACGTCCATGAATAACCGTCGTTTGAATTCCAAACGTGGTTGAGATGTTCTTCGTCATGTCCACCCATGGCCCAGATTTTTCCCTCAAAAACTGAAAAGCCAAGGCCTGCCGTCGGTTTAAACGGCGCTTCACTTGTTGCTTCCGTCCACGCAATGCCATCACGTGACCACCATACATCACTTGGGCCGAAACCTCCGGCACCTAAAATCCAGATTTTATTATCGAACACAACCGTACCGAAAGAGTATCGCGGCGAGAAGGCGGCTTCGGCGGTTGCTTCCGTCCAATCAACCCCATCTTCGGACCACCACACGTCATTAATTGCTCTAAACCTATCCCCTTCGGCATCTCTAACAAAACCTCCAATCAACCACATTTTATTTTGAAATACCGTTATACTATGTCTGTTACGTGGGGTGAAATCCGCCGCATTATTAACGAGTGTCCAGTCGATACCATCCTCACTCGACCAGACATCATTATAATTATAATTCTGTGTAGCCTCATTAGCACCGCCGATAACCCAAAGCCGATTGTTGAATGTTGTAACCGCATGTCCCAAACGCTCCGGAAATGGAGCGGCTGCTGTCGCCCTTGTCCACGAAGGACCAATGATTATCTTGGTTGTGTCAAGTGATATGTTATTGTCGTCATCAGTGATTTTCAGCACGACAACTAACGAGATTTCATCTCCGAAAGGTGGTGTGATAACGGTATCGCCAGAGCTTGTAGCAAAGTCGGTATAACTTCCGATACTCCATTCGTACTTGGTAATGCTACCAAAACGTCCGGGAGTGCATTGGTCGGCGCTGAGGACTAATGTGCTGTCTGCATGTATGCTTGCGGGAGAATGAATACGCGCGTTTGACGGATCGAGTATAACATCAACGTTCGCCGTCGATACTGTCGGTTTGTCGAAACTGTCTACGACGGTTACGGTTACCCCACATTGCATCGGTTCGTCAGGGAAAATATGATAATTACTGAAGCTTGTTGTCGTATCGTACTGAGTACCGCTTCCATCACCGAAATCCCAAAAAATCGTTTTAATGCCGTTGTTGTCGGTAGCATCTATTGAAAAGTGGATCGTATCATTGATGCTGATCGTCGTGTCTTCCAGTCCGGTAACAACCGGAGCATCGTTGGTGACAACCACCTTTTTTGTGGCAAATTCGATATTTCCGTCATCATCCGTGACTTCAAGTGTCATCGTTACCGTTGTCACAGCAAAAAAGGTGAATGTATAGTCTGATCCCGTTGAATCATCCCATCCGGGATCAATACCGTTATCCCATAAATATTTTGTAATTGTACCGAATTCCTGTGAAACCTGGGCGGTAAAGGTAATTGGTGTATTTATGGCAACCGTTGATTCTCCCAAAATTCCGACCACCGGGGCATCCCTGACAATTGATATATGCAGACTATCCATCCATTCGGATTCGGCCTCATCAACAATGTTGATAATGACGGCGACTTCTCCGGTATCTTGCCAACAGTAAACAAGCGTATCGCTGCCCGATAGTGAAGATATGTCGACTGTTCTAATTGAAGAGTCGGTCGTATCGATATACCACTGAATTTTATCATTCACTCTGGTCGGATTGGCATAGGCGGCAATAATCCGGATAGTATCATTGATACTGACCGCGGAATCCTTTGTTCCTATTGTTTTCCACTCAATAGTGGTTGTTGCTTCGGTAAATGAGACGGAGGTTACGGTATCTTCAATGATATCGACGAGTTTACTCTCTTCACCCGCCGAATTTCGGGATACTACGCGATATTCATACGTAGTGTTAATTTTAACACTGGAATCGAGAAAAACCGTTGTCGTTTCGGGCAGTGGAGTATCTGTTAATAAAACAAAATTGTTACCTTTAATTGCCCGATACACATTAAATCCGTCGATGAGGGAGGTACTGATGGTGTCCCATGAGACAATCACTGTCTGGTTAAGTGTGTCGTAGGAAACCGAGATGTTTTTTGGAGACGGTAAACCTACAAACGGTAGGACAAGTGTGTCCAGATTGGTAGTATCACCCGCACTTACCGGGACACCATTGATATCGAGAACACCATAATCTGCAAGCGAAGAGATAAGTCGTAAATCGTAGATTCCTTCCGCAAGGTTTGTAAACCTGAAGCTCCCATCCACCTCTACCCGTGCGAACCGGTCGATGCCGAATGCTAAGACAAACACCTTGCGCGGATCCCCGCCCTCAGAAAGCCGTATAATACCCTTTATTGCCCCTGCCGGCCGTAGCGTTTCCTCGACCTTCACGGCGGAGTCGCTCTTTCCGACCTGCACCGAATCGACAAGCGCCATATTGCCGTCCCCGTCGTCCGCCTCGATAACATAGGTTCCGGTATCCAGCGTAGAATCGAACACGAACCGGCCGGAGTCGTCGGTCATTACCGTTGCGGTATCGACGAGTTGCTTCGTTAATCCCAATCCCGAAGTATCGGCCAGGGTGTTTCTCGGCCGGATAGCTACCCGGACGCCTGCTGCGGGCGTTTTTCCGTTTGATTGATAAATCATGCCTACAACGGAATTCGGAGTCTGAGAACTGTTGCCCGCCGTAGGCGGATTGGTGCACATGAGTGCCGCGAGAATGCAGACGGCGATAAGCAACCGCCTGAATATACCTGTTGATTTCATGGCTTATTCCTTTGCGTATTGTATCACTCCAGTCGACAGGGCACGACATCGAAAAATATTTATTTCATACCTTTTTCCTTTGCATGTTACGCCACCCCTGCCGACCGGTTGCTATTCCATTTACATTAGAGATAGGGAAGAGATGGAAATTAAGCTGATACACGTTATCCGCTTCATCGTCCCGCTCCGCCAGAGCCTGCAACCGCGACTGAAAAGCAGCGATCTCGGCGCAGATTATCTCATAAGTCTTTCGCGAGATGCCCAGCGTCAGACCGGAAATGTTACGTTTTTCCTTTGACATCTCCCGTATCGCCTTGAGGGCGAGCTCCGTCGTCTGCATCTGGAAGTTGAGGAAGCCGAGCTGCACCACATCACTGCCCGCCGTTATTGTTTTGTCCGTTACCTCAAACGTTCCGTTGCGTCCCTTTTTTATCATGCCCAGTTTTTGCAGGAGCATGACGGCTTTCTTGGCTTCCCTGGGTTTGATGGGCGGGTAGACACTCCTGGCGAGCCAGTCATAGTCTTCTTTGAACGGGTGCATATCGATAAGAGAACGGATCGCGCTTATATACCATATGGAATAGAAGTCGTGCTGCTCTCTGCGTGTCTCCCGAACCATGCCCGAACCCGGCTTGCTGCTCTTAATGGCGTCGAGCTTATCGAAGAAATAGTTGCGTTCATGTAGATTTTTCGCCTGATTGAAGGAAACGAGGTTCTCGAAATAATCCGCTTCCGATGCAGTGAGCTTCATGGCCTGCGACAGCTTCACGGTGCTCGACGTTGAAAGGCTTTTCCTCCCGGTAATCACGTTGTAAAGAAAACCCCTGTTGGGAAAGCCGGCCCTGCTTGCGAAAGCCTGATAGGAAAATCCCGGATTCCGCATCTTGTGCTCCGTGTAATAGTCGGCAAGGAGTTTTCGGTAATCGGTATAGGTGAAGATATCGGGCATCGTCGACCTCCACCTATAAATTTATCGCAAAAAGGAGCGCATTTCAACAGGCATGAAGAAAAAGTGTCTACCTGCGGGAAACGCCTGCCTTCCGCCGTGCCTCAGCTCAATGTTCGATCCCTGCGCGGCGGTCGTTACATAACGTTACCCTATGCGACATGTGTTGTAATTGAAGGAACTCCTTTCCCGCGCATGTGCGCAAGCCATGGAAGACGGAAGCATACGAAAAGTCCTGTGAGGAAAGCGACACCAATCGCTCCAAAAAGTAACCTTCGATAGAAGGCATCCATTGAACATCGATGCATGGTTGAAAGGAAAATCCGTTGCGGAAAAGCTGCGCTTTCGGTTCTACAGGGGCTTTACTTTTTTTGCACCCCCCGGTACAGAATGATCCGTGCGGTCGTATACCCGCACTCCATTACATTCCAGACACCGCCGCCCGGCTTGCACCAGTGACCGGTTTGAAAAAGGTTTTTCAGGTAGGTTGTGCTGGGCATTTTAGCTTCACCATAGACTGTTTTTATATTTTCAAAACCGTAGAGTGCGCCTGAGGTATTGCCTGAAAACCGTTCGAAGGTAGCAGGTGAAGCGATTTCAATGACATCGATTGCTTCACGGAAACCGGGAACAAGGGTGTCAGCGGCAGAAATCATTTTTTCCGCGTAGAACCGTTTTTCCCGGTGCCAGTCGGTTGATTGGGCGGCATGACACAGGGAGAAAAGCAGCATGCTCGGGGCCGCATCGGGTTGCGGCACCTGAAGAAAAATGAGATGGTTGGGCGCTCCTTGTTTCATAGTGCCGATCGAGCGGAAAAGGTGGGAATAATCGGTTTCTTGAAACCAGAAATCCAGCATACTGCCGCCGGGGAATGCAAGCGGATGATGCAGCCCGCAGTAGAGTGCCGTCGCTGATATCGAAGGGTGAAGTCCGTGCAGCCGGCGCTGCCATAGTTTTTTGCGTGAGTGTTCCGGGATCAGATTGCCATGAAGCTGGTAGGGACTGATATTTGAAACAATAAGCCCGGCTTCAATCTCTTCACCCTTGTCGCTTATTACCGATCGTACCGTATCTTTTTCGGTTTCGAGGCGGACGATTTCTACGCCGGTGCGGATTACTCCGCCCCGCCGGGTGATCGCCAGTGCAAGCGCATCGGCAAGTTTTGAGAATCCTTCCGGAATAAAATGCGATCCTTCCAGTGCGTGAACATAGAATGAAAGGACGCAGTAAATCGTCGGGGAAAACTCCGGCGGCATCCCCCAGTAAGGCCACTGGCTGAAAAAGATCCGTTTCAGACGCTCGTCGGTAATAAATCGTTCAATGTGGCTTTTATAGGAGCGGTTGAAATAGTTCGCGATAAAACTTGTGTTTTTTTCAATGAACCGTTCTTCATACTGAAAAAGAGGTTCGATAAGCGCTTCGTAAAATTGTCGCATGTCACCGACAAGCGCCTTGATGTTGCTGCGCTGACCGGGAAAATCAACGGTCAGTTGAGCGACAATGTCCTCAAGTCGCGCAGGGACTTTATACGTCTCTTTTCCCGTCGAAAAACTATACATCGCATCGTGTGCCGCAGCTTTAATGCTTGATTCCACGCCGAGGAGACGCAGCAGATAAAAAATGAATCCGTCGGGAGCAAGCGGTACCGAATGAATACCCGATTCAAAACGATAGCGTCCGCGTGTGAAGCCGTGAGCATAGCCGCCGATTTCGGTATGCCGTTCACATACACACACCCGCATTCCGGCCCGAGCCAGAAAAGCGCCGCAGGTGAGGCCGCTTATCCCCGACCCGATGATAATTACGTCGAATTGCTTTCCCATGGCTCCTGTTGCACCGCAACCCTGCATGCGGCATCATTGCAGAGAAAGAATATAACTTTCCCGACAAATCGGTCGAATAAAATACAACACGTTCCGATGCCTGGAAAAAAAACTTTCGTTCAGAGGGCCGGCTATTCGTTACGCCTGTTGCGGGTGGAAGAGCACCATCTATTTTATTCCATGAGCGTACCGGGTCTGCATACAATTATACAAGGAGTATATCAATGGTAAAAAATCTGTTGCCTGCTGCATTTTTCGCCATTATCCTGACGGAATCCTCGCACGGTTTTGACGGGAAAACGATCGGACATCTCATCTCCATCCCAATCATTGAGGGAACGGGCATATACAGCTCAATCCGGTTGATGCAAACCGGGGGCGCCAATGCGACGGCCTCGGCAGTCACCAACCTTTCACTCATCGTCGTTAACAGCGGGGTGGGCGCTTATACGCTCTTTGGGAAACCGGCTGATTATACGCGGTGGCGCACCGTCCACCGGATTACCGGATTTGTTACCGGTGCCGCGGGAATTTGGCTTGCGGCGTCGGCAGGAATCAATAACGACGTTGCCGGACTCGACAAAGGGATAGCGGCGGGATATGGGATCGTGGCGGTGGTACCGGTGGTGATGTTTTCCTTTTAAAGAAATAATTCCCTCTTATTGCGGCTGCGCCTGTTTACTTCGCAGTACCATTCACTATTTTTAAGCTTGAATTCTACCGGCATGCGAAAGGGACCTCCACGCCCGGCCAATCTTCATGGAGTCTTGACGGAATGAATCCCGAAGAAATAATTAACAAAGCGCGCGAATATATCATCAATGAGGAGAACGATTCTTTCCGCAGTCAGGTTGAAGGCTTAATCGAGAGAAACGATATTCATGAGCTCAACGACCGTTTCTACACCGATCTCGAGTTCGGGACCGGGGGGCTGCGGGGAGTGATCGGCGGCGGGTATAACCGGATGAATCCTTTTGTCCTCCGGCGCACTACCCAGGGTCTTGCCGATTATATCAACAAAACGGTCGGCAGAGGGAACGGTTCCGTCGTCATCGCCTACGACTCCCGTAAATGCTCGGATATTTTCGCCCTTGAAGCAGCGCTGGTGCTCTGCGGAAACCACATCCGCACTTCGCTCTTCACTGGGTTACGGCCCACGCCGGAACTGTCGTTTGCCGTACGGCATCTCAAGGCGACCGCCGGCATCGTCATCACCGCAAGCCACAATCCCCCCGAATACAACGGCTACAAAGTGTACTGGAGCGACGGGGCGCAGATCGTCGCTCCGCAGGATAATGAGATCATCGCTGCGGTGAGAAGCGTTGCCGGAAAGCCCTCCGCGATGGAGCGGGACGCCGCGATCTCCCGCGGGCTGCTGCGGATGATCGACCGCGAGGTCGACGATGAATTCATTGCAATGGTAAAGGGGTGTTCGATCAGGCCCGAGCTGTTAAAGAAGCGCGGAGGTGAGCTCACGGTCGTTTTCACGCCGCTGCACGGATCGGGCGCGATGCCGGTGGAACGCTCACTGCGCGAACTGGGGGTCGACGTCATGGCGGTTCCGCAGCAGAAGGATCCCGACGGCGCCTTCCCGACAGTCGAAAAACCGAACCCTGAAGAGCCGGCGGCGATGAGGCTGGCGCTCGAGCTTGCCGAGAAAAAGGGCGCCGACCTCGCCATGGGCACCGATCCCGACGCCGACCGGCTCGGTATCGCGGCGCAGGACGGGAAGGCATTCCGGCTTGTCACCGGAAATCAACTCGGCGCACTGCTGGCCGATTATATCCTGAGTTCACGCGCCGTGCTGGGCACCATGCCGCGCAAGCCGGTGCTTATCAAGACAATCGTTACAAGCGAGCTGCAGCGGCTGATCGCAGCGTCATACGGTGTTGCATGCATTGACACGCTCACCGGGTTCAAATATATCGGAGAAAAAATCAGGGAATTTGAATCCCGGGCCGATGGGCCCTCCTATATCTTCGGCGGAGAGGAGAGCTACGGTTATCTGGTCAACACACAGGTGCGTGACAAGGATGCGGTCTCCGCCGCAACGATGACCGTGGAAATGGCGCTTTTTCATCGCCTTGAAGGGCGCACTCTTTTCGATCAGCTCGCCGTTCTCTGGCAGCGGCACGGCTATTTTCAGGAGACGCAGATCAATCAATATTTTAAAGGCCAGTCGGGCCTTCGGACAATGCAATCGCTCATGGAGCGGCTTCGTACCGCGCCGCCCGCTTCCATTGCCGATACCCGTGTGGTTACCATCAAGGACTTCCTCGACGGAACGACCCGAAACCTTCTTGAAGGAACGGTAAAAAAAGATATTTCCCTTCCTTCGTCGAATGTGATACAGTTTATTCTTGATGATGAGAGTATCATTACGGCACGCCCCTCCGGGACGGAGCCGAAAATAAAATGTTATGCCTCATGCCGCAGCCGGCCGAACACTCCCCTGGAGCATGCCCGGCGGGAAGTCGGAACCAGAATCGACACGATTTCCGACGCACTGAACCAATTGATGGCGGGAGTCTGATATGCAGGCGATAAAAAAGAACACCGGATGGGATTATCAGGGGTCGGCAGGCGGCGGAGTGAAAAACATGCCCGGATTCTCGCATCAGCCGGACCAGTTCATCGGAAAAACAATCGGTAATTGCGAAATCGTCAAAAAGATGAATGAGGGCGGAACCGCACTGATTTATCAGGCGCACAATACCCGTTTCGACCTGAACCGCGTCGTAAAAATCTTAAAACCGGCGTTTACCGAGGAGGAGGAGTACTTCGTCCGTTTCAGGCAGGAGGCCCAGCTCGTTGCGCGGTTCGATCATCCGAACATTCTCCGTGTGTTCGATACGGGGCAGGTCGACGGCTTTTTCTATATCGAAATGGAATTTATTGAAGGTCAGACGCTCAGAGAGTACATTCGTTCCAATCCGAAAATAAACGAACGGGAGATCCTCGGCATCGCGGCCCAACTGGTAAGCGCGCTTGAATACGCGCATAACGTCCGCATTCAGAGCGGCGGCGGGGGCGGAGAAATCTGCGGCATCCTGCACCGCGACATCAAACCGGAAAACGTAATGTTGACGAAAAATAAAATCGTCAAGCTGATGGACTTCGGCGCCGCCAA
>JAFGNB010000190.1 GCA_016927235.1 Chitinispirillaceae bacterium
CAATTTCACGCCGGTTCCAGGAAACCTTCGACCGTGTCGAACAATCGGAAAAACCCGTCTGCATGGCCCTCGCCGGATCGGTGATGGGGGGCGCCCTCGAGCTCGCCCTTGCCGGCCACTACCGGGTCTGCGCAACGAACACCCGCTGCAGTATGCCTGAAATCAATCTCGGCATTCTTCCGGGCGCAGGCGGCACCCAGCGGCTGCCGCGCCTGATCGGTCTCGGTGCCGCGCTCGATATGCTGCTGTCGGCGCGACCGGTCGATGCAAAGGAGGCGCTCGCCGTCGGCCTTGTCGATGCGCTCTGCGAACCTTCAAAACTGATTTCAACGGCGAAGAAATTCGTGATGCTCGGGAAAAAACCGCCGGCCGGCAGCGGGCTGACCGATAAAATCGTCGATGCGGCGGCAAATGCGGCGGCCTTCGAAAAAGCCCGTAAAAAAGCCGCCGAAGCGCGTCCGGAGATCATCGCATCGCATAACATCATCGAGGCGGTCGTGGCGGGCATCACCGGATCGTACGCCGAAGGTCTTGTCAAAGAGCAGGCGGGATTCGCACAGTGCATGGCCACCCCCGCGGCGCGCAACAAAATCAGGCTTTTCTTCGCCGCCCGCGCTGCTGCGAACGTTCCCGGCCTCGACAACATCGAACCGTCTGCGGTCGCCACGACGGCGGTGGTCGGCATGGGATCGATGGGGAGCGGCATCGCACAGGTATTCGCGGCCGGTGGGAAAAAGACGTTCGTGATGGATATCGATGATGAGACTGCGGAGAAAGGGGTCGGGCGGATCGCGGAGTCGCTTGACCGGAAGGTGCAGCGCGGTTCTCTGAGCCGGCAGAAGGCGAATGACATTCTCGGCAGGATATCGATTGCAAAGAACTGGGAAGCACTCGCGTCGGCGGATCTGATCATCGAGGCGGTCTTCGAGAATATCGAAACCAAAAAGGCGGTGATGGAGAACATCGGAGCAGTCGGTTCCTCGACCGCCCTCATCGCCACCAATACCTCCACCATCGATCTCGACGTTCTTGCCGAAAAGCTCCCCCGGCCGCAGCGGCTTGTCGGCCTGCACTTTTTCAATCCGGCCCACAGCATGCCCCTGGTCGAAGTGATACGGCGCGAGACAACCGATCCCGCGGTCGTCGCCTCGGCGCTGCGGTTGATGAAAGACCTCAGGAAAACGCCGGTTGTGGTGAACAACAGCGTCGGTTTTATCGTCAACCGGCTCTTCATTCCTTATCTCGTTGAAGCGTTCCGGCTCATCGAAGAGGGGGCCCGGCCCGATGAGATCGACGCCGCCATGGTCGCATTCGGTTTCCCGATGGGTCCGCTGGCGCTTATCGACATGGCCGGCATCGACATCCTTTCATTTACCGACCGGATACTACGCGCGGCGTACCCGCATCACATCCCCCTTTCGCGCATCGCCGCGACCATGGTCGACGAGGGGCTTCTCGGGCAGAAAACGGGATGCGGAGTGTACGCCTACGAAAAAGGCGACCGGACGCCCGCAAAGAGCGTCCGCGCCGAAGAAATCATCGCCCGTGTCCGCAACGAATCGGGCGGGAAACTCCGCTCCTTTACCCGTGAAGAAATCACCGGCCGGCTCGTTTTCCGTCTCGTGGGTGAAGGGTTCCGCCTTATCGAAGAGAAGGTCGTCCTGCGCGAAGCGGATATCGACGTCGCGACGGTGCTCGGCACCGCCTTCCCCGACTTTCGCGGCGGGGTGATCGGCTACGCGCGCGACCTCGGCCTCACGGAGGTCAATGCACGGCTATCGGCGCTTGCCGCCGAGTGCGGTGAGCGCTATCAACCTTGTCGTTATTTACTTTCAAATCAATAGGAGTCGTATCATGGCAGAAGCTGTCGGACCGAAGAAATTCGCCGCCACCGCGGTGATGAAGGAGATCATGGACCGGTATTTCAACAGGCTTATGGGCCCCGGCGCGGAAGGGAACAACATCGCCTACTGCACGAGCGTGGGCCCTGCCGAACTGCTGATCGCTCTGGGGTTCGAGGTATATTATCCGGAAAACTACGGCGCCATGCTCGGGTCGTCGCGCATGGCAACCGACATGATCCCTCTGGCCAACGCCCGCGGGTACTCCCCCGACATCTGCTCATACCTGACAAGCGACATAGGATCGTACCTCAAGGGCGAGGGGCCGTTCCGGAAGATGGGGTTTGCCGGCCCTCCGAAAGCCGACGTGCTGGTGTACAACACCAACCAGTGCCGCGACGTGAAAGACTGGTTCGAGTTTTACGGAAGGGAGTGGGAGGTGCCGTGCGTGGGCATTCATACCCCCCGCGCCGTCGGTGATGTCGACGGGGCCATCATCGACACCGTCTCGCGGCAGACGGAAGCGCTGGTGAAGCCTCTCGAAGCGGCGGCCGGGAGGCGCCTCGACATGGACCGGTTTAAGGAGGTCATCGCCCTCTCCCGCGCATGCACCGAACTCTGGAAAGCGGTGCTTCTGACCGCGGCGAATCATCCCGCCCCGCTTTCCTTTTTCGACGGCACCATCCATATGGGGCCCGCGGTCGTGCTGCGCGGCACGCAGGATGCGGTCGATTATTACAACGTGCTGCTTCCCGAACTCAGAAAACGCATTGCCGACGGCGTCGGAGCGGTTGACGGAGAGAAATACCGCATCTACTGGGAGGGCATGCCGATCTGGGGAAAACTCAAGAACCTCGCCGTGCAGTTCATCGAACTCAAGACCGCGGTCGTCGCCTCCACCTACTGCAACAGCTGGATCTTCGAAGACCTCGATCCCGACAACCCGTTCGACGGCATGGCGCGCGCTTACACGAACATTTTTATCTGCCGCGACGACCGATGGAAGGAGGAATATATCCGGCGGATGTTCCGCACTTTCAATGTCGACGGCATCCTTTACCATAACGCGAAGACCTGCCCCAACAATTCCAACAGCAGCTACAGCATGCCGCAGCGGCTTCAGGAGAAGACCGGAAAGCCGTTCGTCATCATCGACGGCGACCTCAACGACCTGCGGTGCTATTCGGAGGAACAGTCGCGCACCAATATTGAAGCGTTCGTCGAACAGCTTTCACAATAAGCGGGGATCGGCCGTATGGAGTATTTCGGGGGTGTCGACATCGGTTCATCGACGGCAAAGTTCGTGCTGGCCGATTCCGCCGGCCGCATCGTCGCAAAGGCGTTGAAGCTGTCGGGTATCGATTACGGAAAGACCGCGGAGGAGTTGCGTGCGGCGGTCTGCACGGAGGCGGGGATCAGCAGGTCCGCCGTGAGGCGGATCGTCTCCACCGGCTACGGACGCGACAACATCACCTGGGCCGACGGCAAAATGACCGAAATCGCCTGCCACGGCAAGGGGGCTTTTTTCCTTTTCCGCAAGCGCATGACGGTGATCGACATCGGGGCGCAGGACAGCAAGGTCATCCACCTTGACGAAAACGGCAGACGGCTCGGCTTCAAGATGAACCGCAAATGCGCCGCCGGCACCGGCGCGTTCCTCGAAGAGGTCGCGCACAAGCTTGCACTTGATATCAAGGAACTCAACGCCCTCGCCGAACACTCCACCCGGACAATCGAACTCGGCAGCTTCTGCACCGTCTTCGCCGCCACCGAGGTCATCGA
>JAFGNB010000191.1 GCA_016927235.1 Chitinispirillaceae bacterium
CACCACAAAGCAGAAGGGCAGCGGCCTCGGGCTTGCGGTCGCGTACTCCATCGTCAGGCGCCATGACGGCCTGATCGAGGCGCAGTCGCAGCTCGGAAACGGAACGGTCATCCATATCTATCTGCCCGCATCCGACAATAAGGCCGCTCCCGAACGGCACACCGCCTCCTCCGGTAAACGCCGGGGCGGTGTACGGGTGCTCGTCATGGACGACGAGATGTTCATCCGCGACATCGCCGTAACGATACTCGCCCGTATGGGGTACGAAGCCGATACGGCCGCCTGCGGCGAGGAAGCGGTTGAAAAATTTTCCCAAGCCGAAGAGGAAGGCAGACCGTACCTCCTTGCCGTCCTCGATCTCACTATCGCCGGCGGCATGGGAGGCAAAGAGACGAACAGGGAACTCAAGAAAATCTCGCCCGGCGTAAAATCCATCGTATCGAGCGGGTATTACGACGACCCCGTCATGGCGCATCCCGGAGAACACGGTTTCGACGCATCAATGAGAAAGCCCTACCGGATTGAGGAGATGGAGGAGGTGGTGAATTGCGTGATGAGCGATTGCAGTCCCCCCGCGATCCCTCCATGAAAAGGGACGAAAATCGCCGGTCATGAGGCGACCGTTCACTCGTGCCGGCACTGCACACCATATGACAGCAATAATCCGCACAGCATTTCAATCTGAACTACCGGTTCACTCCCGCGCCGTCCGCGGATCGAGGTACGCCGGCAGTATATCGACAATCATGCCGAGAAACGACACCACCGGCAGCTGAAGAACCGGCATTGGGTAAATGAAAAAGCCTGCTCGCCTCGGCTTCATAGCCCCCTATTCTTTTCCGCAACTACAGCCGGGATTTATATATATTATTTATAATCGATAGTCACGGCAGTCCGGCCTTGTGGGAGAGGGCTGTGTGGTTTTTTTTTACCAAGGGGGGGAAATGAAAAATGTTATTGAATTAGCCTCGTTTTCCATTACCGAGGCATCACGCTCTCTCCTGGTGACGGCTCTTTTCTGCCTGCAGAGCACCACCACCATTTCCGCAGCAACGTGGTTCGTCTCCCCGGGGGGAAATGACGCGAATCCCGGCACGATCGATCAGCCGTTCGCCACGCTGCAGAAAGGCCACGACAAGGCATCCTCGGGCGATACGGTCTACCTCCGGGGCGGTACGTATAAAATTACCAGCCGCGCCGAATCAAAAATCGGCATTTCCATTACGAAGAGCGGCACCTCCGACGCCGAAAGAATTTACTTCTGGGCATACGGGGACGAAAGGCCGGTTCTTGATTTTGCCAACCTGACTATCGAGAGCAATATCGGTGCGGGAATCCGTGTACAGGGAAAATGGCTTCATTTCAAGGGCATTGAAATATGTAATGTCAAGTCTCAAAACGCCGCGAACAACGGCCTCTGGTGCAATCCCTGCACCAACAACATTTTCGAGAACATGGATTTTCACCACAACCAGGGACCGGGGCTCTCCATTGCGAATGGAAACGGCGGACTGCTGATCCTCAACTGCGATGCGCACGACAACTTCGACGCCGCCAAAAACGGCGAGGACGCCGACGGGTTCGGAATCCATTATCAGACCTCCGGCGACACCATCGTGTTACGCGGCTGCCGCGCCTGGTGGAACTCCGACGACGGCTACGACCTTTTCGAGCAGAAGTATCCCGTGGTGGTAGAAAACTGCTGGGCATACGGTAATGGGTACATCAACGAAGGCTCCGGAAACGGTGCCAACGGTTCCGGTTTCAAAATGGGCAACCCCAAGGTGGCGGGGATACGACACACGATCAGCAACTGCGTCTCCTGGAAAAACAAGAACCAGGGCTTTTACGCCAACCACTCGCCCGGCGGCAGCAACTGGTACAACAACACCTCGTATAACAACGGGACCCAGTTTGACATGCTTTCGGACAACGTGCTCTCGGGAAATCTCGTGCATGTTTTACGAAACAATGTGGCATTTCCCGAACGGAACAGAAACATGCAAGACTCGGACACGAAATCAAATACCTGGGACCTCAACATCGCCCCGGCGAACAGCGACTTTGAGAGCGTCTCCGATGCCGGTTGGATGGGACCGCGCAAGCCCGACGGCAGCCTGCCCGATATACCGTTTCTTAAATTGAAAACAAGCAGCAAGCTCATCGACAAGGGAATAGATGTGGGCCTCCCCTTTTCCGGCAATGCTCCCGATCTCGGAGCTTATGAATTCGGGGCCACAACAACGGCAACAGCGCGGTCTTTCCCGGTCGGACCGGCTGCAGCCGCAATCTCCCTGCGTGCAGACGGAATTTCCGTTCTGAGGATATTCGATCTCGCCGGACGAAGTGTGTTCACCGAAGGTATGGGCACCGGATTCAGGCTTCTTACCTATAAATCCGGGCATGCCGAATCACGGGTGCAGCTCAACCTCGAAGCCGTACTCCCCCTTTCCTCCGAGCCGTTGCATACCTCCCATGAATAATCGGGGTTTATCACGGCTGCTGGTTCTGAGCATCGCGACGGCAGTGGTGCTGCCGCCTTCCGGCAACGAAGCTTCGCCGCCGCTACCCTCCAAGGCACAGATTATCGCAAAAATGAAGCTTGCCAACGACCGTTTCATGGCCAAATGGCCCGATCCCTGCAGCAATTGTCTTACCGGCAACCGTCCAAGCAATATCTGGACGCGTGCGGTGTATTACGAGGGCGCGCTCGCCTATGCCCGTCTCGCAGGCGACAGCGCCGTATGGAACCATGCCGTGAAATGGGGAACGTTTCATAAATGGAATTTCCGCAACGGCACAACCACCACCAATGCCGACGATCAATGCGCCGGACAGTGCTATATCGAACTCTATCAATTCGACCGCAAACCGGAGCGCATCACCAACACCAGGTCCTGCATGGACAACATGGTAAAAAATAAATCGAACACCTTCTGGACCTGGATCGACGCGATCCAGATGGCGATGCCGGTATTCGCCAAGCTGGGGGTCATCGACGAAAGTGCGGCATATTTCGACAAGATGGACGCACTGTTCGATTTCACCGCGTCGACGCTCGGCCTTTACAATACGAACGACCGGCTCTGGTGGCGGGATACGACATTTAAAAAAGCAAAGACCCCGGCGGGAAAAAACATCTACTGGTCGCGGGGGAACGGATGGGTATTCGCCGCGCTGGCGCGCGTACTTGACGTCATTCCGGCAACCGATCCCCGTTGCGAAAAATACACTGCGTTCTTCATCGACATGGCGGCAGCTCTCAAGGCCGTGCAACGGTCCGACGGTTTCTGGAACGAGAGTCTCGCCGACCCTGCCCATTTCGGCGGTCCCGAGGTTACCGGCACC
>JAFGNB010000192.1 GCA_016927235.1 Chitinispirillaceae bacterium
AATTTATTTAAAATATTTTGTTACCATTTCCGGTATAAAATTAATCATTATTATTTGAAATTTGTAATTTGTTTATATATTTTTTCTAGTCTTCCGGAGGTTGAAAGGATGCCGAATATTTACAATTACATCGATTACAGGAAATTTCTCCTGGAATTTATAGCCGAAAAAAAGCTGTTGCATCCCCGGTTTTCATGCCGGCGGTTGGCGGTGAGATTGGGGATGAGTGCGGCGACATTCGTAAGAATAGTGAACGGCAAGCGCAATGTAACTGAAAAAATGCTGCCGAGGTTCATTGATTATCTGAAGCTTCGCGACAGGGCTTCGGAATATTTTTCCCTGATGGTCGAACTGGCCCAGGTAAAGGGGGCCGAGAGGAAAAACGACGCGTACCGGAAGCTCCTCGAATTCCGGAGCGAGCGGATCAGAACGATCCGGCCCCGTCACTATTCACTTTTCGAGAAATGGTACCTTGTTGCTTTAAGGGAAATAATCGATATAAAGGGAACCATCGTAAGCGCAAAAGGGCTGGCCAAGGCTCTTCGTCCTTCCATTACGGTTCGTGAGGCCGAAAAAGCGGTCGACGCCCTTCGCGAAACGGGCATGATTTTCGAGGGGAAGGACGGCCGCTTCCACGCATCGGAAAAGCTTCTTTCGACGGGTGAAAAATGGGAAAGCATCGCCGTGCACCATTTTCAGCTTGAGATGGCCCGGCGTGCGGAAGAAGCGCTGCTTCGTCTGCCGAAAGAGGAAAGGGACTTTTCAACGCTGACAATCGGTCTGTCCTCCGCTGAATTTCACCGGGTACGAGAGATCATTAAAAAGGCACGACAGCAGATTCTCGCCATAGCCGAGGATTCCATTGATAGGGAATACGTCTATCAACTGAACACGCAGCTTTTCCCCGTCAGTCGCCACCTGAAAGGGGGTAAAAAAGATGCCGGGTAAATCCATACTACCGGGTTGTTGTTTCATTGCCGTTTCGGTGCTTCTTTATTGTTCCGGCGGCTCCGGCGACCTTGCGGGCGGGGTCGAAACAACCAATGGAATCAACGTCATCGCATCCGCCGGCGAGATCCGCGGTATCACGGTTCCCGATACACGGATCATTGTCAGCGACACTGCGCATGCACCCTTGAAAGTGAGTACGAAAACGTTCGCCGATACCGTTTATGCCGGAAACGACGGAAAATTCGTTTTTACCGATGTGCCGACGGGAGTGTACAATCTGCTGGCGCAAAAGAGCGATTTCGGCGGGGGATGCATCATACGGGACATCGAGGTCGACTCTTCATCAACCGGACCATGGAGAGATTCCTCCCGCTTCGTGCCGCTGGTCGAACTTGCGGTTGTGACGAAAATCGATACCGTTCCACAACACAATAGTATCGTGTTTATACGGGGGACAGCCATTATGGACACTACCGGCGCCGACGGATCGTGCACGCTTGCCGGAATACCGGCCGGTTTTTACTCAATAGAGGCTGTTTTTCAGGAAAGAAGAGAGGTTGATCCGGTCGTCTACACGGCACGAACCGACAGTGTGCTTGCGGGGCCGGCGGATACCGCCGCCACGGTCATCCTGGATCTGAAACCTCTTCCGTAAAGAGACATGCCGATGATTACGTCGAATATGAATTGAAAACAGGGCGGTTTGTTGCGCGAAGGAGCGGTGTTTATGACTAAAGGGATGCCGAAGAAAAGAATTTGTTTTATCGATCCGGACAGGAACGGAATCACGCTGGTGCTTCACGCGACCAATTCTCTGCAGGTCAACGTGATGGCGGACCTGTTTCCGCCCCGTGAGGAAGGAGACGCTGCCGTTGAGGCGATGACGCTTGACACGGGTTACCATTCGGAGGGAACCTTGAACAGGTTTCCGCAACAATTGAACAACCATACACTGTTCATACGGTTCAACGCACGATCGGTGCACCCCGACCTGGACCGCGGAAAAATTTCGCTGGATATTTTTCAGGACGACCGGCGGTGCATGATCACCAAACCCGCCGTGTGGATGCGCATCGTACCGAAGTACGGGACCGGAAGAGGATTCGAATGGGCCACGGCCATTCAATTCTGTTGTTCGGCATGAGTGGCGGTATTGCTCCGCGGGATTGTATCATATCTCAAGGCATCGCTTTTATCAGCGCACTCATATACACAGGCGATCTGCATCATCCTTTGAGTCATCGGTTCCCCGATCGTATGGTCGATGTAACGCGGGTCCCTTTTATCTTCTATGCACCGTGAAAGCCTGCCAATAATGCCGACCCTTCGCTCAACCTCCCGCAGAAGAGCAAGACCTGCATCGGATGACACATCGCTACCTTCGAAATCGTCCGTGATCTTTTTACCATGAAAACTTGGAAAGGCAAGCTCCAATTGGTAATTTTCTTTCATACGGTATCCCTTGTTTTAATGAATTTTATCAATATTCTATTACAAGTTAAGGCGCCGCCTTATTACCTCTCTGTCAATATTTTCAGCGATTCGCATGAATAATTCGGGTGAGAGACCTATTGGATTGCAGCTGTTGAATTTGTTTGCATGGTTTAAAAACTTTTTTGGGTCCGGAACGAGCATATGCTTTCTTTGACGACATATCTTCCACTACTCTCCTGCTTGATAAATCTCTTTCTATTCGCCTATGTCACGGGCCAACGCCGGAAGAACCGACTCAACGGGAGCTACATGGCTTTTTCTTTTGCCATTGCCGCGACTTGTCTAGGCGATTATTTAATGCGGCTTCTAGTCCCTTACGGCTTGGGTCCTTTGATTGCGCATATCGTTTTGTCCATTATGCTCATACTTGGTTTTTTCTACATAAATTTCATATACGCACTCATCAACAGGAAAAGCGACATATTCCTGCGGATAATCACCTATAGTGTTTCCGTCATTGCCCTTGGTCCGCTTTTATTCCGCAATCACTTCTTAATTGTCGAGCAAACACACGGTAGATACAATTTCCAGCCCACTCTTTTTCTGATTCCGGTATTTATCGTGTGTATCATCCTGCCGGGGGCCTATGCGCTGCTGCTGCTTGCCAGACGCATGATCGTGAATGATACCACGCTGTCACGAAAGCAGATTTCTCTCGTATTCTGGGGATCGG
Source organism: Chitinispirillaceae bacterium (assembly GCA_016927235.1). Classification (GTDB taxonomy): domain Bacteria; phylum Fibrobacterota; class Chitinivibrionia; order Chitinivibrionales; family Chitinispirillaceae; genus JAFGNB01. The sequence continues at coordinate 3,119 of JAFGNB010000192.1, forward strand.
TTTTTTCACTGTTGTACGAAGCACTGATTTTTGTAGTCTTACCGCTGTTTTTCTCCTACAACGACCTCCTTCCCTTCTCCTCTGTCGGAATTGTAGTACATTCGGTCTTTATTTATTGGTCTATACATCGGTACAACCTTTTTACTGTTGATATAGAACAGATACAGCGTGTTGCGCTCCATATATTCGAAAACATCAGTGAGGCTGTACTGTTGTTTGATAAGAACGGAAACGTACTTCAGGAAAACCAGTCCGCTGCTCTGATGTTCAAGGAAGCCGGTAAAACAATCACACCTAGCCTCCTTGAACAGTGCCTGGCGGATTATTCCTACGAAAAAGAGTACGTGAATTTCCAAACATCCTGTATATGCCGCGATAAAACCTACACCGTGATGCTTTCGCAATCACTTATTAAACAGACCGACCGGGTGCTGGCAAAAATCATCATGATCCGTGATATTTCCGAACAGGTTCGCATTGAACGTGAGTTGCATCGTATCCACCGTGTCGAATCCATTGGCGTGCTTGCCGGCGGCATAGCACACGATTTCAACAACTGCCTTTCTGGTGTCTACAGCGCATTCGGGCTTCTCAAGATGAGCGGCACGCTCTCCCATGAGAACGAAATAATCGTAAAAGAGGGCGAGGCTGCAGTACATCAGGCTTCCCTGCTCACACGCCAGCTTCTCACTTTTTCAAAAGGAGATGCGCCTGATATCGGCGTGCAAGCGGTTGGGCCGCTACTCGAGGGGGTGCTTGCGTTTACGTTGCGAGGCACCAAAGCTCGATACCGGCTCAACATCCCTGAAACGCTGTGGCACATTTCCGCAGACAAGGGGCAGATCGGACAGGTAATCCAAAACCTCGCCCTTAACGCTGATCAGGCAATGCCTGAAGGGGGATGGATCACGGTTGTTGCCGAAAACCGAACCGTTACGACAAGCGATTCTGTGACTCTGTTCCCCGGGCAGTATGTCCGCCTTTCATTTATTGACGATGGCGTCGGCATTCCGAATTCCATTATCGATAAAATATTCGATCCTTACTTCACCACAAAACCCAAAGGGAACGGTCTTGGCCTTGCAATTGTCCATTCGATAATCAACAAGCACGGCGGCCATATCGAGGTGCATTCGCAGCCAGGAAAGGGCAGCACTTTTCATGTGTATCTCAAGGCGTCCATAACCCCTGCAAAAGAAAAACCTGAAACAGTGCCCGAACAGTTTCACGGCAGCGGAAAAATTCTTGTTATGGACGATGATCCGGTGATACGGCTTCTTCTTAGCAGGGTACTGGCGACGTTTGGATTCACGGTAGAGGTTGCGGAAAACGGCGAAAGCGCACTTTCCCTGTATGACCTATCGATAAAACGGCAGGAGAGTTATACTGCCGTTATCGCAGATCTCACCATACCTGGCGCCATGGGCGGTAAAGTGCTTGGTGAAAAACTCCTGCAGCAGGACCCGCATCTGAAAATTATCATTGCCAGCGGTTATTCGCAGGACCCTATCTTGGTGAATTTCCAGAACTACGGCTTCCACGCCTCCATACGCAAACCGTATACCATTGATGAACTGAAAATGGTGCTTACTAAAGTACTGAAAAGCTGAACATCATGCCTGGAGCAGCTTTTCCATAATAAACCAGTTGACCGGTCCTATTACAAAAAAATAAGAAACCAGTATCTGCACCGGAACTCCTAGGAATGTAACCTTGGGAAGATAGGGCCGGAAAAGTCCCATAAATTTTTCATCGAAATCATATTCCCAGCACTTCAGATTGTGGAAAATCAGTTCAATAGTGCAGCCGATGCAACCGGTTAAAAAAATGTAGTGCCAGAAGCATGACGAAAACAACGATGCGCTGCTCGCAATAAAGACCCATCCAAAGGGCACCAGTACATTGATATCGGTATGCGGAATGCTGAACCGTGAATGGCCCACATCCGGGTGATACTTCCATAGATTTTGTGTCACCGCCTCAAAAACAACTCCCCACCCGTACAGAAACAAGAAGTTACGCCAAACCTCCCAACTCTGCTGTATAAACAACATTCCGAAAGCAACCAGCCCCATGAAGATCAGCGGAATCTCTCGTTTTGTCACTATCGGCCTCCGTTTATACGATCGGATCGTCGCGGAGTATTGTACGCGCACCGAGAAAAAACGTCAAAGAGATCATACCTGAAATGAATGCCATCTGGGTCATCTCCGGCTGCCAGATAATAGGATAGGTACCGACTTGAAATAGGAGGATTTCCTTGAAATACAGGCCCGGATGTGTTGCAGCATCAGGAAATATCCAAATTCCGTAAATACGCGCAAATATGTCCCACAGGAATTCGCAGGTAATAAAAACCAGTGTTGGCAACCAGATCTGTAATGCCGTATACCGTCTGAAAAGAATAACCGAAAAAAGACCAAACGGGATATAAAGCCAGAGCACCATACCCTTCATTACCTGGGAACCAAACGGCATGCCAAACACAACGATCGTCATGGCTATAAGTATCCATGTTCCCTTAAGAAGCGCTTCCGCTTTTGCAGGTCGCAGCTGCAATGCTGCCCGCGCGCCGATAATAACTGCGCAATGTCCCATGATGACTGCCAGAACATAGAAAACCACGTCGCCTAGAACCATCTGACCGTTTCCGATCTTCCAAATAATGCCGGTATGTAAATCAGGGAAGAAAAACCACCAGTCATTTACTACCGCAACAAATCCGAAACCATAGGCAAAAACCAGATTCAACACACATGTTGCAATGGTAACATCCCAACCCGCTATCTCTCTGTAGGATTTGGGAAATTTTTTACATTTTAGTAGTGAAAGTAGTGTAAGAATGAAGGCGCCAAATACGATAATGCATAAATAGACATATATCCATGGTTTATTACGCGATCTAAGTGGAAATCTTTTTTCAAGATGTTCTTTGTTTCGGTTATAATGTTCTACATGAACATTCATAGTGGAAAAGATACTGCTGTTTGAAATGGGCTTTTATTACAATAATATACCGCTAATATGAAAATGTATAATTTGTTTATTCTAATGGAACCTGCCTTTCATGTCCCTTCCTTCGGAAAGAAGCTTCTTCGGATACAAATTCGTGTATTAATTTCTCAGAATATGATACTTCTCAAGGCAATACAGTGTTTCTTCCATTACTTTTAAAAAGTAGCCTTTAAAACTTAAAAAAAGGAGGGTGGCTGTCACCCTCCCCTTTACGGTGATGATAAGCAACCCGGATGCTACTTCTTGAACACCATCGGCATATTTCCGTTCATGAGAAGCACCTGCGGATTCTGCTCCTCACCCATGAAGATGAACTCGCCCGTTGTGGCTCCGGCTGCGCTTACAATATAACCGAACTCATCGGGATTGTCGGGGTTCTGCATTCTCATCAATGATGCCGGATCTACTTCAATGGAAGCTGGATTTGGGGCATCGGCAGGCCATACCATATTGCCCGATCCCTCCAGTGCCGAGACGATTAGTGATGAATCCCCTTGAAAGGGCATTTTATCCGGTCTAGTCCCCATCATGATATCGATTACCACCGGTTTATTCTCCTCGATTCGTAGAGCCTTGGGGTCATTGTCAACTGAGGCGAAGGCAACCAGATGACTGGGTTTACCGCTTTCAGCGACAACCCACTGGGCTTCCGGCACACCCTGCGGTTGCTCCCTGCGGAGAGTGGCCGGATCAACGGTAATGACAAACGGGTTGGGAGCCGCGACCTTCACCTGATTTGAGGAGGCGGTGAGCGCTTCAACGATTGCAGTCGAATCTCCTGCGAACATCAGCATCATTGGTCCCGTTCCCTGTCCTCTTCCCGCAAGGACGATGTACTGCTTGTCGTCGATAATCTTGAACATGACGCTAATGAAATCACCCATTTTTTCCATAATGAAATAGATTGACGTGTCCGCCTCCGCCGTCCAGACATTCCCCTCCTGTGCAACGGAGGTGATGGAAACGATCTGCTGCGTCTCCAAGACAATTCCCTTATTTCCGGTGCGCTCAAGAGCCGCATCGACGGAATCCTTTGTTCCGATGAAGGGATTGGGCCCCTGGTTGACCGGGCCGACCGGTTTGGTATACCAACCGGTCCAGGTACCTGCGGGTCTTTTCGGATCGCTGATGCCGGTAATGAAGACGATGTAATCGAAATTTTCCCTGAAGACGCCTCCGCTTTCATCTTCCTTATTGAACTCGATAATGCCCATCAGGACTAGCGTATCGGCGGTGCTTGCCGGTTCTGCTATTCTGTAAAGACTTCCTTCGAGGCGGTACTGCTTCGACGACTGCGGAGCACTGCAGCCCAGTGAGGGAAATTGACCCGGCGACCAGAACGGACGCTCGAAGGCAACGGTGTCGTTATTGATATACGCTTTCACCCCCGGTTCACCGTTCTCCGTAAACGAAAGCACCAGCGTCATATCCATGCTGCCGCTGTCAGGACGCTTCATACAGTCCATCGGAGGAGGCCCCAGGTTGAGAGGGCCCTGCTCATCGGGGTTGACGATCGGACCGGTTGAAGTGCCGCTGATGTTGCTGAAATCCTTGATCGAATCGATCGACGCAAAAAATTCACCGATGCATGGACCGCCGCCGTTTTCAATATCGGCAAGGTCCACCGGTCCGCAAAGATTATTGCCGTCGCGGTGGAAACGCACCTTGATGAACTTCCCGGTGTTCGGCCCGTTGACGAGCCCGAGATAGAACACCCACTCTCCGTTGTTCCAGAAAAGCCTCACCGTCAGGTCGACACCGCCGCGCGCGATTCCCTGAAGTTCGGTGGTATCGATGTATGCAAAATTGCCCGTGGTGTCGGAGATAAGCGAAAAGTTGATCCGTTTCCACTCCTGATCGCCGATTTTAATACCGCCGAAATAGGTATTAACCGGCACTGAAGCTTTGATCGATTTGGAAGGTTTGGAATCGGGATTCCAGGGGTCGGTGCCGAACAGCATCTCAACTTCATTGGGGAACCCGTCCTTGTCGTCATCCATATTCAACTCCGGCCTCCACTCGGGACGTTGCTGGAGCATATCTGGAATGTTGTCAACAGGATCCGTGTCCTCGGGCTTGCTTTCAGCATCCTCCGGATTACTACCCGCGAACTGTTCGAGAAAGTCCGGAAATCCGTCAAGGTCGGTATCCAATGTAAAGTTCGGATAGCTGCCCGGATCGTCCGGCGAGGTTGCAAACGCTTTTTCGATCCAGTCGGGGAACATGTCGCCGTCGCGGTCGGAGAAACGGTCGTCGGGAAGTTGCGCTCCGGGATCGAACTGGGTTAGCGTTATCGCGATGTCGGGCATTTCACCCATGAGCGTGAATATGCCGATACCCCCGTGCGATCCGAAATCGGAGTCCGCGATTATATTCACCGGTGCACCCGGCTGTATCGATGACGAGGAGGTATCTATGATACCCATAACTTTCCATATGTAAACATCGCTGTCGTTGACGGTAAAAGAGGTCAGCCGTGCCGAAAAACGGGGGATTGGAGCGGTAAGCGTTTTCGGATCGACTGACAGGACAACCGCACCGCTGTCGACCGCGCCCTTCTCGCTGATCGTGAGCGTTGTCTTCCGGGTAAATATGATCAGCCCCTGATTCCCGCCGTTCAGTTCATTGGAAATCACGACAAGATATCCGCCGATATTGTCCGTCTTTGGGACGCTCCATTCGAATTTGATCGGAGTCGCCACCGCAACGCTTTTCTGCTTCGGGCTGACAAATTCAATCGGCCTCGTCTGCTCGAAATTCTGTATTTCGAATGCCGTGTCGGCGATCGCTTCCTGCTTGAATTCCTGCTTGTCGCCGGCGTAGAGCTCTTTCGCGGCGATCTGCAGCACCATCCATTTGCCTGAGGTAAAAACCAGTTTCGTCTGGAGTGCCGTGACCATTTTTTCCACATCAGGGGGAGGATTGTCCGGGTCCGCGACGGGGAAGGGACGTTTGCCGTCCAAGTAACGCTCCTCGGTAATGAGTTCGATCATTACCTGCGCCGTATCGTTTCCTTCCTGAGCGGTAAGATTGCGTATCAGGAAGTCTTCTTTGATTTCAAGCATGATTTCCTGGGTCTCGACATTGGTGCTGTTTACAAGCAATTTTCCGAATATTGTCGGATCATTCTCCCGCGCGTTCCCGTCGATAAACGCCTTGCCCATGTCGGGTACGAAATAGAGTGTTTCACCGTTGTAGACGATGCCGCGATTGACAAAGCGAACTGAATCGGTAATGTCCTTGTTGTCCGGCGTAATCACCCGCGGCACCCTTCCGATGCCGCCGTCCGGCCCCATGTCTTCGAAGTAGACGGCGGTCGAACCTTTGACAAGTCTCCAGGCGACATGTCGTCTTCCATCGACAACGGGATAATAAAATACCGGTGCGATAATGCCGTATTTGGCAAGCCGGTTACGCTCTTCGATGTCGGAACGCATCTTTTCAAGGAATGCACTCAGCTGCAGGTGTAACGTCTGACCGTCTGGGGTGGTCTCGATCAGTTCGAAGTTGGAATGAAAACTCTGTGCAAAATTCTCGATATCACCTGCGATATACGCTCCGAGAAACCTTTTCACAGTGGACGCCACCATACCCTCGATGCCCTCCTTCTGCTCAAAGGCATCTTTCTGCTGAATACGGAACGATACGGTAACCGCCTTTCCGAGTGAATCGCCGAGCAGGTCTTTCACGCCGCTGTTGACCTTCAAGGTATAGCCGACGCCCGAAAGCCAGGGTTTCTTGTTGACGAACCGTGCGACATTTCCCTTTACTTCGAAAAATCCCTGCATCGTGCTGTCATCGGCCGACGTGAGGGTATACTGTTTGTTCAGCGACAGCACGTCAAGCGGCCGTGTGAAGATGCATTCGACCGGGAACCCCGTCGAAATGGTGTCGCCGTCCGCCGGTGCGGTCGTTTTTATGGCGAAGGGAGGCATGGAAACCGCTTCGGTAACTTCGAAGATACCGGTATAATCGGCATCCAGCTTGTTGAGAGCAAGATCTTTTACATTGGAAGGAATGACCACTTTATATGTCTCTCCCGCAGCAAGCGCCTTCTGCGGCACCAACCTGAGTTCCTTTCCGTTTGGTCCCCAGAGCTTGCGCACCGGGATGGTGTCGATAAGCGGCAACTCGCTGCTGTCGGCATCCACTTTGCCGAGAACCACGCCATGCAGTGAGTCCCCGACCGATGCGCGGGTCATCGGCTCCGAAAACGACATAATTATCGGTAGACCGATCGGAATATCGCTGCCGATAAATATATTATTATTCGCTTCAGCGGCATCGAGAAAGGTCATCAACATCGGATTGATGTCGTCACTGATTGCAATGGCCGTATCGGTCATGGTCTCCTTGTCTTTTTCGGCTTCTATGTCGGGAAGTGCGGTTGAGACGATCTCAAGATTTTCACGGTCGAAATAGACGGCAAATACGAAATAGTTCCCCGGAACAATTTCCACCGACCATTTTCCAGCCGAATCCGTTTTGACAATCGTATCAGAGTAGGTCGACAAAGCTTCGGCGTCATAAACCATAATATCTGCACCCGATACTGGAATTACCTTTTCCACTTCAGCTTTCACACCCTGTGCATTGAGGGCGATACGCGCCTTTGCAAGTTTTTTGGCCAGCGGGCCTGAGGATTCCTGGAGCAGTGTACCGGAGATTTTTGCCATCCCTCTTGTTACCTGTGGCACCTCTCTGAAAACGATAATGGAATCAAGAAGCGATTTACTTGTCTGGTAATAGACGGCTACGACGAATTTTGCAGTATCGCCTTCAAGTTTTAACCGTAAACTCAATGTATCGCCGCCCAGCTCGAGTACCGATACTTTCTCACCGTTTATTTCTATTGAATCGATATAATCGCTGTTGCCGATGACGGCCGTCAGAAAAATCGAGTCAATCGTTCTTTCAACCGTCGTTTCGCTTGTCGGGGAAATGATGGTCAATGTGGGCGTCGGTTGTTCGGGTTCGTCCTCGGAGGAAACCGGATTGGTCTTTTTCATACAAAACGCCAGGAAAATAAGTGTAAACATTGCAGGCAGTAAAAAGGCTATACCCCTACGTTGTGAAAATGAAGCCATAAAAACCTCCTTGATGAAAGTGGTGATGGCACGACCTTTATTTAACAATCACTTGCAAAGATTTACCTACAGGGAACGACGGCGCACCATAGAAACAGTTAAATTATTTTTCAAATACCAGTCACATTTTCCCGCCCGCATGCTCATTTTCCGGCAAAACGAGATCGGCCGAGAAATCAATATTTTAACGTCCGAGCGACCGGAAATCAAGCGAAAAAACTCTCCCTTTCAATTTGAAAAGAATTACGGGAAGTAAAATATTGAAATGCAAAGAAATACCTATGAGATCTTCTGATGATGAAAAACTGAAATCTATTTCGATTTTCGGGACGCCGGGATTTCTTGAAGTAATAGCCGTTTCGGTTGTATCGTAGTAGCGAAAAATAGGTTTAAATTGGCAACGTAACGGGAATTGCAAAACCTACAGGAAAGTGATTGAACATAATTGCCTGCTTATTTATTGTAATATTTAAAGAACCGATATTGGAATTTGAAGCACTCGAGCGACAGCGGAGTATGGGCCAATGGCAGTTATTTGATTCGGATCTTAGGCAAATAATGTTACCATTTTATGGTAACACTATTTAATAAATTATATTGAATAAATTTTCCGATAGTGCTATCATTAGTTCCGTCCCGGTTGATCGGCAACCCTTGCCGCCGAGAGATAGGTCAACAGACTGTTGCAGTGTCGCAGGAGAATTCATCATTGAATAAAATTTCTTTATGGCTATTATGGAAACGGGCCTGTTCCCTAAAAATGGAAATCCATCATCGTTAAATCGGTACATACCTATGGATTCACCCCGAAAACAATCCGACGTCGCCGAAGCGAACATTCTGGTGGCGGACGATGAAAGCGATGTTCGGGAATTAATATGCGAGATACTCGCTGACGAAAAATATCACATCGCCTCATTCGATCCGCATTCTTCGCCGGAGGATCTTCTGCATGCCCGGTACGATGTCGTGATCCTCGATATCTTCATGCCCAAATACGACGGCTTTGCCCTTCACGAAGAGGTGAAAAAACACTCTCCTCACGCCCAGTTTATTCTCATTACCGCCCACCCCGAGCCCGACCTTGTGGACAGAGCGACGAGGCTCGGCATCTACGGTTTCCTCACCAAGCCGTTTACAGCCGAACAGATCAAATACACCGTCATGGGAGCGCTTCGCATGCGTAAACTCCTTCATAATAGACGTAAGAGCACCGATGCCGAGGCCACGAGGAGGGTCGACCTTGTCGGTGCACTGCAACGCATCGACGCGATCATCAACAGCATGGGCGAGGGCCTTCTCGCAGTCGACAACGACAACGCAATCGTGCTCATGAACGGCGTGGCGGAAAAAATAACGGGCAT
>JAFGNB010000193.1 GCA_016927235.1 Chitinispirillaceae bacterium
CCGAACCATGCGCCATGTGTTTCGGCGCCTTGCCGTGGTCGGGCATCCGTAAACTCGTCTTCGGCGCCACCGACGCGGATGCGCGGGCGGTCGGATTTGACGAGGGGGAAAAAACGGCGAACTGGATCGAGGCGCTGGAAAAACGGGGGATCGCGGTCACCGCAGAAGTCTGCCGCCAGGAGGCCGGCGAGGTACTGCGGGAGTATGCGAAAAAGGGCGGGGTGATTTACAACGGGAGAGCGGAAGGAGCGTCGCCGGACACCGGCGAAGGTGCCGGAAAGGGTTGAAGTGCGTCTGCAACGGCTTTCCCGGCGCTTATGCCGCTCTTGCCGATTGAGCGCTGGTCGAAGGAATGCACCGGTTCATGGGTGTTTGAAACGGGAGGGTCGTTGAAGAAAAAGAAAAATGGAATACACCGCTCCTTAAAATTTAGTATATTATAATAAGATTGCTTTAAAGGCACGACAGGCGGCTTGCAATGGAATGTTTGGTCTCCCCCTTTGTCCTATTGCATCCCCTGAAGTGCCCTTTTTATTTCCGGTTACTGCTGTAAGGCATGTGGAAAAACCCGTTTTACTCCGTTCGGTTTCCCACTTTTTTTCCCCTCCCTCATCTTCCCCTTGCCGACATCATACGATGCTCTCAAGGATTTTTCACGCGTTCCCCGGCACGTCATATTCTCTTGATTTAATAATATACAAAAATATCTTTAACGATGCCATAATTTTTATCTTATGTATATCAATAAGTTATATAATATTAAAAAATATCCAGTAAACAAAATACGTTTTTTTTTTAACAAAACAGCCGGGTAGTGCATTGACTTTACTCACTGCTTTGGGTATATTAATCATTTCAGGGGGGAACTGACGTGGGTACGATCTTCACCTATACCGATTTTCGCCTGTGGATCAAAGAGTGGTATGAGGGTCGGCGGCGATCCGACGCTCCGGTTTCGTACCGCGCGATCGCCCGGTCAGTCGGTCTCAAATCACCCGCCCACATAACCATGATTCTCAAAGGCAAGACCAATCTGCCTCCGGAATCGATACCACGCTTCGTGACGTTGATGAAATTGAAAAAAAAAGAGGGCGACTATTTTACCCTTCTGGTGCAGTACAACCAGGCAAAAGGAGTAAAACGTAAGAAGCTTATCTACGACAAAATGGTTAAATTTAAAGAGTGCGGAACGACTCTTTTAACTCCCGATCAATACCGATACTATCAGAAATGGTATTATGCCGTTATCCACGACATCCTTTCCTATTATCGGTTCAGGGGGGATTACCGCGAGCTGGCGAAGATGGTTGAGCCGTCGATAACGGCACGGGAAGCAAAAAACAGTATACAGCTTCTCGAACGGTTGAAATTCATAGAAAAAGCGGAGGATGGAACCTATGTTTGCCGCCGCCCCGGCATCAGCGCCTATTCCGAAGGCCGTTCGGTAGTGTTAAGCGCCTATGCCGAAACCATGATCGAGCGGGCAAGACATGCTCTGGAAAAAATGCGCGATGAAGAACGCGTCATATCGTGGGCGGGTTTTTCCGTGTCTGCGGAAACCTTTAAACTTATGAAGGAGGAGTCGCGTGCATTCCGTAAAAAGCTTGTTGAGATAGCCCGGAACGATTGTTCCCCGGAGCGGGCGTTCCATCTCAATCTTCAGATTTTTCCCGTCTCGAAACGGTTTCCTTGCCGAAAGCCCCTTAAGGGGGCCTTATGAATAAAATCCTGCGATTTGTAGCAACCGTTCTGCCGCTGCTCCCGCTTGCCTGTTCCACCCGGATCGCCGGTGGAATCGGTCATGAGGGCGAGGCGCGGGTGGTGGGGCGGGTGGTTATACGACAGCACCGGCGCGATTCCCTCGGGGGCTGCGGTATATGTTCACGAAGCGACATACACCCGTGATCCGGCCGCGTTTGAGGGGGAGCGCATTCCGGATACCAGGGTGGGTGACGACGGCTGTTTTACGATCGACTCGGTACCGGCGGGAATTTACTTTATTGAAGTAAACGATGGAAATGCCTCTGCCGCATGTATTCGCTGCACGGTGGCGCCCGAGTCGGCGCTTGTCGCCCTGCCGCCCGATACGCTTCGCCGCATCGGTACCATCAGGGGAAAGCTGGTGATGGAATCCGACGACACCTCCACGATTTTCATCCAGATCTGCGGTCTCGACCGCATCGCCCGGCTCGATGCGCTCACCGACAGTTTCACTCTTGAAGATGTTCCCGGGGGCAGCTATACCGTGCGCATCCTTGCAACGGCCGGCCGTCTGTCGCCGATAACCATTGACAGCATCGTGGTATCGCCGGGGCGCGTCACCGGTATATCATTTGTCTATGAGCGCGTCGATACCGTTCCGGCGCTCAGTCGCATTGTCCGTCTCAACACCACGGAGGCGGGGGCCGGAATTGCCGGCGACGTGTATGATTTTCCGGTGCTGATCAGGCTCGACGAGGATAATTTCGATTTTTCCGCTGCGCGCGGCGACGGCTCCGACGTCAGATTTACAAAAAGCGACGGCGATCCGCTTCCGTTCGAGATCGAACGGTGGGACGCTGAAAAACCGTCGGCTGAAATCTGGGTGCTCGTCGATACCGTCCGGGGTGACGACAGCATGCAGCATATCATCCTTTTGTGGGGCGTTGCGCCCAAAGGCGCCGCATCGGACGGCGGGGCGGTATTCGATACGGCGCGAGGGATGCAGGCTGCATGGCACCTTGGAGAAGCGGGCGGCGATACGGTACGCGATGCGACGATTAACGGTTTTTTCGGCATTCCCTACGGCATGAGCACCGGAACATACATCGAAGGAATCATCGGTTATGCACAGCGTTTCGACGGAGCATCGAGTTACATCGCCATGCCGACGACCGCCGACAGCAGGCTCAATTTTCCGGAAAACGGCTACTTTACCCTGAGCGCCTGGGTGCTGGTCGATACGCTTGACGATAATTACCATGCCATCGTCACGAAGAGCAACCAGCTGTACGGCCTTTCGGTGATCACTACCAACAGCTGGGAATTTTTCGAGTTCGAGCGGGAGGATTCCTGGAAGTCAAATCAGGCGCCTGCGCAGTCGGGGAGCTGGAAGCATGTTGTGGGCGTTTCGGCAGGGGAGAAGCAATTTCTGTATGTCGACGGCGAATGCGTCGACAGCGTCGCGGAAGCGATCGGCGCAAAGAAATACCGTGTCACCACCGACCCGGTGACCATCGGGAAACGCACCTCGGCATCGATTGAAGGGTGGTTCAGCGGATTGATCGACGAGGTAAGGATCGCCAACAGTGCGCTTTCCGCCGACTGGATAAGACTCTGTTACATGAACCAGCGGCCGGATGATGCGCTGGTCGAGATCCTCGAAAAGTGATTTTTGTTTCATCCTGAAAAAATCCCTAAAGTTTTTTCCGTTTCTGCCGAAAAAGAAATAGGAAAAGGTATAATCTTGGGGAGGTGGCCATGCCGGTAAACGGAATAAATAATTCGGAAGCCGCCCGTGTCGAGCCGGTACGGGTGGAGCAGCCTGCCGAAGATACCCGTATCGAAGAACGCCGACATCGGGATGAAGAGAGGGGGGAAGCTCAGGTGGACTATCGTGCGGCAGAGACGGAACAGGGTGGGAATATTGATATTACCGTCTGAACCGTTTCCGGGGTCCGGGATGTTATGAGGGGATGCGGGAGGTGTGGTGACCTCCCGCTTTTTTATGGATCGCTTGACGGCAGCAAAGGCTCCCTGCCGCAGACAAATCCCTCTTTTTCAGCCTGTTCGAACGCCGCGGCGCTCCCGAGCACCGTGGTCGCGCTCTCTTGTGCGTCGAGAATCGACCGGGCGATCGGTGCAAGATCCGTCGACCGGGCGGAAAAAACCGCATCGCGAAGCTGCTGCCTGAACTGCGACGTGTTTCCGGTAAGCAGCGCGATCGATTCGGTCAGTCCCCGCGCATGCGGCGGGAGGGGGGAGTCGATATGGCCGATCGTGCCGATGATGTTTTGATCGATCATCCCCTGAGGCAGGCCCGCGGCAACCTGCTCAAGCCCTTCTGTAAAGTGACGGACCGTTGCGGCGAGATTGGGATCGCGGTACGACGCGCACGAGAAAAGCGGGTGTGAAACAGACACCAACGACATTCCGCCGTAGGCGCCGCCTTCCACCCGTACTTTGTCCCAGAGATACCCGGCGGAGAGGATGCGGCCCGTCAGCAGCAGCCGCCCGGCAATCTCCGCCGAAAGCGGCTTGACCTTCCATACCCGCCCCACGAAGTTGACTGCGGAGCTGATTTCGATGCCCGAGGGTCGCGGCGCCGGTGTCAACGGCAGTCGCGGCGGGGGGGGAGGAAGGGGGGGGGAGGGCAGCGCATCGAGCAGCGGGGTCAGTTCATTGATGACCGATTCGGGTTCGTCGGCCGTGATGACGACCCCTGCATGGCGACGATTGATGATCACCGCATGCAGCTGTTGCAAAGCACCGATCGCCGAACCGTAATCGTCGTTGCGGACGATCGCTTCTAGAAACCGCAGCTGCGTAATGCCGCCTATCTGTTCGTCGAGGGCACGGGAGCGCAGCAGCCCGGAGGCGGCACGGGTCAGGGCGAAGCGGTGGCCGGCGCTGATGATCGCCGCAGTGAGGCCGTTGCGTTTTTCAAGGACGATGTCGCGAATGAGTTTTTCATGCGCCAGATCGGGGGCTGTAAGAAGGTCGTGCAGGATCGCTGCGGTCTCGCCGAAACGGGGAAGCAGTGATTTCGCGTGAAAGAAAAGCCGGAAAAAGGGTTCATCGGGAGTGCCGATAACGGTTTTGCCGGTGACCGAAGCGTCGATGCCGCCGGTTGACAAAGCAATCCGCGTCGCCATCTGCTCGTACGACAGGCCTGCAGCGCCGCATCGTGAAGCATATTCGCAATAGAGCGGGATATACGGTATAAGATTCCCGGGAATCCGCCCCAGATCGAACCCGAGGTCGAGATAGACAATACCGCTCGTAAAGAGCGGATGAAGATGCAGCGGGCAGCCTCCGGAGGTCGAAAGGGTGGTGGGAACCCTGGTTCCCTCGCGGGGAAGATCCGCAAGGGCGAGTTTCGGCAGCAGGGAGAGCGCCTCGGGCGAAGAGGGGGTCTTCTGCTGTTCGAGCAGCGTCCGGGTTATACGGGCACAACGCTCCTTGTCGGCAAGGGTGAACGAGGCGCTCAAACGGGCCGCCTGCCGGAGGGTCTGCGCTTCGAGCCGGGAACCCATTTCGGGAGAAGCGGCAATGGTGACGCACAACCGGTGCGGATTGGCGAGCAACCGTGTGCGGATAGTATCGGCGAAGAAGGTGTCACCGTTCTGTAAATGCGCCGCTATCGAGGAGAGCGGCGCTTCGAATGCGCAGTGGGCGAAGGGATCGCCACCGTGCATCCATGAAGGGTAACACCGTTCCGCGATCCGGAGGTTGTAGGGAAAATGACCGCCGGTTACCTCCCGCAGACTGAATTCGATCCGGCGGAATGCCCCTTCGAGCAGCGAGGTGTCGAGACCCTGTCGCGCAAGCTTCTCAAGTGTTGCGAGAATACACGTTTCAATCCGTGCCGCATGTTCGGGCTTCGTTTTACGCAGCCCCGCAGCGAACACCGTCTGCCGCAGTTCGCTGTCGAACCCCGATATATCGGCAAGGTCTTCGCCCAGCCCCGAATCGATGAGCGCCCGTTTAAGCGGTGAGCTTTCCGTTTCGAGCAGATAGTAGGAGAGTATCTGTCCGGTGAGGGTTGCCACCGGGTCGGTGGTATCGCCCACTATCCATGCCACCACGACCGTGGCGGTTCCGCGGTCTTCCTGAGGCGCCGGCGCCTCGAAGGTGACGCTGCGAGGGGCGTCCCAGAGCGGTTGCTGCTTTACACTCGCATCGACCGGCAAGTGTGTAAACGAATCGAGATACATTTCGTTGAGAAAGCGCAGCGATTTTTCCGAAGGAATGTTGCCGTAAAGTATGATGAACGCGTTGGAAGGATGATAGTAACGGCGGTGGAAGTCGATGAACTGTTCATAGCCGAGATCGGTGATATGCTCCGGGTCGCCGCCGCTTTCGAAATGATAGGTGGTATCGGGAAAGAGCGCGGAGAGCATCTTGCGGTCGACATGGCTGGCGAAATTGGAAAATACGCCCTTCATTTCATTGTACACGATTCCCTTGATGCCGATCGGCTTCGTTACGTCTTCAACATCGAAATGCCACCCCTCCTGATAGAAGGTGTTCTCCGAGAGCAGCGGATGGAAAACCGCATCGGCGTAAATCGAAGCGAGGTTGAAAAAGTCTTTTTCAACCTGGGAGGAAACCGGATAGACCGTTTTATCCGGATATGTCAATGCATTGAGAAAGGTCTGCATGGACCCTTTGAGCATCTCCTGGAACGGGTCTTTAACCGGATACCTTCGCGACCCGCACAGGACGGAATGCTCCAGAATGTGGGGAACGCCGGTACTGTCGTGAACGGGGGTGCGCAGGGCAATGGAAAAAAGGTTGTCGGGATCGTTGTTGAACAGATGAATCACCCGCGCCCCGCTTTTAAGATGATGGAAAAGGTACCCCGTTGTCTGAAGTTCGGCGATCGGTCGGATGCGCTCGAGTCTGAATCCGTGTATCAGAGACGATTCGTCGAGCCGCTGTTCAGGGAGAGCTGTTGTCATTACGGTAAGGCGCCTTTCTCTGCTGCGGTCGATAAAAAATTATAAAAATACGTTTTGTCCGGTTCCGGCAAGGCAAACCGGTGAACGTCTCTGCTTGAATCACCGTCTTCCCATGTAATAGATTTTCTGTAATAGTAAATCTTCATCGGGGAATGCCGGTCGATGTTGACTAATGGTAAAAGTGCACTGATCATCGGAGGGGGAAGGGGGATCGGGCGCGCGGTAAGCGTACGGTGCGCCCGTGCGGGCTACCATGTCGTTATCAATTACCGTGCCAATACCGCCGCTGCCGAGGAAACCCTGAGGACGATTATCGATGCCGGGGGGAGCGCGGAATTGCGCCGGTTTGATATTGTCAACTCCGACGAAACTGTCCGGGAGCTCGGCGAACTGCTCGCCGTCCGCGCCGTGGAGGCGCTTGTGCTCTGCGCCGGGATCAGGCGCGACGAACTGCTCGTCTTCATGCAGGAGGAGCAGTGGGACGCCGTACTCGATACCGACCTGAAGAGTTTCTACCGGATCGTGAGACCGGTGGTCAAGGAGATGCTTCTGCGGCACAGCGGCCGGATTGTCGTCGTCTCCTCGACCTCGGGGCAGGCCGGACTTCCCGGGCAGGTGCATTACAGTGCGGCGAAGGCGGGGCTTATCGGCGCGGTCAAAGCGCTTGCACTGGAGTGTGCGAAGCGCAATGTTCTTGTCAATGCGGTGGCGCCCGGATTCATCGCCACCGACATGACCGGAGACATGAATGCCGCCGATGTCGTAAAGCGGATTCCTCTGGGGCGGTTCGGCACCGCTGAAGAGGTGGCGGGGGTCGTTTCATTTCTGCTTTCAAATGATGCGGCGTACATAACCGGCCAGGTGCTTTCGGTCAACGGCGGAATATATACATGAAACGGAACACTGTCATGGAAACGGCATGCGGATGAAGCGATTTCCGTTTATTATTGCGATTGCCCTCTGCGCGGGCGCAACCGAAAACGCGGAGATGGTGCGGGAGATTTTCAACATCGACGGAACCGGCACTGCAGCGCTTCGGCGGGGCGACTATTCGGCCGCCTTGCGGCAGATTCTTATCGAACCCGCGGCGGAAGATACGCTCTTCAGGGATTTCAAGCTCGCTGTTATTTATTATCGGCTGCATAATTACAGCACGGCTCTTTCGCTGTTGCGGGGGATTGCCGATCGCCGGCCGGCGCGCGCCCCGATCGTCTACGTTTACATAGCGGAAATAGAACGCGAGCTCGGACGCACCGGCAATACCCTGGCCGCCTACCGCTCGGTGCTGCGGGACGACATATCGCAGCGATATCGCCATTACATTTTCGAAAAACTGCGCGCCGTCGTGGAGGCAGACACCACCATCGGCATGGAGCAGGCCCCCTGGCTCGAGGAGTACTACCGCTGGCTC
This sequence comes from Chitinispirillaceae bacterium, assembly GCA_016927235.1. Classification (GTDB taxonomy): domain Bacteria; phylum Fibrobacterota; class Chitinivibrionia; order Chitinivibrionales; family Chitinispirillaceae; genus JAFGNB01. Next base: position 8,074 of record JAFGNB010000193.1, read on the forward strand.
GCGCCGATACAGGTGGCCGAAGTGCTGACGAATGTCGACACGATCGAGGGCTTCATCAGGGACGCGAAGTGGCCCCTTGTGGATTCGGTCATCGCCGGCTACGCGCCGACCGGAAAAGATGCATGCCGCATTGCGAAATCGATCAGAGCGGCGCTTGACGAAAAGGCGATCAGTCCGACGACGCTTTTCTGGTGTGCCCGCATCTCACGTTCCTGCCGTGAACTGACACTCACCCGGCAGTTCCTCGACGCTATCGAAAAACGGCCCGGGTGCGTTGACTCGCTTCCGGCGCGGCAGTACCGGCTGTTTCTGGCGCGACTTCACTACGACCGCGGCGAATGGAAGGAATCGATCAGGGAATACAAGCGGTATCTCGCCGCCTACGGACAGGATGCCGATGTCCTTCTGGCAATCGCGCGCGCCTATCGTAAACTCAATAAGAAAAAAGAGTCCACCGACTGGTACGACCGGCTTATGAAGGCGTTCCCCCGTCATCCGAAAACACAGGAAATCATCTGGTTGCGCGCCTGGAATTATGAGGATGCAGGGCGTTTCGACCTGGCGGGCGAACAGTACCGGCGTATTTATCAAAAATATCCGAAAGGTGCCAGGCTCGATGAATCGTATCTGCGTCATGGACTCTGTTACTTTAAGCGGAAAATGTACGATTCGGCGCGTATCGTCCTCGCTGCGTTCGTCGACAAGGTGCAGGCTTCGCCGCTGCTGCTTGCGGGCTACTTCTGGCAGGCGAAATGTTATCTGGCCATGGACCAAAAGAACGATGCAATCACCATATTGCGTCTGATTTCCCGGAAAGAGCCGTTTCATTATTACGCTCACCGGTCGCGCCAGCTCCTGCTTGAGTTGGGGGAAACAGTCGAGGTGCTGATCGATACGAGCTGCAAGGGCGCGGATGTACTGAGATGGTTTGATTCGCTGTCGCAGCGTTTGCCGGAGAAAAAGGGGCTTTTGCCGGCAGATTCGGCCGCTCTCTTAAACGGACTGTATCTTGCTTTGATCGGTGACCTTGAAAAGGCGGATTTTTATCTGGAACCGTTGGAACTTGGATTCCCGGGGGATCTTTCTCTGCAGTATAAAATGGCGCTGCTCTACCTCCATGTGGGCGCCACCTCGGATGCCTTTCGCATCGCACGCCGCCTTACCTGGCGCATTCCGCAGGATTTCAGGTCGGAGATGCCGCTTGATGTCTACCAACTGTTTTACCCGCCCTTTTATGCCGCTCAAATTATTAGTGAAGCGAAACAGTATGATCTCGATCCTTTTCTGATAAGCGCACTCATTCGGCAGGAGAGTATTTTCAATCCGGAGATCGTTTCGCCCGCAGGTGCGGTCGGCCTTATGCAGATCATGCCGTATACCGGAAAATATATCGCTGAAAAAAAAGGAAAAGAGTTTCATACCGATTCGCTCTATCTCCCCCATTACAACATCCATTTCGGCGCCTTCTATCTTCATGAGTTGCGCCAGGAGTTCGATACCAGTTGCGTTCTGACGCTCGCAGCGTACAATGCAGGTCCCCATAATGCAAAAAAATGGAAAGAACAGAATAAAAACGACGAATTCGACCTTTTCGTAGAGGATATCGGATTTACCGAAACACGGAATTATGTTAAAAAGGTCATGGGGAACTACTGGACCTACCGTTTTTTAAACAGTTCTGTTGCCTATGCCTATCTCCCCGAGGTGTCGGAGAAAAAGAACTGAAGCATGGATATTTCTCCGTCAAATTAAAATACTCTACTATACTAGACTATGTAAAAAGTTTTCATTTGCCCCGGACGGGGTGCACTCTTGTATTTTTACATTCTATATCGGCATACAATAAATTAACCATAGGTTGATGTTTGAAGGAGGTCGTATGTGGAAGTATTGTGCACTTATCGGGGTGGTGGCGGTTGCTCTTGCGGTAGCGGCTGAAGAGGAAAGTGATGAAGAAGAGAAGGTAAAAGCCCATGAAATTGTGTATGAGCAACCGACCGAATGGACTGTTTATCCCGCCAGTGAACCGGTGGTCACGTTCGCCATCAGCGGTGACGACCTCTGGTATGCTACGGCTACGTCGGTTTTCAGTGCAAGTATCAAGAAACGTTTCGTGCAGACCTATGCAGCACTGGGGAAAATTCCGGGAAGCGACGTAACCTGCATGGCCTCCGACGGCAGGGCGGTCTGGATCGGCGGCAAAAACGGCGTTGCCATGCGCGGCGCCGGCGCCAAGGAGTTTACGGCGTTTACCGCAGAAAACGGGCTTCCCGACAATACCGTCAACGCCATCGCCGCCGGCGGTGGGAAGGTATGGGTCGGCACCGAAAACGGTCTCGGCTGTTACAGCGGCGGGAGCTGGAAAAAAGTTACGACACAGAACGGACTTTCACATAATAAAGTGACGGCCCTGCTCATCGATGACGGCAGCAAGGTCTGGGTTGGGACGGCGAAGGGAATCTCCGTTTCAGACGGCTCGTCATGGACAATCTATGATATGAAAAAAAAGAACCTCAGCTGGAACAACGTGAAAGCGATGGCGTATGATCCCCGCAAGTTTACGGTCTGGGTCGCGGTGGGCGAACGCGACATCAACTCGTTCGTGAAAGGAAAGTGGAACACCTTCATGGATATTCAGAGCGATATAACGTCGTTGATGGTGGATACCCAGTCGCGGCTGTGGGTCGGTTCGTCGAACGGACTTATCAAATACAACGGTGATGAGTGGATCAACGATCCGAAGAAACTCAATATTCCCGCGGCCCAGGTGCAGTGGATGCAGCGCGACGAGGCGGGCAACCTCTATTTCGCATGCGAAAACGGAATAGTCCGCCTGGTTAATCCCTACCCGTATTGACGATCGGGCGGGGCGGGAAGAAACGTCGGCAAGAACGCATTATTGACCATTTTCAAGAGACAGGTATATGGAAAAAATCAAACTAGCGGTTGTGGGGGTGGGGAATTGTGTCAGTTCCCTCATTCAGGGTATGGCTTTTTACCGGGATAAAAAACCGCAGGATGCCATCG
>JAFGNB010000194.1 GCA_016927235.1 Chitinispirillaceae bacterium
CCATTGGGCACAGCATATATTCATAATAGTAATCATTACTAATAATATACTAATGAATTATCGAAAAAGCAAACAGCGCGAAAAAATATTGGAGATTCTAAGGCAAACAAGGGTTCACCCGACGGCCGACTGGATCTACGAGACAGTGCGGATTGAGATGCCGAAGATAAGCCTGGGAACGATCTACCGTAACCTTAACGTATTAGTCGAGCAGGGGCATGTTCAAAAACTGTCGCTTGAGGGAACGATCGATCGCTTCGAGGCGAAAATGACGCCGCATTACCATTTGATATGTGAAAAATGCGGCAGTGTACAGGATTTTAACATGCCCCGCCAGGAAAATATCGACATGAAGGCGCAGAAATTATGCGATTTCAGGATCGACCGGCACCGCATCGATTTTTACGGAGTATGCCCAGAGTGTCAATCAATCGGCAACACGTAATGACAAACCATTCGGATGATTTCCTATAAGTCAAAAACCGACCGATACCAAGGGCTCCTCCGTGAACGACAATGCATAGGGTCAGGGGAATCACCGACGCAAGCGGAATTCCATTGAGTGATGTAAAGGGGGTAGCTGCATAATTGTTGAAGGCATTAAGCCGCTTGCGGTTTATCGGTCCCGGTTATGTATTTTCTACCCTACGGCAACGGCCGCAGATAATCATTCACCCTCATCCAAAGGAGCAGACTCCATGAAAGGCAATAAAAAACTCATCGCCACCCTCAACGCGCTTCTCGCCGATGAACTCACCGCCATCAACCAGTACATGGTTCACTCCGAGATGTGCGACGACTGGGGATACGGGAAGCTGCACGCCCACTTCGAAAAGCGTGCGATCGACGAGATGAAGCATGCCGAAAAACTCATCGGTCGCATCCTGTTTCTCGAGGGTACCCCGGTGGTCGCCACGCTCAACAGAATCACGATCGGCGCCGACGTGCCGGAACAGTTGGCAAATGATCATTCCGCCGAAGAGGGCGCCATCGCCGCCTACAACAATGCCATTGTGCTTGCGGGCGAGGTGAAGGATTTCGCCACCCGCGACCTGCTGCAGCAGATCCTCAACGACGAGGACGACCATATGGACGGCATCGAGGGGCTCCAGGGCCAGATCGAACAGATGACGCTGCAGGTGTTCCTGACCACACAGGTGAAGGAGTAGCGGGGAGCGCCTATTACGTTAGTCCGGCGGAAATGCGACGGCGCGCGGCCCGTCAATATGATGGTAGCGGTCGGCGAATTGTTTGCCGAAGAGCGCATCGTAGAGAATCATACGCAAGGCAGCGTCATGCTCCTTTGTCTCGGTCATGGGAGGAATGATTCGTTCCGCGACGCCGGAGCGTTGTCCCTTTGAAAATAAGGGAGAGCGCTGTTTGACTCCTTCCAGAACATGGTAATACGCTGGAATTTCGATGCCCGCAAGACGGCTGACCGTCAGCGGAAAATAGACCATTGCGAGAATACGGTCTTTTACCGGCGGGAGAGGAAAATTGGCATGCCATACCGCAGTGGTCATATAGGCGTTCAATAAATTGTCGGCCATGATGCGGTCGTATCCCGATTCCTTATAGAGATGGGTAAATCCCGGCAGATGATCGCCAAAAAAAAACAGCAAGGTCGGCTTCGACGCCTTGTTGACATACTCAACGATGATCTTCAATGATTTATCGCCATCGATGATGCCTTGCAGAAAGGTATTGTACTCAAGGTCGGCGGTAGCGCTCAGCCCGGTGGCTACCGGGCAATCGAGCACGTCGTATCTTTTATAGGTATAGTGTCCGTGGTTCTGCATCGACAAGGCGAAGATGAAGTGCGGCTCCTCGTGCGCGGCGGCACACGTGACGATGGTGCGGGCGAACTCCTCGTCCCCCGCAAAGGTTCCCTTGACGGCGATACGCCCCATCGACTCAATGCTCAAGAAATCATCGAAACCGAAATGGCGGTAGACGTTCACCCGGTTCCAGAACCATCGTTTGAAGGCGTGCAATGCAAGAGTCCGGTAGCCGTTTTCGTTGAATACCCGCACCAGGGACGGGAAGGGGCGCCAGATATATTGATTAAAGGCGATGGACCCCGGCGGCAGGAATCCGTGCGGCATTCCAGTAAGAATATCAAACTCAGCCAGGCAGGTATTTCCGCCGAACGTCGGGGAGACCAACCTGATTGTACGGCCACTTTTTTCGAGAGAATGAAACGTGGGCAGCGGGTCGCATAGCGGTTGTATGGAAGAAATCCGTGTAATGTCCCAGAATGATTCGTTCATATAAACAATGACGTCGGGCTTGTCGGGAGGGAGGGCGGCAGGAGGCGGCTCGGGGAGCGCCACAGTGGTCGAATCGTAAAAAAAGATCCGGTCGAGCGCCGCTTTGCAGTAGTGAGGTGGCTTGACGATCTTTAACGACTTGATATTCAGCAGGAACCCGTAGAGAACGCCGTTTTTTCTGTAGTTGCTCAACTGGTTCCAGAATTCATTGACGATGTTGAGGCGTTTGTTGGTCGCATCGATGATCGCGTCGAACCGCATGCTCCCCCGGATTATCACGGCGCAAAGTATCGATGCAACAACGAGTCGCGCGATAATCGGCAGCCTGAAGCGTGGAAACCGGTGACGCAGCAGGTACGTACCGATACTGATTCCCGTGATTACCATGCATCCGCCGAGTGCTTGACCGGCATAAACACGGGCAATAAACAGCGCCTGCTTGTAGAAAAAAAGGTCGCTTGGAAGCAACGGCTGATGCAGTACACGCATTTTTTGCATGTCGACGATGCTGAAGGCAAGACAGAAGACGGTCGTTGCCGAGAGAGCGAAAAAAACGTGATTGAAGAGGACGTACAAGCAGAAAAAAAGCAGTATGACAATCGTCGCATTGACTTTATACGGACCGACAAAAACCTCAAGCCAGCGTTGAAGCGCTTTAACATCAAGCAGGTGCAAATACTGCATTACGATGGGTAACGCGGCAAGTGTCACGACAACCGCAGCGACCGCAAGCGATCGTTTCAGTACTACGAGGATGCTCGGTAATCGAATCATGGATGCGTTGCAATCGGGAAGGGGCGTCCCGCTCTGGAGATCACCAATTCGTCAAATCAACTACCACGGCCACAAGCCTTTGTGCATAAGATCCCAAAGAAATGATAAGAATACTTCCTCTCGCGTCAGGTAATGGGAACTGTTATTTAAAAATACTTTCTCAACTGCCACCAGACGGACTATATAAAGTTTTATCAGCCGAACACAATCAACACGCCGATCGTGACAATAAACGCACCTCCCAGGTAATGAACTCCTTTTGCGATTGCCTGCCACACCGGTCGGCGCCTTTTACCGGTGATCGCACCGCCTATGGTGCTTCCCAGCATTCCAGCGATACTTACCGTTATGGCCATGCCTATCGAAACCGCAATAACCGCCGTGAGGCCGACCGGCATAACTCCGAGAATGCTTGAAAAAGAGAGGATAAGAAAGGCTCCGGGACACGGTGCGATTCCTGCTGCAACAGCCAAAGAGTAAAGGCCGTATGATTTTTTTAAAAGTGCACCCGTAATGGACCGCGCGGCATTTTCGAGAAAGGGAGAGAGAATGATGATGAATCCTGCAGCCATGATGAGAATTCCGCTTAGCGTCGTGAATCCGGCGGAATAGTATTCGCTTTCGGTCTGTCCCAGCCCCAGCAGCTTTCGAAGCACGATAAACAGCAGCATCGCCATGCCGGTATGGGTAAAGGCGAACAAAGCTCCCGCTATCCATGTCGAACGCAGCGGTGTTGCATGTGTCAGACCGTGGGTGATAAAGAGCGCCTTTGCGTGTCCGGGGCCGATGCTGTGGATAATTCCATAAAGAAATGCGATAAAAAGCAGGCCCGCCACGGCCGCCGGATCGGGACGTTCTTTAATCGTTCGTAATGTACGCGATAATTTTCCGGAAAGGTCACGCTGAAGTGAGACTATCTTTCCGCCGAATGGAAGATGTTTCCAGAGGAAGGCATTTCCGCGCAATCGTCGCTGCGGTATTTTTTTATTCGTATGTTGCCGTACCGTATCGGTGGGGGGAGACCTGAGGGGGTTATGTTGTGTGCGGGCAAAAGAAAATAAGGCGGTAATCGCACAAAGCATGAAAAATATCCGCAGCGCGTAACTCATTCCTGTTTCCTGCTGAGAGAGAGAATGATGTGGTCGATATAGTCCTCTTTTCCGAAATGTATGGTGCCCTCCCATAATGAGTTGGTCGATACCTGCACAAGCTCCTTTTTCAGATCGAAAGCGATAAACATCGACGGATCGTTGAAAAAAACGACGATTTTCCTGCCGGCGAGTTCGGAAAGCCGCAGATTACAGGGTATTGAAAAGGAGTAACGAACCTTTCCGCCCGGTTGGATGGAAGCGACGAAATGATCCGCCCTGTTGATTTGAAGAAGTTTATTTTCCCAAGTAAAGACAATGAAAAGACCGCTTCGGACGGCGTGCGAAAATGCATTGATCTCAATTTTCGAGTACTCCTCTTTCTCGAACTGATTGTTGCGGTTGAGGTCGAACTCGTCGATGAGTGACGCGCTGTACATCTCGTCCATGTCCCAGAAAACATTGAAACAGCTGAGCGTGGAGTCGGTGAGCATGAATTTCGCCATCACGTCGATAAAGAGGTGCGGGTGGGCGGAAAGGGGCAACACGGGAAGCCACAAGACAAATGGGAGCACAGACGACAGTCTCACGGATCTTTTCACCCTCCTTGTTTAACATTATAAGATACTTCTTCCCTGCCACGGGGAAAAATTGATCCCGACAAAAAACTTCGTACTCCAACCGGTACCAATCCTTGCATTTTACCTCTTGAGATACCTATTTTAATCACGCCATTAGGATTGCAGCATCATTGAAAGCGGGAGGTTGTCACGCAACGTGCAACGTATATATCGCACTTTGTTCAGGATATTGTGGGAAACCGGCTTATTCAGCAGCAGCAAAAACTCTTTCAGCCGATATATTTATTAATAATTTATAAGAGACTGGAACTATGGAAAAAATCAAAGTAGCGGTTGTGGGGGTGGGGAATTGTGTCAGTTCCCTCATTCAGGGTATGGCTTTTTACCGGGATAAAAAACCGCAGGATGCCATCG
>JAFGNB010000195.1 GCA_016927235.1 Chitinispirillaceae bacterium
CCCCGGGTCTTTCAACCTGAACCGGATTGCCGCCGGCTCTTCGAAGGGACTGCTTTTCCGGGCAGAGCCGATCAATTGCATGAGCGCCGGTTCGTTGTTGAAGACCCGCTCGATGTACAGAGGATCGATACAGCTGCCCGGTAAAATACCGTAGGCCCTCATATCGGCATTTTCCGAGCAGGTTACCACTTCAAGTCCCCACTTTTTTCCCAGTGCGGCAAGTCCCGCTCCCATGCTTTCGACGTCGCCGGTAGAAGGGGTGAGCGGCGTGATGCCGCTTCGCAACATTTTTCTCAGCACCGATCGATAGGGGGTGAGAAAGCTCACCGTCAGGCGGGATACCGCAGGGGTTATCCGCTCGCCGATGCGCTCGATTTTTTCCAGGAGGCGCCTGGGGGTCAGCGTATCGGTGAGGATGAGCGGATCAAACCGCCAGAGCAGTTTCTCTTTACCGATACGATCGGCGAGGTCGATGACGGCGTCGATTCTTCTGTCAAGCGATGGGATGCCCGGTTCGAACCGCTCGGCCTCGTAGTCGTTGACGGTCAACTGGAAAAAGTACCGGATGCCCTTCCGGTCGATTTTTTCCAGATGGGGGAAAAAGGGCGCGGGATTTTTCGACCAGAAAACAATAAGCCGTACATTTTCAAATGAAACGAACTGCGGTTTACCGTTAAAGGGATTGGTCCATCGCACATGGCCTTTTGCCAGACGGTCGAGTAGCCAGTCGCCCAGCAGTGCCGGAATATCGGTTGCGCGACTGGCGGAGATGATGAGCGGGGCGATCGCCGGTACGCTCTTTCCGTCATCAAGGATAATTGAAACGCGCGGCCAGGGGGAGGATTTCATTTCATTCTTGCTTCATTTATTTTTTACGGAAGATCGTTTGGGAAAATTGCCGACCCGCATGGTGAGGAAGAAATGTTCAGCGCTTGGAGCGCCTAAAGGGGTCGTCGTCCCGAAGCTCCTTCACCAGCGGTGCCCGTACCCGCTCCAGAAACCGCATCACCGCGGGGTCTCTGAAATCGGGATAGGTCCATGAAAAATAACGGAATCTTCCTTTGCGGTAATGGAGCGTCACTTCGCCGAAAATTCCGTCGGCCAGATACATGCGGTGATAGAAATCTTTTGTCGTCGCAAGAACAACCTTATCGCGGGCGACGTAGCCGGGATCGATATTCACCCGGCGGTTCCCCCGGCCGTCGGTAAAGGAGCATTCAAGTTTATTTGTAAACGTTTTAATCGAAGGCAGGACCTCCCGGCCGATGTCCGTTTGGTAATTGAAATAGAGCTTCCGCAACGGTTCCCCCATTTCATCCCGGTAGTAACCCGTCCACGTAAACGGAACCGGTCCCACGCTGAACTGGCGCCGACCGAATCGTTCATCAAGTTTCCGGAGGATAGTCTCAACCGGCGCCTTCTCATGATAAAGAAAAGCGATCATGAGCTTCACCTTCGGCGGCTTTAATGCCGTTCCCAACGGAATCTCCTTTTGTATAAATGTGCTTGAAATTGAGCTATCGGGAATGCGCGACGATAACGCGCATTCATTTCATTAAAATACATCGCTTCGGCGGGGGGAGTACAGGCCGCATCCTTCGGGAAGGGTTTGACTTGACTGCTGTCGGGGCTCTTTGTAGTTTTTACTCCACTCTTTTTCTCTTCGCAGAATGGTGGAAAAGCATTTCATCGCGGTGTGCGCGAATCTGTTTCAGGAGAAAAACGTGCCCAGAAGATACACTTTCAAGGGAGGCGTTCATCCGCCGGCGAGTAAAAACCGCACTGAACGTCTGCCGATTGAGCCGTTTCCCGCACCGAAAAAGCTCATCATTCCGCTCTCCCAGCATATCGGCGCACCCGCAAAACCGGTTGTAAAACGTGGCGACAGGGTTCTGCTGGGGCAGGTTGTCGGTGAAGGGGGAGGGTTCGTTTCGGCGCCGGTCCATTCATCGGTATCCGGGTCGGTACTTTCGGTCGGCCCGTTCGCTCATCCGGTGGGGAGACAGATTATTTCCGTTGAGATAGAAAATGATGAAAAAGATGAGACCGCCGCCCTGACGGCCCCGATCAAGGCATGGCGTGACGCGGCTCCGCAGGAGCTTGTTCAGCTGATTCAGGCTGCCGGTATTGTGGGAATGGGCGGCGCAGGGTTTCCTACTCATGTAAAACTCTCTCCTCCGAGCAACAAACCGATAGATGTCTTGATTATCAACGGTGCCGAGTGTGAACCTTTTCTGACCGCCGATCATCTGCTCGTCCTCGAACGGACCGAGAATTTTATTGAAGGTGTTCTTATCCTTAAAAAAATTCTCAACGCGAAAAAATGTTATATCGGCATCGAAGAAAATAAACCCGATGCCATTAAAAGGATCGTTTCACTTCTTCATAACGCCCGCTTGAGGGAAATACGGGTCTGCACGTTGATAACCAAATATCCGCAGGGCGGTGAAAAACAGTTGATCCGGGCGATAACCGGCCGTGAGGTCCCTTCCGGGGGCCTTCCCATGGATGTCGGGTGCGTGGTGCAGAATGTCGGCACCACGGTCGCCGTCTTCGATGCGGTCAATCGCGGCATACCTCTTTACGAACGGGTAGTTACCGTTGCCGGGCCGGGGGTCGGATCTCCGAAGAACCTTCGCGTAAGGATCGGGACACCGATCATTTTTCTGCTTGAAGCGTGCGGTTTCGATCCGACATCGGTAAAAAAGATTATTATGGGCGGGCCGATGATGGGATTGGCATTGTCGGACGTCAGCGTTCCGGTCATTAAGACGACCTCAGGCGTGCTTGCAGTCGATGCGACAACCCCTGCCCTGCGGACCTATCCCTGCATCAATTGCGGACGTTGCATCAACGCCTGCCCGATCAACCTGGTTCCTTCGCGCATCGTCAAATATATCGAAAAGGAAAATTATCAGGCTGCGGAGGAGTGGAATGTAATGGACTGCATGGAGTGCGGTTCATGCGCCTACGTCTGTCCGGCAAAAATCAACCTGGTTCACTGGTTGAAATTGGGAAAATATCATATACAGGCCTCGCACGCGGCGGCTGCAGCCGGGAAATAGTGGCGGATCACAAGGACCATAATGACGAACGAACAGCAACCGAAAAAAGAACCGAGCGACGTAAATCCCTCGGCGGCGGACAGCACTACACCTGAGCTCCTGCAGCTCACTGCCGCTCCCCATCTGCGCCAGACGGAATCGGTCTCCCATATCATGTTGTGGGTCGTCATGGCGCTCCTGCCCTCGCTTGCGGCGGGTGTGATTTTTTTCGGTCTGAGGGCGCTTCTTTTAACGGCGGTGTCGGTGGCGGCCGCAGTGGTGACCGAGTGGGCTGTTGTCAAATTCCTCAAGCGGAGCGTTACGATCGGCGATTTAAGCGCCGTCGTGACCGGTTTGCTCGTTGCATTCAATGTCCCCTCGACAGTGCCCTGGTGGATGGTTGCAATCGGATCGTCGTTTGCAATCGGCGTCGCGAAAATGACCTTCGGCGGACTGGGTGCCAATTTCATCAATCCCGCACTTGCCGGACGCGCATTCTTAATGGCAGCCTACCCGTCTGCAATGACCCGGTTCGGCCCGACGGCTTTCGGCTCCCTTTCGGGAATCGACGGCATGAGTTCAGCAACGCCGCTCGCGCAGTTCAAGGCCGCCATGGCCGATGGAAGTTTCCAGGCGCTCGATTTTCAGGACGCCCTTTCCGACCTTTTTATCGGTAACGTCGGCGGATGCATCGGCGAGACATCCGCATTGGCACTGCTTATCGGGGGCGTAGTGCTGCTCTATAAAAGAATCATTCCTTTGCGGATTCCGCTTGTTTACATCGGAACGGTATTTCTGTTGAGCTGGATTTTCAACGGAACCGACGCGCATTTAACAACAAGCGCGATCATTATTCCGTTTTATCAAATCCTTGCGGGGGGGTTGTTTTTGGGCGCCATTTTCATGGCTACCGATATGGTGACAAGTCCTATTACGCCGGCGGGCAGGATTGTTTTTGCCGCCGGGTGCGGTGCGCTTACTTTTATCATAAGAAAATTCGGCGGGTACCCGGAAGGAGTGTCGTACTCGATACTGATTATGAACCTTTTTGTTCCGCTGATCGAACGTTCTACGCGTCCGAAGATGTACGGAAAGGTAAAACGCCGTGATTGACTTATTTAAAATGATCATTGTCCTCACCGTCATTTCGGGTGTCGCCGCCCTTTTAGTGGCGGTCACCAACGCAAAAACAAAAGACCGTATCGCGGATCAGGATAATAGGACACAGCAGGAGGCACTGAAGCGGATCATGCCCCCGGGCGTTACGATTACGGAAATGAAAAAATACCAGCCCTCCTCTCACGACTCCCTTGTCTACTGGACGGGAACAACGGGAAATGACACCGTCTTCGCCTTCAAGGTCAGCAACCGGGGATACTCCAGCACGATCAGTATCCTGGTGTGTACGACGGCGGAGGGGGTGATCACCGGAATGATCGTTTTAGACCAGCATGAAACACCCGGTCTTGGCGCACGGGAGCAGGAGACTATTTCAAAAAGATATATATGGAACAGTTTATTCGGCGCTAAAGAGCAGATTGATCCATGGTTCTCCGAACAGTTTGAAGGCATCTCGATCAGTCGGGCGATTACCATAGAAAAGTCAATGGGTGAATGGCACAGCCTTAATGAAGAGGGGCGCCGGTTACTCAGGGAAAAAAACGGCGTTACGGCAATTACGGGATCGACGATCTCTACCCGTGCGGTAACGAGTGCGCTCACTGCCAAAGCATACGCCTATTTAAAAGCGGTCAAAGGGCAAATACAATGATTTCTCAAGAGATCAAACGCGGCATTATCGATGAAAATCCCATCCTGGTCCTGGCGCTGGGACTCTGTCCGTCGTTGGCGGTGAGTACGTCGGTTCAGAACGGCTTCGGCATGGGAATGGCGGCGACATTTGTTCTGACATGTTCCAATGTCATCATTTCGTTATTACGTAAAGTGATTCCCGAAAAAGTGCGCATACCCTGTTTTATCGTCATTATTGCAACGTTTGTTACCATTGTACAACTGGTGTTGAAAGCCTATTTTCCGGCGCTCGATAAACAACTCGGTATTTTCGTTCCGCTCATTGTCGTTAATTGCGTTATTCTTGGAAGGGCCGAGGCGTACGCCTCAAAAAACAACGTTTTCAGATCATTGGTCGACGGACTGGTGATGGGACTCGGTTTTACTATTGCACTGTGCATCCTTAGTGTCATCCGTGAAGTCCTCGGCAGCAATAAACTGCTTGGCTTCAAGTTTTCCCCCCGTTTTCAGCCGATGACCGTTTTTATCCTCGCGCCCGGCGGTTTTTTCACGATCGCCTTTGTTATGGGGATGGTCCGGCACCTCGGTAACCGAAAGAAAGGTGTTTGACAGTGGTTAACCTTATCAGCCTGGTTGAAATATCCATAGGCGCCGTTTTTATTAATAACTTCGTATTGTCGCGGTTCCTAGGCCTCTGTCCTTTTTTCGGCGTTTCGAAGAAATTGTCCAGTGCCGCCGGGATGGGTATGGCGGTGATTTTTGTAATGGCCATTGCATCGAGTTTGACCTGGCTAATGTATCATTATGTCCTTGAACTTTACCGTCTCGATTATCTGCGGACAATTGTTTTCATATTGGTTATTGCCGGCCTTGTTCAGCTGGTGGAGATGGCTTTACAGAAATACTCGCCCACACTCTATGAGGCATTGGGCATTTTTCTCCCGCTGATTACCACCAACTGCGCCGTCCTCGGTGTTACCATCATCAATACCGATCTTAATCAGGTCACCGGCATGCAGTATACTCTTATCGAAAGTGTGTGGAACGGCGTCATGTCGGGCGTTGGATTCAGTCTGGCCCTTCTTTTAATGGCGGGGATACGTGAGAAGACGGAATTCGCTCCTGTTCCCAAAGCGCTGGAAGGGTTACCGATCGCCTTTATCACCGCAGGACTCATGGCGCTGGCATTCCTGGGATTTTCCGGTCTGAATTTTTTTACGGTTGTTGGAGGCTGATCGTGCCGGTCGAACTGCTCTATCCGGTCATCGTCGTCGGGAGCGTCGGGTTTTTTTTCGGAGTGGGCCTTGCGATTGCGTCGAAAAAGTTGCAGGTATATGTTAATCCGCGTATCGAACAGATTCTTGGTCTTCTGCCGGGAGCGAACTGCGGCGCATGCGGCTACCCCGGGTGCAGCAGATTCGCCAAGGCGGTTGCTGAGGGAAGATCAGAACCCTCCGGATGCGTTCCCGGCGGCTCGAAAACGGCTCATGCGATTGCCGATATAATCGGGGTTTCCGCCGGGGTGACGGAACCCTTGATGGCGGTAGTCCACTGTAACGGAGGGAGAGGTAGAGCGCTTGAACGGGCCCGCTATGAAGGGATTGAGGATTGTCATGCCGCTATTCTGATCGGCAATGGTTCAAAGGTGTGCCAAGATGGGTGTCTCGGACTGGGGAGTTGCGTACGCGTCTGTCCGTTTGATGCGATACATATCTCTAAAGAGGGGGTTGCGGTCGTTGATGCGGATAAATGCACCGGCTGCGGTAAATGCGTTAAAACCTGCCCGCGCAAGATAATTTCTCTCATCCCGAAAGTGCATAAAATTTTCCTTGCGTGCTCGAATCATGACCGGGGCGCCAAAGTAAAAAAATATTGTTCGGTTGGCTGTACCGCCTGTTCCCTCTGCGTAAAGGCAACGCCATCCGGTGCAATTATCATGGAAAACAATCTGCCGGTTCTGGATTATACCAAAGAGGAGAACTTTATACCGGCTGCTTATAAGTGCCCTTTTCACTGTTTTACCGATCTGGTGAAAACCCGTCCGAAGGCGAATATCGACACCAAATGTAATGGGTGTGCTGCCTGTGTGGCTGTATGCCCTATTCCCGGAGTAATCAGCGGAGAAAAGGATAAACGACATGTCGTCGATAAAGAGAAATGTATTGGTTGCGGTATCTGTCTGAATGCCTGTCCGGTACATGCGATATCGATGTGGGGTGTCGGATCAAATGTTAAAACAACTGCCGGAAAAAGATGATTTATTAATAGAGCACCGGTTTTTCTGAAGTACTTCGAACCTCGTGTAGTTCTTATCTTCTCCTCTCTTTTTTTCACGCTTTATCGTTAACCACTGAAGAATCAAACAGATAAAACCACAACAGATTGGGTGATTCTTTTATTGACACCCCATCCATAGTATGGTATACTTTAAACACTTCGATCATTTGCGTTTTAACGCAAAGAATCGGATTTCTTTTATTTGAAAGAGTAGTAATCCAGATAAAGGGGTTTATAATGCAGTTCCTGAAAATCACCTGTACCCGATGTTCTCACTACAATACATGTCCGCAAAGGACACGAATGTATATAAATTACTGCGGTTCTGATTTTAAACAGGTTGAGCACAAGATTATCGATGCAACTATCGATTGCCGTGCACGACGCGGACTGCTTCTGTCTCGTAATTTTTTTTCGTCTATTCAGGTAACCCCCATTGTGCAGACGGCATTAACTCCCGCATCCTCTTGAGATTATTGCCAATTCGAGCCCCGTGTGGTATAATTTACCCTTATGCAGACGTTGTAGGTAAATGGTGAAATAGGTAATTATACGCCGATGTGCAAGGGCAGATAGTGCATTGTAACCCGATTTCAAAACGCGCTTTCATGTATTTGAACGGTGCGATGTGTTGTCTATTGTGCGTTGTTTGCGCTCTTCCGGTGAAACGTCAACGTCTCCTTGAGCAGCCGGTCCTCGAAGAGCGCCCTGTCACTGAGGACCCGCCTCAACCTGTCGAGACAGATACCGCCACAGTTGCACCCCTTTTTGTCGGAACTATGATTTTGCAGGCGGAAGAATTATGTCGTGCAGGCGAGTATGCGTCGGCAGATTCACTTTCTCGTGAGATTGTATCAATTTTAAACTACGACGAGTGGCAGGGCTTTCAGGACAGTACAATCTCGACAGAGCGTTACATGGCTAGAATCGTTGAACTGTACAGCGATGTAATGCCCGATTCCTTTGCGGTGCCCGACGTGATCGCTTCCGAGGTACTGCAGCGACAGATACTCCGATCGTTCGATTCACTGCAACTATCTTGTGAAGACAGTATGCTGGTCGCCGGTTTTATCAACCGGTCCGCCGTTGCCTATGATATTCCGATGATATGGAACAACAGGGTACAGAGAGCGCTTTTCTATTATATAACCCGTAATAAAGCAACGGTGGACCGATGGAAGGAACGAGCGGGTACCTATCTCTCCTTTATGAAAAGAATGCTGGCCGACAGCGGGCTGCCGCAGGATCTTGCATATTTGCCGCTTATAGAAAGCGGTTTCAATCCGAAAGCTTATTCACGGGCTCATGCTTCGGGAATATGGCAATTTATTGCTTCAACGGGAAAGCGGTACGGATTACGGAGCAATTACTGGGTCGATGAACGGCGTGATCCTGTTCGTTCGACCGCGGCGGCGATTCACTACCTTAAGAAACTTTTTGATGATTTCGGGAACTGGCATCTTGCCCTTGCCGCGTATAACTGCGGTGAAGGCGGCGTGTCCCGTTCAATCGAAAAACAGAATAAAAAAGATTACTGGCAATTGCGGCTTCCTGTCGAAACGATGAATTATGTCCCGCTTTATCTGGCATCGCTGGTGATTGCAAAGAGCCCCGATTTTACTGCGGCGACAGCGTCAGTCAGCGATACGGTACCTTTTGATACGGTGTCCGTCAGTGACTGTATCGACCTGCATGATATAGCGACCGGGACCAATGTCGCCATCGATACATTGAAAAAACTCAATCCTCATATACTGCGTTGGTGCACGCCTCCCGACATGAGTAACGTGCTTCTCTATCTTCCAACAGGATGTGCGGCCTCGTTCAATGCTTTTTATGCATCATTGCCTGATGAAAAAAAGGTTGCATGGTACCGTTACCGAATACTGCCGGGTGATAATCTTGGTTCGATCGCGCGCCGGTTCCGTCTGCCCGTCGAAGGAATCAAGTCGGTAAACCGTTTGCGCGGAACGCGCATCATTGCAGGAAAATTTCTCTTTTTGCCGATTCCGGCCTGCGCATCCGGGCATGCACTACAGCGGGAAGAAAATGATCAGGCAGGCGCACACGCCCCTTCAACCTCCGATGTCGCTCCCGGCACACAACTGACGGTGTACGAAGTCAAGCCGGGAGATACCGTCTGGCGGCTTGCAGAACTGTTCGGTGTGGATGCGGAGCAACTATGCGCCTGGAATAATCTTATTGATGCACACATCAAGGTAGGACAAATCCTTTCGATTTATACGGTCGCTCCCTCCGCGGATGGGCAGCCTGCGCAGGTACAGCAACCGGAAAGCGATACGGCTTCCACCGACAGCAGATATGTCGTGAGCCGGGGTGAAAACGCCTTTCGTATCGCCCGGCAATTTTCAATGTCACTTGAGGAACTCTGCGCGCTCAACGGCATAGATCCGGAATTTCCGGTCATCCATCCCGGCGATACGTTGTTTCTGAGCGGCTCTTCCGTGCGGATGATTTCAACAGCGCATCCTCCCGCCAGAATGCCGCCCCAGGGTGCCATTACGTATATTGCCGCCGCCGGCGATAATCTCTTTCGTATTGCAGAGAATTTCTCAACGAGCGTCAGCAGGATTCGTGCGCTCAACGGTTTATCTGAATCAGACGTATTGCATAGGGGTGATACCCTGTTTGTTCCACAACCGCTGCCGTCGACAAGCAAAAAAGCAGACAGAGCAATGGAGGAGGTTGTATATTACACGGTAAAAAGCGGCGATAATCTGTGGCGGATCGCCGGTGCTTTTGGTATCCCGGTCGAGCGGCTGTGTCAATACAATGATCTGCGGTCGACGGCGGTTTTGATGCCGGGTGATACCTTGCGGGTGCTGCGGGATGGTGAGATGTGAGAGCGCTTCAACGGACAGGTTTGGCATTGGTGATCGGCGCGCCCGTTATTGTCGGGGCGCTCCTGCTGTTGCACCAGGCACGCGCATCATCAGTTCCTCTCGGCAGTGTCGGTTTTAGAAAGCTCGGCGTGGTGCATGTGGAAGGTATTATTTATGAAGCGGCGTCTGTTGTAAAGCAATTGCAGCAGTTGCGGGAAGACAATATGATCGCCGGGGTCCTCATGCGGATCGATTCTCCGGGAGGGGGGACGGCGCCTTCGCAGGAAATCTACGATGCAGTGTGGAAATACCGGGAGTGCGGTAAACCGCTTATTGTAAGCATGGGGAATGTCGCTGCGTCGGGGGGGTACTACATTGCATGTCCTGCACGCCGGATTTTCGCCGATGCTGGGACGCTCACCGGAAGCATCGGTGTGATAATGACCGTTCCCCTGTACAAGGAGCTGGCCAAAAAAGTCGGCATCGAGATGCGAACTTTTAAGGCCGGCGATTATAAGGATTTGGCAAATCCATACCGCACGATAAGTCCGCAGGAGCACCGCATGATACAGGGGCTGCTCGAGGATACGCATGATCGATTCATCGATGACGTCGCAAAGGCAAGGTTTTTGGAACGCGAAGCGCTTCTGCCCGTCGCCGACGGTCGTATTTTTACGGGGCGTCAGGCATTGAAGGCGAAACTGATCGATACGCTCGGGAGTTATGAAGCCGCTCTGGCCTATCTACGCACCATTACCGGACTGGGACCTGCTGCACGCATTATCAATAAAAAAGAGACCGGGAAACGGATACGGGAGTGGTTTACAAGTGAAATGATGCACGTTTTTCCTCATATTTACCGT
This sequence comes from Chitinispirillaceae bacterium, assembly GCA_016927235.1. Classification (GTDB taxonomy): domain Bacteria; phylum Fibrobacterota; class Chitinivibrionia; order Chitinivibrionales; family Chitinispirillaceae; genus JAFGNB01. Next base: position 10,780 of record JAFGNB010000195.1, read on the forward strand.
GTTTTTGCACCGCTGGGGATGCAGAGTCTTGCGGTTTTTGAATAAGCGCTTCATGTCGTTCCGATAAGGGGAGGAGATGGGGGGGCGGGAACACACCTGCGGCGCCCGGAAGCGGGTCTTCAGAAGCATAAATCTGCAAAACGACAAAAAAACATTATTTTTATGGCATCCAACCATCGGCATGTATAATATTATTGTGGTGAGTACTACAAATAATCTTACAAAGATTTATTAATCGCATCATCAACCCAAGTATAAGGAGGAGTTATGAGTATGCAGGCCTTAGTGGATGAGATTGAAATCCTGAAACAGGAATATGAGAAATTTGAACGTGGTAATAAATCGGCGGGAACACGCGCTCGGAAAAGCCTCCAAATTATTAAAAAACTGGCTCAAGATATGCGTGTTCAAATTCAAACCGCCAAAAAAAGCTAGCAGCTACCCATCAGATCAGAATGCCACGGGGGATTCGACAATCCCCTTTTTTATAAAATCTCCCCTTGAAAGTCCCGTTTCAGCGAGAAAACGGGTAAAAAGGGGGAGAAAATTTTTTTGCATACCCGCAATAATTGAATAACCGCGACGTAGTTCGACTCAATTTAGACCCGGTGAAAATCAATCGGAAAGAGCGTTGACAGAGAAACCGACCGAAAACCATTTTATGCCCTGAATTATCTGAAATTTATGCATTTGTACTTATTGTTCCCTATCACTGGTGGTACCATATGAGTTCAACAAACACTCCATTTATGTTAGAGGTCAATAACCTCAACAAGAAGTTCGGTGATGTTCATGCCGTCAGAAATCTCAACTTTCAGATTCGGAAAGGTGAGATTTTCGGTTTTTTAGGACCCAACGGAGCAGGTAAGACGACGACAATGCGCATGGTCACCTGCTTTATTCCCCCCACTTCAGGTTCGATCAAAGTCGACGGCCATGATACCGCGAGCGACAGTATGGCGGTGAGACGGAAAATCGGGTATCTCCCTGAAAGCAATCCGATTTATAATGATTTGACGGTTGAAGAGTATCTGAAATTCGTCGCTGAAATCCGCGGCATCAAAGGTGACCGTCAGGCGACGCGTATCAGGGAGCTTTTCACGATATGCGGATTGACGAAAATGGCGGACCGGCAGATCGGCAAGCTTTCAAAGGGATTCAAACAGCGGGCCGGGCTCGCCCAGGCGATGATGCACAATCCGGACCTTCTGATCCTTGACGAACCGATGTCGGGCCTTGACCCCAACCAGATCATCGAAATACGGAATTTGATCAAGAAAATGGGTCAGGAGAAGACGGTTATCTACTGTTCGCATATTCTTTCTGAAGTGAGTGCTACCTGCGACCGGATTCTTATTATTAATGACGGTGAGCTGGTTGCGAGCGGCACTTCCGAGGAGTTGACCGCCCGCTCCGCACGAGGCAACCGCTATCTCGTCAGGGTCAGAGCGGACCGAAATGATGCCGAGGCGGCGCTGCGTTCGCTTTCCGGCGTTTCGTCGGTTTCCATTACCGCCGTTGCCGATCCGTGGCTTTCGGCGGAAATCGTGGTTGCCGGTAAGGAGGATATCGGCGAGTCGATCTTCAGATGTATTGTGGATAAGGGCTGGAGCCTTTCGGAACTCAAACATGAAGCGGCCAGCCTTGAAGAAGTGTTTACACAATTGACGAGGGGATAGTCATGGATAACGTACTTGCCTTTTCCAAAAAGGAGTTCAAATCGTTTTTCATTTCACCGATAGCCTATGTTTTCATTACGGTGTATCTGGTGGTAACCAATTTTTTATTTTTTCAGGGTTTTTTTATCATCAACCAGGCGGACATGCGTGGCTATTTCAGCCTGCTTCCGTGGGTATTTCTCTTCTTTGTTCCGGCCATCACCATGCGCAGCTGGGCTGAAGAGAAGAAGGTTCACACGCTCGAGCTGCTTCTTACCTGGCCGGTAAGCGACATCGAGGTCGTGCTCGGCAAGTTCATCGCCTGTTTCTGTTTCCTGACGACGGCGATTCTTCTTTCAATAACCATCCCGATTACGATCGTGGCTTTGGGCGAGCCGGACATGGGGCCGATCATCGGCGGTTATCTCGGTGCGATCCTCATGGGCGCCGCCTATCTTGCAATCGGGCTCTGGGTCTCTTCTTATACGGAAAACCAGATCATCGCCTTTATACTGGGTGTGGTCGCTACGTTCATGCTTTTTATGATCGGCAATCCATTCGTTACGATGGTCGCCCCGAAATGGATAGTGCCGGTGCTCGATTATATCGGTTTGGGGAATCATTTTGAAAGCGTTCAACGCGGTGTCGTCGACAGCAGGGATGTTATTTACTATCTGTCGGTCATCGGGTTCTTTCTTTTTCTGAACGTTCAGTCGCTCGGAAGCAGAAAATGGGAATAACCACCTACGGGAAACGGATTCGATTATGGAAAAACAAAAAGTGAGAAATCGAACGGAACTGATCATCTACATTCTGACGGTCTTCGGACTTATAGCGGTAGTTAACTATGTGGGCGTCCGCTGGTTCAAGAGGATCGATATGACCGAAAGCAGGCAGTACAGCATTTCCGCGGCAACTAAAAAATTGCTGAAAAGCCTTGATGACATTATCAATATCAAGGTCTATTTTTCAAAGGACCTTCCGCCGCACCTGCATAAGACGGTCACTGATGTGAAAGACTTGTTATCCGAATATCAGGCGTACGCGGGGAAGAACCTTCGTATCAGCTGGGAAGATCCGGGCGAGGACGAAGAGGCGAAAAACATGGCCCGCTCGCTCGGTATTCCGGAAATCCAGCTGCAGACTTTCGAGAAGGACAAGCAGCAGGTCATGCTGGGGTATCTTGGCATCGCGGTGCTTTTTGCCGATAAAAAAGAGGCGCTTCCTGTGGTCCAGAACCTCCAGAACTTGGAATATGATCTCACCATGGCGATCATGAAGGTGTCGCGAACCGCCGAGCCGCATGTCGGGATTGTCAAGATGGACACCATGCCCGACCTTCCGCCGCAGTATGAGGAAAAGGTCGACATGTCGTCGGCGACCAAGAAAAAATGTGAAAGGCTTATCACGACACTCCGCACTACCTATCAGGTATCAATCGTCGATCTTTCATCGGGCGAGCCGGTCGACAGCTCCATCGCCACCCTGATCGTCCCCGGAGTTGAAAATGTTAAGACACGAAAGCTGTTCGAGATCGACCAGTTTTTCATGAAGGGCGGTAAACTCATCGTGCTTGCCGACGCCATGAATATCCAATTTCAGTACGGCATCAGAGCCGTGCCGCAGGATTCAAAGCTTTTCGATCTGCTCGAACATTACGGAGTCAAGGTGGAAAAAAGCCTGATTCTTGACGCCTCCTGCGGGCAGGTGACGATTCCCCAGAAATACGGTCCTTTCCAGATGAATGTCGCCGTGCCGTATCCTTATTTTGTCCGTGTCGGGAAAAGCGGTTTCAACCAGGACAACCCGGCGGTATCGCCGCTCAGCGAAGTGGTGCTGCCGTGGGTGAGCCCGATCACACTGCTGATCGATAAGGCGGATTCGGGAAACGCCGATGCGAAAATAACGACAACCATCCTCGCCCATTCAAGTGAAAAAAGCTGGATTGCACAAGGAACCATGGATCTCAATCCGCAGCAGAAGTGGGAAACGGTAATGCCGCCGGAAAAGGATATGAAAGTTCAAAATATGATCGTCTACCTCAACGGTTCCTTCAGCAGTTATTTTGCCGGAAAGACCGTGCCTCCGGTTCACGAACCCGCTCCCGGCGACACGATGAGCCAGATTAATCTCAAACCGGATGAAAAGGATGCGGGGCGGGAGATCGTACCGTCGAATTCGCAGGCGCATCTAGTAGTGATCGGCGATGCCGACCTGGTTACCGGTCAGAACGCGACGCCGAACAATATCGGGCTGGTGCTTAACATGGTGGACTGGCTTTCGCTTGATAACAATTTAATCGCCATAAGGACACGCGCCATTAAAGACCGGACCATGGATACCGATTTACTGCAGGAAGGCTCGTCGAAACCGAATGTGATCCGTTTATTGAATATTTTACTGATGCCGGTCGTCCTTATCGTTATCGGAATAGTCATTTATCTGAACCGCCGTGAAGCCGTCGCCGCAGCTCCCTCGACGTCAGCGGCGGGAAGCGCCCCTGTCAATAAGGAGGAAAAAAAGGAATGAAAGAGAAAAAAATTATTTATCTGTTGGCCATTCTGGCGGTTATTGTCGCGGTGATTGTTATCGGAAACCAACTGGGTAAAAAGACGCCGTCGGAAAAGGAACTGACATTTTTTCCTGGACTCACCGAGCAGGCGGTAGGGTCTATTACGATTCGTGAAGGTTCGAACGCCATTAAGGTGAGGCGGAAGGGTGATGTCTGGGTCGTCTCCAAACCTTCCGCCTCCACCGATGCGAAAACCGCCGATGCCGCCGCATCGCCCCTTGTTTCCGATAGTGTTTCAATCGATGCTGTTGAAGGAGAAAAAAAAGCGGCGTCCCCCGAGTATCCTGTCGACAGCGCGTCAATCGCTTCGGCGCTTGAGAAGATCACCGCGCTCAAAAAGGATGCGCTTATCTCTGAAAATCCTGAAAAACAGGACATTTTTGAGGTGGACAGTAGCAAAGGCCTGCTGGTAGAAATGGCCGATAATTCCGGGAAACCTATCGGGTCGGTTATCATCGGGAAAAGCGGCGCAGATTGGAACAGCAATTACGTCCGTTGCAAAGGATCCAATTCGGTTTATATGGCCAGTGGCGGGGTGCGCAATTCGTTTTTCACTGATCTGAACCGGTGGCGCAACAAATCGATTCTCAAGTTCGATAAAGCGACGGCCAAGGGGCTTACGCTTGCGAAGAAAGACAGCGGTATGATTACCCTCGCACATGCCGACAGCGGGAATCCGTGGCAGATTATCGAACCGATCGACAGCCCGGCAAAAACCGAAGAGGTGGAGGGGATTCTCGATAAGCTCGCCCTCCTCAATGCGACCGATTTTCAAGACGAGGCGCTGCCCGATACGGCGATGGGTTTTGACAAACCGGAACTCGTCGTGACGGTATCATTTAAAAACGGCTCGTCACGCAACGTGATTTTCGGCAAGAAGAACAGCGACAACAAGTACTGGGTGAAAACCGACGGCAAGGATCAGATTTTCCTGATCGCTGACTATACCGCTAATCAGATCAACAAGAAACTCGACGACCTGAAGGGCGAACCGCTCGTAAAACCGATCGATCCCGATACGTTGAATAAGAAGTAACACGATAATCCTGATTCCGGCGGCCGGTGGTACCCGCGATTACCGGCCGTGAGGCGATAAAAGTCCCCCTGATTCCGTTAAGGTATTTCCTCCGGAAATTATCCGTTGCTTCTTTGTTGACTCATCCCGGCATATATTGTATACTTTTTATCCAACCGGTAGCACAGGTTGTGGGCTAGAATTATTTTATATCAATCCTGCCTTTGGGGGAACTTAAAAAAGGAGCAGTGCGTGATGATCGAGACCATCAGGAAACGCGACGGAAAACTTGTTCCTTACGACAACTACAAAATAGCCAACGCGGTTTTCAAAGCGGCGGAAGCCGTGGGCGGAAAGGATTTCGGGATGGCGCTTTCTCTTGCAAAGCTTGTTGAGGACGCCATCGCGCGAAAATTTCATCCCAAATCGATCCCCGCAGTGGAAGAAATACAGGACCTTGTTGAAAAAATATTGATCGAGCAGGGGCATGCCAAGGTCGCCAAGGCGTATATTCTCTATCGTGAAGAGCACCGACGGATACGCAGCACCCGCGATCTGCTGCTCGATATCGCCACCACCATGGACGGCTACCTCAAGCAGGAAGACTGGCGGGTTCATGAGAATTCAAATGTGAATTATTCGCTCGGCGGCCTGATACTTCACAACAGCGGAGCGATAACGGCGAACTACTGGCTCGACAGCATCTACAGCCACGACATCTCCACGGCGCACCGTAACGGAGATTTTCATCTGCACGATCTTTCGATGTTTTCGGGCTACTGTGCGGGCTGGTCGCTTCGCCAGCTTATTGCCGAAGGCCTGGGCGGGGTTACGGGGAAAATATCTTCATCGGCGCCGAAACACCTCTCCACGCTTATTCAACAGATGGTCAACTTTTTAGGCATCCTGCAGAACGAGTGGGCCGGTGCCCAGGCGTTTTCTTCGTTTGACACCTATCTTGCGCCGTTTGTCCGGCTTGATAATCTATCGTATACGGAGGTCAAACAGCAGGTGCAGTCGTTTATTTTCGGCGTCAACACCCCTTCCCGCTGGGGATCGCAGGCGCCCTTCACCAATATCACCATCGACTGGGTGGTCCCCGAGGACCTGTGCGACCAGCCGGCAATCGTGGGCGGGCGGCCTATCGATGCGACCTACGGTGAATTCCAGCATGAAATGGATATGATCAATAAGGCATTTCTGGAAGTTCTGATCGAAGGCGATTCCGAGGGCCGGGGGTTCTCCTATCCTATTCCCACCTATAATCTTACCGGGAATTTCAACTGGGGGAGCGAAAATGCACGCCTGCTTTTTGCAATGACCGGCAAGTACGGGACCCCCTATTTCCAGAATTTCATCAATTCCTCGCTCAACCCCGGCGATGTGCGGTCGATGTGCTGCAGGCTGCAACTGGACAAAAGGGAGCTTCGAAACCGGGGCGGGGGACTCTTCGGCGCCGACGAGTTCACCGGATCGATCGGAGTCGTGACGATTAACCTCCCGCGCATCGGCTATCGCTCCTCGACCCGTGAAGAGTATTTCAAGCACCTCGATCACTTCATGGACCTTGCGCGCGATGCTCTCGAGATAAAGCGTCAGGTCATCTCACGCCTGATGGATCAGGGGCTTTTTCCCTACACCCAGCGGTATCTCCGTCACTGGAACAACCACTTTTCAACGATCGGGCTTATCGGTATGAACGAGTCGACCCAGAACTTCCTCGGTAAAGATCTGACCCGGCCCGAGGCGCGGCAGTTTGCACAAGAGGTACTAATGCACATGCGGGAGCGGCTCGTGTGCTATCAGGAGGAAACGGGCCACCTGTTCAACCTTGAGGCGACACCTGGTGAAGGAACGTCATACCGCCTTGCGAAAAAGGACCGGGAAAAATTTCCGCGCATGATCATCACCGGGGGCGAACATCCGTTTTATACCAATTCGACGCAACTTCCGGTAAACGCGACCGATGATCTTTTCGAGGCGCTCGACATGCAGAACGACATCCAGGCGCTTTACACCGGCGGGACGGTGTTTCATGCGTTCATCGGCGAAGCGATCGACGATCCCGATATGTGCAAACAACTGGTTAAAAAGATCGCCGAAAATTATCAGATACCCTATTTTACTCTCTCACCGACCTTTTCAATCTGCAAACAGCACGGTTATATCAAAGGAGAGCATTTTTCGTGTCCGCAGTGCAGTGAAGCGACCGAAGTCTATTCGCGGATCGTCGGTTATTACCGGCCGGTGCAGCACTGGAACGCCGGAAAAAAATCGGAATTCAACCACCGGAAACTCTTTATCGTCGAAGGTAAAAGGCCGCCCGCTGCACCGGTACTGCCGGAACGATTCATCGATGCGGAGGCGGAATGCCGGCAGGAGACAGCGCTGGCATCGGTGGCTGGCTGAAACACTCGTTTATCGATTTCCCTGCAACGGTGTCGACCGTTCTTTTTTTCCGCGGCTGTAATTTACGCTGCCCCTATTGCCATAACCCTTTACTTGTCAATGGTACGGCCGGCCCGATTGCGTTTGACGAAGTCGTGTCGTATCTTGAACGGCGCAGGGGAATAATCGATGGAGCGGTGCTCTCCGGAGGCGAACCGACGCTGCACCGGGAGATGCTTCCGTTTGTTGCCGATCGTATCAGAAGTCTCGGATTGAAAATCAAACTTGATACCAACGGGCTGCTCCCCGGCATGATCGACAACCTATCGCCCGATTACCTCGCGCTGGATTTGAAAACGCTCCCCTCGCGCTATGGAGAGCTCGGATGGAGGGGCGGGGCGGATTGCGAGGCGGCGATACTTCGATCGCTTTCGATTGTAAGATCCATGGGACGAAACGCCGAAGTGCGGATCACCATGGCCGCACCGTTTATTAGAGAAATTGAAATCGAGGCGTTCATGACCATGCTGCAGGGGGTGCGGGTGGTGTATATGCAGCCGTTTCGGGTAAGCGGTGAACTGCTCGACCCGAAATTCGCCGACCGCGGATATATGGCGCCGGAGACGATACGCCGTTTCCGTGACCGGCTGGCAGTGGCGGTGGAGCGGTGTGAGGTGAGGGGGATGGAATGAATGAAGGAGGAAGTGTGGTGCGGAAGGCGAAACGGATAATCCGGAACTGCTGCGGTCTCAATCCGCCCCGTTGAACCCGTTTCCCATCTTTTATTTGACAGGGGAGTGAATGGAGTGTAAAATAGAAGGATGGAAAACGGGGGGTATGTGCGCAAGGGGCTGATTCCTTCATGAAGATCGAAACATACGAAAAAGGCGTTTATCAGATTGTAAAGGTTCAGGACGACGCTCAAACCATCAATAACCTTTCCGAACTGCGCGACCTGATCATCGGATATCTCAAGCGGGGTAAAATCCATATTGCAGTCAGTTTCTGCAATGCCTCATATATCTACAGCGGCGCCGTGAGCGTCCTCATCAACTGTTTCAGGATGGTTGAGGAACGCGGCGGTTCGCTCTGCATTATCGAACCCGATCCCGGGCTTATTGATATACTGGAAACCCTGAATATCAATAATGTCATTAAGATTTACGCTGCCGAATCCTATCTTCCGCAATATCCTGAATAACGGAGATCGCTCGGGGTAACCTGTTGTATTATTACTTTCCGGCGAAAGGGCGCGCCTTATAAGGCAGCGCCGCCCGTGTGATCAGGGAACCAGTTTCGACTCATGCAATCGCTGGCGGTAAGGTTGCGGAGCAGGTGGCGGGGAGGGGGGAGGTGCGGTGGTGATGACGCTGCGCATTTCCTCTGTGGTCCGTTCCCGTACCTGCGGAATCCATACTTCGGAACCGGCAAAGAGTTTCGTGAGGTCGAGGTGACGGTTGTATTTTTTAAAAAGCCAGAGCGGCAGCGGGTTCTCATTATTGTTGCAGAGGTCCCAGAGCGTTTCCCCGCGCCTGAGGGTAGAGGCGGTTACATCCGCTATCGTATACTGCGTATAAAAATCCTCTTCGATCGCCATATGATATTCGAGACGGGCTGCGGCGAATTGTTCTAGGGCGTCGGGACGGTCGATCGGCACCAGAAGCGGCCGGTTGATTCGGATGGCCGAAGTGCGGCCCATATCGTTGAGTTTCCGGATACGCCATGTCGGTATCCCGAGCCAGTCGGCGTAATGACCGATGGTTTCATCGACCGAAACAGTGATTTTAGCGGTGGTTCCGACCGGGGAGAGGACCGCGTCGAGATCATAGATGGTGACGTCGAAATTGGGAGCGATAGAGGGTCGTTCCGCCGCCGTTTTGATCGGTTCGACAAGTGCGGGAGCAAAGGCAATCTCTTGTAAAGAGTCGCTCAGAGCCGGTTGAGCGGGCTGCTCGTCCGGAACGGCCGGTTTTTCCTTTCGTGAGGGCTGATGGATTGTCTGAAATTTCCGCTTTTCCGGCGGTTGTTTTTTACCGGTGTCCGCCATCGCGACCTCCTCGGGCGGCAATGCCGCCTCGGCCTCGGCCCGCGCAATTTCCTCCGCAGCATCGGTTGCCGGAGTTTCAATGGACGGCTTTTCAGTGGCACGACCGGGTATCCTGGTGGAGTCGGGTGCCGCTGCCGGTTCCTGCGGCGCTTCGGTCGCCTGGGCGAGCACGACGGCTGCCCTGGCGGGCACCCTGAGGACCTGTCCGGCCCTGATGCGGTTTATACGGGTGATATTATTTTCGAATGCCAATTCCCGCACCGACACGCCGAGCCGCGAAGCGATGGCGTAGAGGTTGTCACCCCTGCTGACACGATAATAAAGCGGTCGCGGCGGGACGCTTGTTTTGAGCGAATCGGGAATGGCGTCGTACGATGCGGCCACCTGTTCCATCGGTGTGACTGCCGGAATATGGATCGGGTATCCTTTCGGCAGCCGCTGATGTTTTTCAAAAACCGCCGGCCGGATGGCGGGGTTGAGCCGCATCAGCGTTTCGCGGGGAATGTCGAGGTAACGGCAGAAATCGTCGGCGCCGACATAGTGGCTGATGACGAAATCGTAGTATTCGAGCGGACGGTACATTTTGATTTCCGGAAAGTAGTTCGTATGGTGTTCCGCAATGGAGCTGGCGGCGAGGAAGCAGCTGTAAAAATTACTCGATGCGAACTGGAACGAACGGCTCTTATAATTACGAAGGATGACGGCGATATCCCGGGAACCGGTTTTGGCGACCGCCCGTTTCATGCCGTAAATGCCGTGGTTGTATGAGGTGATGGCGAGCGGCCAGCTTCCCAGTTCCGCGTAACTTGACGAGAGATATTTTGCCGCGGCGACGGTGGCGATTACCGGGTCGCGCCGCTCGTCGATGGTATAATCGATGCGCATTCCGAAGAGTTTTCCGGTGCCGCGCATAAACTGCCACAGGCCGGCTGCGCCGACTTTCGAATAGGCCTCGGTATTGAAGGAACTTTCAACGTGCGGAAGGTAGGCGAGGCGCAGCGGGACATTATGAGCGCGCAGGATGGCGCGTATGGTATCAAGGTACATCCCCGAGCGCTTGAGCCCCTCTTTGAACCGCTCCTTCTGACCGTGCTGGAAGCGGACTCTCTCCGCTGCTCCCGCCAAGGCGCTGCTGTCCGCCTCCTTTTTGTAGAGCGCGACAATGGTCCGCTCGAGGTCGGTCCATGTCGATTCGGGTGCCGAAGCGATAGTGGTCAACGCATCGACGATGCGTTTTCTACGCACTTTAACGCTTCCCGGCCCGCTTTCCGCAGCGATCTTTTCGAAAATGATAAGCGGATAATCGCGGTCGTGCAGCAGCCCTTCGCTCATGGAGACTTCAGTGTAGATTTTTGTCCAGAAAGCGACGTTGCTTTTTATAATGGCCGGCGTGGGGAATACGGGATCGTCGGCATGATTCGCCGGAAAGAGCGGCATGGAGGATAAAAGGAGAACGATCGAAATAAGCGTCGATACACAGTTGTTCATGGCATAACCCCTGTTGTTGCGTGGACCGGTCCGTTGTAAAAGGATTATAATTTCGTGCGGGAATAAATGCAAGCAATGAAAGCATTTGTAAACAGTATCCGGGCAGGATTTTTCGGCAGTGATGTCGTCGGAAAGGCGTAATCGCTGCAATAATTCATGCCCCAGGACGTAGCTTTATGATATTGCCGGGCGGAATTGTATTTTATCCCGCAGTCCTCAACGATTGATCCCAAGGAGGAAAAATGATTCAGAATCTTGCCGGATGGTTCAATTCCGGCGGTCCGTTTATGTGGGCGATTCTCGCCGTTTTGGCCGCTGCGTGCGCGGTGATGCTGGAGCGGGCCGTTTTCTACTATTTTTTCTGCGGGGGAAACGGTTTACAGCTAGTCGCACGCCTTGCGCAGGCGATAGGTGACGACAATACCGCTGATGCGAAGAAAATAATCTCCCGCGGCAGTTCGCCACTCAGGAAGCTTCTCAGAAAGGCGGTTGACCTTTACAGCACCGGCACTTCTTTACCTGAAATTCAGGAAGGGGTCGAAGAGGCGGCGATCCAGCAGGTGCCGCGCCTTTCGCAGCGGCTCAATTATCTCTCACTCTGTGCAAATATCGCCACCCTTCTCGGGCTCCTGGGGACCATCAGCGGTTTGCGGCTCTCCTTCACGTCGCTCGCTTCAATCGAGGCGGCGAAAAAAGCGACGATGTTGGCGAGCGGCATTTCGCAGGCAATGATCACCACCGCTTTCGGTCTGATTGTCGCGATTCCCTGCATGGCGGTATATACTTTTCTGTCGAACAAGCAGGCGCGGCTGACCCGCAACCTCGACGAAGCGACCGTTAAATTTCTTAATTTTCTAAAGAAAAAACAGCCGCGATGAGATTGTCGCTGTTTCGATCGAGTAGCCCTCCTTCCGGGATGCTGCCGGAATCCGATCTCGATGTGACGCCGGTGATGAATGTGTTCATCATTCTCATCCCGTTTTTAGTGTCAATGGCGGTATTCACGCACCTTTCGATCATTGAATTCACCCTCCCGCCCAATGTCGGCGCAGAGATGGCCAATGCGGACGTCAAACCGAAGCCGAAGTTCACCATACGGGTCGGCGACGACTATCTGGGGATCGTGCTCGGCGAGAAGCTGCTCGATTCACTTCCGGTACGCGGGACGGATTTTCCGATGGATAAGCTCGGCGCCAGGATCATCCTGCGCAGGCGAGAACGTAACTGGAATGAAGAGGTAATCATTGCATCGAAGGATGTGATTCCGTTTAAAAGAGTTGTGGCGGTGATGGACCTTTGCCGCGCCGCAGGACTTGAAAAAATAGGACTCTCGAGCGCCACCGACGAGCCGGGAGCGCTTCCGTGAGCATACTGCCGCGCAACGACCGCCGTCAAGGAGACGACGGCACCTTCAAGCCCCAGCTTACCTCGCTCGTCGACGTCATGACCATCCTGCTGGTTTTTCTC
>JAFGNB010000196.1 GCA_016927235.1 Chitinispirillaceae bacterium
CGTCCACCCGGATGCTGGTATCCCGCCGGGTGTAGATGATCAGGCTGTCGTCGGGAGAAAAACGGGGGTCTGAATTGTACTGGACGCTTCTGGTGAGACGCGTGACCCGATCGTTTTTAAAGGAAAAGAGGTAGATGTCGCTCATACCGCTGTCGATGCCCGCGAAGGTGATGAAGGAGCCGCTGCGCGACCAGTCGGGACTTACCACGCTCGAGAGACCGGTGGTGATGGTTTTTACGAGTTTTTTATCCTCGATGTCAACAACGCGTATCTGGTCGAACCCGTTGCTTTTGGTAACAAAAGCCAGCCGCCTGCTGTCCGGCGACCAGCACATCCCGCTTCGAAACGGGTGAAACGACTCGAAGAAACCGCCATAACCGTTCTGGCTGATGCTTTGAAGCACTTTCCCTTTTCGGTCGGTAATGAGAATTTTTGTGTAGTCATAGCGGTCGCTGAAAAAGGCGATATGCTTTCCGTCGGGTGATATGCGGGGCCGCAGATTATAATGGTCTTTTGATACGGAGTGTTTGGTCACGGCGGAAGCGGTCCGTTTCGGATCGATGCGTCTCCCGATTTCCGGCCAGTAGATGCGCTTGAGTTCCTGTATCCACTCCTTACCGAGCTCCTCGGTGTTTTTTTTATATATTTTTTTTATGGTCATATCTAGGGACTTCGATGATTTGAATTCACGCAGGAATTTTGTGAAAAGGGAATCACCGTAGGTTGATGCGAGAAAAAAGAGGAACGACTGTCCTCCCTTATAGGCCATATAACCTCCGAGCATCGGGCCGGGAGGAGGTACCTGGCTGTTGATGGTGAAGTCCATGAGAAACATATCCGATTCCACATTCCACCCCGAGGAGAGGTATTCTGCCAGGCCTTCCATGAACCAGAGGGGTATCTGAACACCGCCGCCCATGAGACTGCTGCCGAGCCGGTCGTAAAAAATGCCGAACTGGAACGCGTGGACCATTTCATGATGAAGGACATGTTTTAAATCGTCATAAGAGCCGGAAAACGGAACGACGACCCGGTTTTTAAAGAGTTCGGTAAATCCCCCGACCTCTTCGGGAAGAAGCTCGGTTATGACGTTGGTTTGGCCGAACAGCGCTGGGGTGCCGTAGATGATTATCGGAACAGGATCCTTATGGGTAAACTGAAACCGCTGTTGGAGCGTTCGGTAGATATCTTCCATAAGCCGGTAGGATATGCCCGGCAGCGCTCCCTGTCCCTGGTGAAAGTGCAGGGTGAAATGCGGAGCGGGAAGCACGTGCCACGAAAAGTCGGTATATTGCACCTTGTTTTTTCCGAAGCCGGCGACAGGTGCCCATCCCAGCAACAGCGATACGATAACGATACTGCACAGCCGCAGAAGTGAATTAATCGTCATGATTGATTCGTCCGATCGTGTTGGGCAGGTGTCCCGGATTACCGTGCCACAGCAGGAAAACCCCCGGGCTCAGGATTGCGGATTCCGGCAAAATACCATACATAGCAATAAAATACAATATGCGTCAGTTGGCAGAATATCCGGGTTCTGGAACAATCTGCAAAAAAACGCTTGCGTTTTATGTGTGGATAATCTTTTTTATTCAAACGCCCTGTCCGGATGGCTGTGCAGGGGGGGAGAAAAATCACGTGATAGATGCAAGAACCCATTTGACATACCGTTCGAACATAAATTATTATTCTCATCGGATAATTTATTATATTAACCACATCAGTATAAATTAACAATAAGCAACGTACCATTTAAGCCCTTAAAAAAAAATATGAAAAAACTACATGCTCCCACGTCGGTACTCCGTGCATTGTGCTTCCTGCTGGTCGCAGCGCTTTACGCAAACGCCGGAAGAATGATCGTCGTTCCACGCGATTTTCCCTCCATTCACGCCGCGCTTGGCGAAACCGATGCCGGTGACACTGTTTTTGTCAACAAGGGGCGTTATTATGAAAATATCGCACTTGTCGATAACGTCGTTCTTATTGGCGAAGATTTTCTGACCACCATTATCGATGGCCGGCGTCTGGGGCCCTGTGTCGTCGGCGCCGACGGCGCCGTCATCAGAGGGTTTACCATTATCAACGGACAAACAGGAGTGTTGTGCAAGAATACCCGTCCGGTTATTGAACGTAATTTTATCGTCGACAATAAAGGCGCCGGCATTCATGCGCTGATTTCGCTTCCCGATATAAATAACAATGTTATTTACCGCAATGAGTGGACGGGCATTTTCCTCGAATCGGCCAGAAGTACCCGTACGTCGATCGACCATAACGTCATTCTCGAAAATGGTTATTGCGGCATTTTCTGCGCACACCGTACCGAAGTGCTCGTAAGGAACAATATCATGGTATCGAACAAGCAGTACGGTATTTTTGTCGCGCCCGAATCCCATAAAACCCGGATTATCAACAATAATATTTATGACAATCGCCTTGCGTTCAACGGCGATGCCGTCATGCAGCCCAACAACATGCAGAAACCGCCGAATTTTATTTCTGCGGGCCATCCTACCTATAATTATTTCGTCAAACCCGTCTCTGCCTGCAAGGGCAAAGGTGAAAATGGCAGCGATATAGGTCTGATTTCCGAGCAGATGGTTGTTTCGTTGGCAACCGACAAGGATGGCGACGGGATTCCCGATGAGATGGACCAGTGTCCGGACGTTCCGGAAGACCGGGATGGTTTTGAGGATGAGGATGGATGTCCTGATTACGATAATGACAAGGACGGCATCTACGATGCTCAGGACCAGTGTCCGGACCAACCCGAAGATCGTGACGGTTTCCAGGATCTCGACGGATGTCCGGATCCGGACAACGACAAGGATGGCATTCCTGATGCCGACGACAAGTGCCCGAACCAGCCTGAAACGTACAATAATTACAAGGATGACGACGGCTGTCCCGATGAAAAACCGCAGGAGATCAAACAGACGCTTACCCTCTCCGGAGTGAATTTCAAGACCGCTTCGGCGGAACTGCTTGAAGAGTCGTTCTACGTTCTCGAAAAGGTTTACAACAGCCTGGAAGCTTTCCCTAATGTGAGGGTTGAGATCGCGGGGCATACCGATGACCAGGGAGGCGACAGCTATAATATGGCATTATCAAACGACCGCGCCAAATCCGTGATGAATTTTCTTGTTATGCGGGGTATCAGCGCTGACCGTATCATTGCGAGAGGATACGGAAAGACGAAGCCGGTTGCTTCGAACAGTACAGCCGAGGGAAGGGCGAAAAATCGACGGGTGGAAGTTATCCCGGTTAAATAATACATTTTTCGAAAAAAGGTTAATGTATGGCAACTAAGACTCTGAAGGCAAAGCATTCGTCGGTGGCGATCATTTGTCTGTGCGCGGTGGTGTGCATCGGAAGCCGGCACAGTCATGCCGCGGGGGATGGCGGTTACTCCGCCCCTTACTTTCAGGCGGATTTTATCCAGTCCGTTTCAGAGTGGAACTCTCCTCTTGTCAACCCCGCCTTATTATATCGTGTCAACCAGAAACACTGGGACTTCGGTTTTTACCGGTATGCCGTTGCCGAAGACGGGCTCGGGTATCAGCAGTCCAGCTTCCTGTGGCCGCATTACCGTAACCACACCTTCGGGGGAACCATACTGTGGAACCATCATGGCATCGACGGCGTTGATGTGAATACCGGGGATCCTTCAGGATTGCGCTATTATTTCAGCGATATCTGGATCATCCCGCATTACAGCATCAGAATTATTCCCTCGCTTACCCTTGGAGTCAACCTGAAACTGCGGTATGAAGACCAGTTTAAGACAAAAAAAGGATTCAGTTCGATTCCAGGTCTCGATATCGGTGTTTATTATAATCCTCTCGACCATTACCGGTTCGGCGATCTCGGGTTGAGCATAAATTTGCAGGATATCGTACCCACCCAGATCAACTGGGGTGACGATGCTTCAAGCGTTCAGATGGAAAAAGAATCCGTCGTTAATCGCGCACGCTTCGGTATCCGTTATGCGGCGCTGAATGATAACCTTGTGTGGGACGGTGAGCTGGTTGTCGATAATGCATTGCGGGATCTTCTCAGCTCGGTGTCAAAAGCGTATGAAAATATGGGAAAGGCCATCATCGATTCACTCGGCAATCTCGACGGGGTGTTTCCGATCACCCCTCGTTTCGGCACTCATTTCAAGATCCTTTTCATACCCCAGATATGGCTGAAATGCGGTCTTGCCAACACGTATACCCCCTACGTCGGTTTCAACTGGAATCTCATCTATCTGCTGCCTGAGATGATCAACTATTTCCATTTTGATTTTCACCTCGGGTACAATTTCCTCGACCGCGCCGGCGCCATACGTGACGACCGTGGTTTCACCATGATGACGAAGCTCGGGACCGATTTCGGGCAGACCCGCGAGCAGTTTCTGTCAAAGAAGCTGTATGATAAACTTATCCTGGCTCCCATGGACGCCTACAAC
>JAFGNB010000197.1 GCA_016927235.1 Chitinispirillaceae bacterium
CGGGAGCAGGTAAACCCTATCCGGTGCAAGACCAAGTAGGAGAGAGGGTGTGCTTTCGGGCACACCGGAAGCGGTCCGTTTTCAATCTCTCGGGTGGGTCGCTCAATGCCTCTTCTCTTTCAGGAGACGAGGCCAGACAAATGACTGCCTCCGCTGAATTGGCAGACATGCCGTTCAGTGACAGACAGAACCCGGCTTACAGATCTTCCGTTCATTTTACACACATGCCAATCCGGGAACCGGTGACTCCTTGCGACGCGACATTCAACTTTCATTCTCAATCTTAACAAATTTATTAATAGCCACTTACAGTTGTGGATCAGACTCTCCTTCACCTGCTCCCATCGATACCATCAGCACGATCATCATTTCGGGCAACCGGGTCACAAAAACTGAAACAGTCCAGTACATTTCGGGCATGTACGTTGGGATGCGCTATGACTCACTGTTGCTTGAAAAAGCACGCCGACGGCTGAAAGAGACCGATCTTTTTTTCAAAGTCGATCTGTTTTCTCTGCAAACAACCGACGGGCGCCGGGTATACATCATCCTCAATGAAAAACTCTACCTTCTCCCCTATGACCTTGGCGGTGAGCTCTTCAGTTACCAATACGGGAAAAAGAAAACATGGGCGAGGTTCCGTATCGGTATGGAGTATACCAACTTCAGGGGAAAGGCCGAAGCGTTGCGCGGCAGCCTGAGCCTGTGGGATTGGCGCTCAATCGGGTTCGGCTGGTATAAGCCCTTTTTACCTTCGCCATACTATTTTTCCGTCGGCGCCTCGGCGGATCAACTTCCCGACGAGGTTTTCCCGATTCACCACAGCATCCTACGGGGAATATTGACATTAGGGAGAAGACTGCCGCTTAATTCCCGTGCAGACGTCAGCATCATGCCGCTGGTCCGACGTCGCCTCATGTACGATTCGAAGCTTACCGATACCGGGATAGTGAAGGTCTACGAAGCATTTTCGCTGTTGCGCTGGAGAACCGATTTCCGCGACCGGTTTTTCGATCCGACCGACGGCTGGATGCTTGCCTTTGATCTGCGTACCAATGTCCTGCACAGTGAGGCCGCGCCCCGTTATATTCAACTCTACAGCGATGTCAGATGGTATAACCGCGGCCTCCTCCCCGCTCATACCGTTGCCTGCCGGTTGACTTCAATCCTTCGTGATAACGATGCGGGAGTAACCCACCGCCTGCAGCTGGGCGGTGAGGGTTCGATCCGCGGTTACTCCCGAAGTCAATTCGGTATTTCATTCATCGCCAATAACAGCCTCACCCTTTCGACCGAATACCGCTTTCCGCTTATACGGTTTCCCGATATGGACCTTTTTCTACTCAATCAATTCAATTCGGTTTTTTCCGCAATTACCTACCGCATCGACGGTGCGCTTATTATCGATTACGGCAGGGTCACCGCGACGATGAAAGAGTTGTTCTCCGCCCTTTCCAGCCATATCGAAAGCGGAACCGGATTAGGGGCCGGGTTACGCATCGTTACTCCCACCTTCGAACGCAGCGTCTGTTTCGACCTTGTCTGGGGAACCGATCCAAGGACCACGCGCGGGGATTTGAGATTCCTGAAGCGGCCGATGTGGCATTTCTATCTGGATATGTTTTTTTAATACGCCGGTATTGGTATCGCTGCCGTAATCGTTGTCAAAATCTCCTTTACCGGCTCCGCGTGCGGTCGCCCTCTGCGGCACGTCATCAATCACCCACCTGAAATCCAAGCCGTTTCAATCGGTCGATAACCTCACCCGGACATCCCCTGCTCTTCAGGGAAAAATGTGAAAACTCCCGGCGCTTAGGGTAATTTTTACGAAGATCGTCAAAATAGCGTGATCGCTCATCTCTCCCCAGTGAGACTACACGTTTGAACCGGCGGTCATCTTCTTCAATAGGGTATGCCTGTAGAATCGCGTGGCGGAGGCGATCGGCACCCTGCTCGACATCAACAGCCTCTGCAGGTTCGTCCGATGATTCGGCAAACGGTCTCCACTGAGGTTTGCAAAAAAACCAGGCGCACGCGGCATCGTAAATCATCTGCGTTCCCCTGATTTTTCCATCGAACGAGTATCCGGCAATATGCGGCGTTGCCAGATCGGCAGCCTCGACGAGGTCTGTTCGTATTGCAGGCTCATTGTCCCAGACATCAAGTACCAGTCCGCCCAGATGATCGCGGCAATTGAGAAGCTCCTCCTCATCAGCAACCTTTCCGCGCGAAGTATTGATAAGCAGCGCTCCCCGCTTCATCCGTCGTATGAATGACGCGTCGACCATCCGCAGTGTCCGTTCCGGCCCTCCCGCGACAAGCGGCACATGGAGCGACACGACATCCGCTGCGGCAAGCACATCGTCAAGGGAACGGTACGTCTCGCACCGAGTCAGCCGCTGCTTCGGCGGATCGCACAACAGTGTCTGCATGCCGAGCGCAAGTGCATGTTTGAACACCCTGCTTCCGATGTTTCCCACCCCGACAATCCCGAGGCGCAGGTCGGCGAACTCCCGTTTTTTCCGTTTTGTCATGACCGCGAGCGCGGCGACGACATATTCAGCCACCGAATCGGCATTTGACCCGGGTGCGTAAGCGAATCCGATACGGCTCTTCTCAAGGTATTCCCGGTCGATA
>JAFGNB010000198.1 GCA_016927235.1 Chitinispirillaceae bacterium
ACCCGGGTCATCTTCTCCCTCAACATCGCCGCGCCGCAGAAACGGTTCGATTACCGATTATCCCTTTCGTCGACCGACATGGCCGCGCCGCTGCAGAAGGCCATGGACACGCTGCGGGCGAAGGGGCTGTAAAGCGCTTTGCGTGCGAACGAACAAGCGCGCGGTTACCTCATTTCCGCCGGTATCGAAGACCCCGAGGCCCATCCGGCCGCTTTTCTTCATTTTTAAGGCTGAGAGCCGGGGGAAGCTTCCGCTGAAGAATTCCCTGCCTTCTCCATGAAAATGAACATTTTTTATCCGAAACACTACTAATATGCCGAGCATAAAAATCAAATACTTGTAAGGGAATTACGATGTCAGCAGCGGTCTTAAAGAAAAATCATCACGAACCACCCGGTGAACAAACGTGGTACAGCGGTATCACCCCAGAAACAACCCCGCCGGAAAAAGAGTTGAACGTGCAGGTCGTCGACAAAGGCAATTCGATGGAATTCATCCTGCCCCGGAAAACCGCCCAGTTCACGGAAATGTTGGTGCTCGACCCCGGGGGAAAGCCGGTATGGAAGACGCAGTCGTTCAATAAGAATATTATTGTATGGCACAAGCAGTCGACCTTCGGCCGAAGGGTCCCAAAGGGTAAGTACACGTTCCGGCTGAAACAGGGCAACCGTCAGATGAACGGTTTCGCACTGGTTGCGTGATAGTGGCGCAGCAACGAGGGATTTTAAACAATAACCGATAGAGGAAAGGGGGACCGGTTTCGCGGTCTCATCATTTCACCCATCCCTACGGCAAGCCCTGCTCAGGCGTCCTCAACACCCTTGATGCAAGCAGCTTCCCCTTTCCTGGCTCTTCCATCCCTCCCCCACCCCTCATCCTCATTTTCTCCCAAGTTGATATATATTTAATTACTAACTGATCAGTTATTTAAAACAAAATTCTCTCATTCTGCAGCCCCGTCGAAGGGTGAGCGGGCGGAGAATAATGATCGAATGTACCGGAATAGCTACTAATATCATATAATAAGGATTCTCAAATATTCATGATCAGGCAGGTTTCGTGACTCGTTCGATTTTCACTGTCATTTCACTTTTATTGCTGGTTGCCGAGACCCGGGCGGTCCCGGTGCATATCAATTCCGGCAACCCCGCATACCCCTTTCCGCAGTTCCAGCCGTATAAAAACCCGAGCGGAACGTTGGGGAATGTCGGGACGAACAACTCCTGTGGCGTACCCCATGCGGAGATGGAGAAGACGATTCGGGATGCGTATCAGATCATGATGAACAGGGCGGAGAAACCGGGGGGCGGGGTCGGGGGGATAGACTATATAAAATATCGATCGAATCCGCAGTGTTCCGAAGGTGACGGATACGGCCTGCTTGGCGCCGCGGCCATGGCGGACAAAGAGACCTTCGATGGAATGTGGCTTTACATTCATGATTTTACGATGAACAAGGTCAAACGCTACAGCGACTGTCAGGATGCGACCCCCGGTTACGCTTACAGCCGTCTTCCCGGGTGGACCGGTGCAGGGGCAAATTCGGCTGCGGACGGAGATTTCGACATTGCATTTGCCCTTTTGTGCGCCTGCCGTCAGTGGGGTGATTTGATGGGCATCAAGGACGCATGCGGGAATCAGATCTCATACAAGCAGGAGACGATTGATTTTCTGAAAGGACTGTCGGATACGTTGTCGTATTCCAACGGTTCATTATTATCCGGTGATATCGGAATCGACGGCTATTTCAAGGGGGGTGACTCTTGGGCCGAGATGTCGGGGTGGTCGACGGCCGCGAATACGGCACGAATCGGCATTACCAAGCGGGTTGAGCAACCGGGGCCTACCGAACAATATTTCGATTATACCGCCCCTTCGTACTTCCGCCAGTTCGCCGATTTCCTTGCTCAGGAAGATTCGGTAAAATATGCCTGGAACATTTATCAATTCAGACGGGCCGAAGCGTCATCCGACTGGCTGATGGGGCAACTTCTGAAAAACCCCCGCTACCTTCCTTATGCGGGAAAAGTCTCCGTTTCAAGCTCGAATGCGGTGACATTCGGCAATGTTCAAGCGAGCGAAGACGGCCGTCTCGGCTGGCGAACCGTATTGAATTATGTCTGGGGCGGCAACCCGACCTACTCCTGGGACCCTTCAACGCATCAGATACTACCGGGTGAGACGAACACGTACGAACGGGATATCGGACAGCGCTATGCGAAGTTTCTATGGGATAACCGTCAGACGCCGTGGAATAACGCCTGCGTCGCCGGCGCGAACAAGACGTTTTCTTACTGGGGGCCGCTGATACTCTGGACCGAGTGGAAGGTCGACGGCAGCGGCGGCGGTTTTTTCTTTTTGAACTGGATCCAATCGTGGGGCTCGCCTTCGGCGGTCGTCTCGCAGGACTTCGCGTTGATGAGCGCGATGTACCGTCAGCTGGAAATCGAGTGGGACGTCGATACGCCCGGGGACGGATATCTCACGAGTGTTCCGTTTTACTACCACGGCTGGTTCCGGCTGCTTGGCCTCCTGGTTCTTTCGGGTAACTATCCCTCACCCGCCGACATCAAACCGATTGCCAATACGAAAGCATATCTCGCCATCGACAAGTCTTTTGCCTTCGAAAAGGATACGGTCACCTACACCGTCAATTATCGTAATTACGGGTCGGTTGACGCAACGGGGACGGTGGTGGTCGATACGCTGCATAAGGACTTCAAATTCATATCGGCAACCGGCGGCGGTATATACGACAATACATCGCACACCGTTACCTGGAACATCGGCACACTGCCCGGTTTTAAAACGGCGACCGGCATTACGCCGACTGCCGGACAGGTGCAGTTGAAGGTGGTGATTGCCAATGCGACGCAGAAGCAGTATCGCAATAGGGTGAGTATCTCCTGCTCCAACGGCACCGGCTGGACCTCGAACGACTATCCCAACCGCGTTACGGCGGTCATGGAGCGTAACCACCTCGATATCGCGCGACGGGCCCTTATCCTCGAACACACGGCTTCGAAATCCCTTGTCAAGCCCGGGGAGACGGTTGAATTTACCATCGACTTTCTGAACAGTTCGGAAGCCGGCTGGATCAACGGCGGAAGACCGGGAGTCAATTTCTCCTTTTCACAGAGCGCCGAGGGCGGAACGGCGACCATGAACACCATGCGTACGCGGCTCTTTCACGACGCCGACGAGGCCTACATCGATTTCGGCAACTACCGGATTTCCTACTTTCTCTATGATGAAGCGAATACCTGCATCTCAGGAACCGCCGGCTGCACAAACGGATGGGGGTTCCAGCAGACGATCACCGAAGGCATCAACAAGGCGGACGTAAAACTGGTGCACGAGATGATCGTACCCGGTCAGGATGCGCGCGGTAAATGGAACCAGCGCCTCATCGTTCAGTTTTCCGATCCGACCGATCCGAAGCGTGTCGAAAGTCTCACAACCATCGACCATCATCTTTCCGAATATCGTGGAATGCGCGGACGCATCCACCTCGGAGGGACCGAGCCCCTGAGGCTTGTCTGGTTTTTCAATGCAAGTAATTGGCAACCGGTTAATTGGTCGAATGCGTGGTCGTGGGACCCTAACACCAGTGAAGATGACGGCGGCATCTATTTCCCCGTCACCAACGACTGGACCGACCCCGATAAACCCGATATCCCGGTTACCTACTGGAACCGCAAGGCATGCAAAACCGCCACCAAAACGGTCGACAACATCCTGGTCGAGGAGTGGGACGGCTATACCTGGCGCCGCGTGGCGGGCAACGGCCCCATGCCCGGGCGGGAGGCGACCAACGTGGTCATCCGCGACACGGTTCCCGAGGGGTTTACGTTTACCGGATTTACCGGCCAGGATCCGCTGGGAATACCGCTCTCCATTACCGGAAACCGCATCATCACCTGGTCGGTACCCAAGATGCAGATCCGCGAGGGCGGCACCATCACCTTCACCGCCAGGGCCGACGGCTCGTGTCCCGGCACTCCCGACCGGGTGGTGGTCAACCGCGCCTGGATCTCGGCCGACAAGGAGTCGCCCTTTGCCGACAGTTCGATCATAGGGATTTCGTGCGACACGGTGATCAAACCGCCGCCGCCCGACCATATCGATATCGTGCTCGATACCGTGGTCATCGACTCGGCGCGGGACAATGATTTCGTGCGCATCCCCATGGACGAAGGCACGCAGACGGCGGTCGCCTACGCGGTGGTGCGGGACCGCAACGGGAAGCTTCTCCGCCGGATTACCGGGGCGCTCTGGACGAGCCGCGACAACAGCGTGGTGACCGCGACCGCCGCATCGCCCGACTCCTGGCAGGGAAACATCGTCAAGGTGGGCGGCGGCTCGACCATCATCGTGGTGTCGGAGCCCGGCAGCCCCGAACTTAAACCCGACTCCCTCGCGATCACGGCCGCTGCCACGCCGCCGTGGCCCGTCATCTCATCGGCGATCATGTACGACGACAACGGCGACATCATCCCCGATCTGCTCTCCGTAATACTCAACGATACGTTTCACGTCAACCAGCGGCTCGACTCGGTGATCATCGACTATCGGGGCAACAGGTATCCCTTCGCGGCGGCCTCGCTTACCCTCCGGCAGCAGGAGCTCTCCATTCCGTTCACCTCGCTTTCCGGCGTCGATCCGCAGCCCGCCGGCCAGGTAACGCTCGTCATGACGGTGGAGGGTTCGACAAAACGGGTAAGTAAGGAGTTTATCGACGGCGTGGGCCCGGCGCTCACTGCCGTCAGCCTGTCGCAGGGTCTCTCCGGCGCCGAGGATACGCTGAAGCTCTCCTTTACCGAAGAGGTGTTCATGCAGACGCTCGTCGGTCCGACGCTGGAGCTGATCAGGGCGGCGACGGGCGACACGGTGGTGCTGACGGTACTGTCGTTCTGGGGCCCGGAGATCTACGGCACGACCGACGCGGTGGTCATGTCCGCGGCCGGGGTGCGGCCGCAGGAGGGGGACCTGCTCCGCCTCGTGCCGGGGGTAAAGGGCGGCACGATCGTTGACAGGAAGACAAACCCGCCGCACCTGCTCAACCGGCCGGTGGCGATCCCGGAGCGGCCTGCCCAACTTGCCGGCGGGTACTATGTCGACGAAAACGCCGACGGCGTGGTGGATGCGGTGTTTCTGCGGTTCACGAAACCGGTCCCGCTCGACGGCATTGCGGTCTCACTGACCTGGACGGGAGTGCAGCGGCTGGACAACCTGGGCGGGGAGCTTTTGTCGTACGACGGCGCCGACCGGACGGCCGTACGGGTGGCGCTGCCCGAAGCGGCTCGAAGCGCAAACGGCATCAAAACCTCCGGCGCCATGTTCGCCCGGGTGCAGTTTATTGCCTATGTTAATGAGGTGCGCACCGGCGGGATTGACGACCGCGCGGCGCCGGTGATCACCGGCGCGACCTTCAAGGTCGGTACGGCGGTCGGCGCCGACGTGCCGACAACCGATACGCTTACGGTAACCTTTTCGGAACATGCGCGCATCGCGTCGGTCGTCTCCCCTTTCAATCTGTTCCGCAACGCGGCGACACCCTACACCCTGTCGCTCCAGCTGCTCTCGCTTGACGAACAGAGTGCCGTTTTCGTGGTCACGGGCATACACGGCGTGACGTATCCCGAGAGCGGCGACAGCATCTTCATCAATCCGTCGTCAACAGTCGGCGATTCGCTGACATGGCAGAACAATCCGGCCAACCGCCGCTCACCGCTCCTCATTCAACGCGGAGCTTTCAGATGGGACGTCGTCGTTTTTCCAAATCCCTTCAACCCCGACCGGCACATCGGCAACGCCCCCGGAACCGCGGTTCGTATCGTCAATCCGGGCAACTTCAACATGCCCGTAAACATTAC
>JAFGNB010000016.1 GCA_016927235.1 Chitinispirillaceae bacterium
GAAGCCGCCACCGAAGCCGCCCCGTCTGCCGCCCATAAGACTCGACAGCAGCAACCAGAAAAGCAGTGACCGTCCAAACGGCGTGCTTGCCAGTACAATAATAATAATCAGAAAAAACAGAATAGACAGAGGGGATGCTCTCGGCATCTCTTCCCGAACGCGATGCGCGTCATTATTCACGGGAAGCGTCAACGAGACCCGCTTTTCGGCAGCCACAATCCGGGCAATCTCCGTCGACAGCGCGAGCATGCCGCGGGAGTAATCTCCGGATTTAAAAAAGGGAACGCCATACTGATCGAGCAGCCTCCCTGTTTTCGCATCGTTGAGATACCCTTCGGCGCCGTATCCTGCTTCAATCCTTACCCGCCGCGGGTCAAGTGACAACACAATAAGAACGCCCTCATCCTCGTCTTTCGAACCCACTCCCCACTTCTCATACAATTTCACCGCATATGTTTCGATGGACTCATCGCCGATCGATGCAACAGTAGCAATAATCAGGGCAAACCCGGTCTGCTCCCAGAGTGCCTGGCTTATTCGGGAAACGGCTGCAACGGTAGCGGCATCGAGAACCGCCGCATAGTCTCCGACCCATCCCTGAGGGCGTGCGGGAAGAGGGGCCGCGCAAACAGGGAGTGCGGTGAAAAACAATAGAGGGAGTATTTTTTTCAACGAACATCTCATTGTTTAAAAATACAATATGCAACAACCTCGTCACCTTTTTTGGTACAGGCGGAGGTTGCCGCTCCGGTGGATAAGGCGATACATGCCGCTCCAGAGCAGGGAATCGACAGGCGCGGAGGGTGCGCCTCCCGGATGACTGAGTAAAAGAAAGTCTGTTTTTTTCACGCGCAGATAGCGATACAGGGGGCCGGCGTCAGGGATCGTATTCGGGGAAACAAGCCCCGCACCCATACGGTCTTTTTTCACATTGGGGATTGCAAGGATTTCCGGGTTTGTCAGACCATACAGGTCCACGGAGCGCATGCCGGTTGCATACGGAACGTAGCCCGCTTCACCAACGGCAAGGGTGCGTGTTTTATCCGGGATGTTTTCGTTGATCCATTGGGCCATGAGGACATAGTTGCGGTTGCTGGCGATATTACTGATGATCGCATCGTAGGTGGGATTTTTATACCACGAGAAAAAGCCGGGAAACTGACGCTTGAATGCATGGTGACCCGCAGAAAGGCAGGTGAGAAGTATCAACGTGA
This sequence comes from Chitinispirillaceae bacterium, assembly GCA_016927235.1. GTDB lineage: Bacteria > Fibrobacterota > Chitinivibrionia > Chitinivibrionales > Chitinispirillaceae > JAFGNB01. The sequence continues at coordinate 1,215 of JAFGNB010000016.1, forward strand.
GAGAGATGACAGCAGCGGGAAGCGTCCTTCGGTTGTTTCACCGTTCATTAGGTAAAGCGCGAGGGTCAGGAGAAATGTATACATGGTGGTTTCAAGTCCGGCCACCGACCATACAAGAAACGAGACGTTGGCGACGGCAAACAACGGGGCGATAAGTACGCGAAAGCTGTAGCCGTCGTTAATCGATTGTGAAAGCGCAATGGTGCAGATGAGCGTAAGCATGCCGAATAGAATGCCGAGCACCTTGGCGGCGGCCATCAAATCAACTCCCGATTTTCGCATGATCGCAAGTATGACGGTAAATAAAAAATTGGAAGTGCCCTCGACCCGTTCGCCTTCATTGTACACCAGTCCCTTTCCCCGAGCCAGGTTATCGGCGTAGCGGTAGGTGATAAAGGAGTCATCAACGGTAAAGGTCAGGTAATTGATCGCCAGAACGATATAAACAGCGCTGATCGCCATCATAAACATGATGATCTTATTTTTTTCCATTAATCACCTCAGCAATCAACGATGGATTTGCATTAAAGAAAAATATCTTTCCGCAACGGGAAATCAAAACTGCCCCAATCGAGTCGCCGGAACATCGGTATGCGCGTTCCATGGCTTCTTCATGCTTCCGGCGTTTCATGTTGACTTTTTGCGAAACGTTCATTCAAAGTAGTAGTTTAAAACCCATGGGGAGAACAACGTCGCATGGGTCCTGCGCCGAACGACGCCGTTTTCATGTATTTTCACCGATATAACGCATTTGAACGCCGCCGGAGAAAGCATCGATAAATGAAAGTTGCCGTGGTGTCCCCCGCTTCCGATCTGCATCGAACGGTACTGTATCGTCTGGGGCACCTGATCTACGAGCCGTCCAATCCGATTACCGGTCCGCTGATACTGGGCAAAATTCTTGCCGATGCGGGGCACTCCGTCGACGTCTATGAGGAGCTGTATCGCGATTTACCCATGCATAAGGTGCTTCAGGCTGACGTCATCGGCATCTCGACGATGACCTCGACCGCGCCGCGGGCCTACGCGCTGGCCGACTACTTCCGTTCAAAGGGCAAACGGGTGATTATCGGCGGCTTTCATGCCTCGGTAATGCCAGACGAAGCAAAAAAACACTGCGACCAGGTTATTGTCGGCGAGGCGGAAAGCGTCATCACGGCCGTGATCGAAGGCACTCTGACGAATCCCGTCATCCGGGGAGAGCCGATGGCCGACATCGACTCGATACCCCTTCCCGATTTTTCGCTTTTACGGTCACCCGTGAAGTCGGCGAACTTTATCACCAGCCGAGGCTGCCCCAACTGCTGCTCCTTCTGCACGACCTCGCGCATGTTCCATCCCTACCGGGAGATGAGCCCCGAAAAGGTGGTCGAAGCGATCGGGCGGTTTCGGGCGCAGGGTTTTTCACGGGTCAATATTCAGGATGATAATTTCACCGCCAACAAAGTGAGGACCAAACGGATCTGCAGAATGCTCATCGACCGTAATCTCGCGTTCCGCGAAACGTTTTTCTTCGGTCGCATCGACGTCGCCGACGACAAGGAACTCGTCGATCTGTTGAAGCGCGCCGGCTTCCGCATCATACTGGTGGGCATGGAGAGCACCAACCAGAAGTCGCTGGACGCAATTGATAAGAAGCAGTCCGTCGGGTCCGTACGCGAAAACGCCCGCCGTCTTACATGTTTAGGGATGAAACTGAGCGCGAGCATCATCCTGGGACTCGACGACGACACCAAAGAGGATGTCGCCCGGACGGTCGATTTCTGCCGCTCCATCAACGCCTACTCGCTGCAGCCGCCCATCCTCACCCCCTATCCGGGCACTCGACTCTTCGAGAAACTGCGCAATGAGGGACGAATCCTCACCGAAGCGTGGGAGTATTACGACATGATGCACGTCATCTTCCGACCACGGACCATGACTCCCTTTGAGCTTCAACAACTGTTCAAATGGGCGCTTCGACGGTTCTATTCCTTCGGTTCGATTTTCCGGGTGTTGCGCACGTGGGGACTCGCCGATGCAGTGAAGCGACTGGGATTTGCGCTTGCCGTCAGATTCGGTTCGATCGATATGTCTGCACCGGAACGGAAGTACCGTTCGCTCATCAAGCAGAGTAAAACTCCCGATATTTGACAGATAGTAATATTAAATTGCAGAGCGTTGCCGCCATAAAGATACCCCTCCCGGCCATTATGCCTGGCGTCGCCACTCTTTTCCCTTCATTTTTTGCATAAAATCCTTTATAATTAGTTGAACCCCCGTCGGTGCGACTGGTAGCGTAAAATCGGGAGAATGCTCGGTGGCTTTGAATAAAAAAAGCTTTATTAAAAACGGGATCGTCGTTTTTTTTTCTCTCGCCGCTGGTGTGGCTCTTTTTTGCAACAACGATTACAATCCCTTTGCCGACCCTGATAATGCCAACGTGTACGTTACCTCATGGACCTTTACGGGCAAAGACTCAATCGCCCTGTTTGAAACCGGCACTTTCACGATGGTCGTCGCAGCGCGGTATGTGGTCGATTCCTTTGTTGTTCTTGCACCGAAGAACCGTTATTGGACCGACACGATTGTAAAAAGGGCGTCACCCGGAGGATGTATCGACGGCGGGCCGTATTCGTTTGAGGTCTCCTTTTTCGATACCGGTCGCCAAACAACGACATTGACGGTCTTTCGTTCAAACGGTCGTATAGTGGAGCAAGACTTCCCCGTCCGCGTTTACAATCCCTTACGGCAGGAAGATGTGAGCGGCTTTTTCGGCGATACCCTTCTCTTTTTAACGACAACCGTACCGGACGAAAAAAAAGGCGTGCTTTATTACTGGAGTCTGGGCGGCAACTGGAACGGCACGTCGGTTTCCAACCGGCTCTCGGCATTTGTTCCTCTGTTCTCTCCACCGCGGGGGGAAGGCTTGCTCTGGGTAACGGACCTTTCGGGGAACAACAGGTCTCCGTCCGCCCTTTTTTCCTACGCGTTCAACGACACGTCGAAACCCGTCATCCGCTGCATCAACGACGGCGCGGAGGGTGATACGATCTTCAGCGGCGACACGGTGTTCGCTTTCCGGGCCTTCATTTCCGACGCAGCGAGCGCCGCGGTGGAATCGTGCAGCGTCAACCGGTCGAAATTTGATTTTGTCAATCGAAGCGCCAACATCTACACCAAGCTGTTTAAAAACCTGCCGGAATTGACACCTAATAGCACTCCCTTTCCGGTGACGGTTTTCGCACTCGATAATTTTCAATTCCGCAACGCTTCGTACGATACGTTTTTTGTCGTTTTCAGGGAGGATGCGATAAAATCCGCCCGCGTTTCCGTCGCCTTTGAGCGTCCGGCCGCTGAGATGGTGACTACCTCGCAACGCAGCTACCTGATCCACGGCACCGTTCAGAGCAGCGGGGGCGATACCATGACGCTTTCCTGCCGGATCAACGAAGACGCCGATCCGCTCGAGGAAACAGTCGTCGGCGCGGGCGAGTGGAGCTGGCTCGTGTCGCTCGACACCACTTTTACTACCGTTACGGTGTCGGCGCACGGCACCGACGGCAGCCTTCTGGCGTCGGCGCAGCGGGTGATCGTTTTCGATCCGAACGCCGTCGACTCCGTACAACCTATGATCTGGGAGGTCTCGACCGACGACCAACTCCTCGGCAACCAGTTTTACACGGAGAAAAGCGCCCTGCTTCTCAAGATCGTCGCCTTCGACGACGGTTCGGGAATGGCTCATCTGTCAGTCAACCAGGACGCGCTTCCCGTTGATTCGACCTCCTATGTGTGGTGGTGGAACACCGGAACGCTCGTGCACGGCCCGCAGGGGAATCCCGTCCGCATCGTCGCCATAGACAGAAGGAACAACCGGCAGGAGCGCACGGTCGTTATTTACAAAAATATGCGGCCGTCACTTATCGGCGACATCGACATCCCCGGCGAGTGCTGCGCGGAAAGCACCTACAGTGCATCGCTGTTCTGGAATGATGCGGACAACGATCCGGTCGCGCTCGACAGTATAAAGGTGCCCGACGGCATGACCATTTCAAGGGAGGGCGATATCGTATGGAAACCGGTGCTGCGCACCGGCGACGACCAGAAGGATACCCTCGTCATCGAGCTTTCGGATCCTTATGAAAAAAGCCGCTATCAATGGATTTTTTCCTGCAGACGCTGCAGCCGCTCACCGGTATCGATGGTCTTTACCACCTCCGAAAAGGATTTCCCCGACATGCTTCAGGCGGGCGTTGACCGGTTGAGCCTCCGATTATCCATCGATTCATTGGATGTGGCATTCAGGCCGAAGTACAGCGCGGTATTTATTGACAACGGCAACTTCCTTCTCGACAACGATACCTCCTGTACGCTTTTCTGGGCTCCTTCGCTTGCGGATACGGGCTACCGGAAACTGATGATCACCGTCGGCGACGGCGTTCACAGCTTCGATACGCTCTTCCCCGCTCTGTGGGTCGTTCCGAAAAACCAGTATCCCTGCAGCCTCTCGGTGGCGTACTCCGGAGAAACGACGCCGACGGGCGTACTCGACCTTTTCTCTCATCCGGCGCCCGAAACCCTGTTTTTTTCCATCCGCGACCAGGACCATCCTTTGACCGAAAGTTATACGGTAACGGTCACGCTGGGCTCCCTGCGTTCGGTCGAGATTCTCAATCAGAAAGATTTTTTTATCGTGATTGAACCTGATACTGCAAGGCTTGTTGAAATTCTTGCCGTCACGGTGGGCGACAGAACCGGCGCGCGTGACAGCGTGTACTATATCATTCAGTACGGTTCTTTGACTGCCAACACCCCTCCCCTCGTCACCGGCGATCCCGGGTTTCCGCTCTATTGCTGCGCCGACAGCGCCTATGAGTTCCAGATCGGCGTCTTTGATCCGGACGGCGACAGCGTAATCGTCGTAACCCTGCACGCACCGGCGGGCATGACTGTTTCCAGCGGAGGTCGGGTGCAATGGGTACCGCCCCTGAATGCGCTGGGTGACGACAGCCTTGTCGTCAGGCTCTTCGATCACTACGATTCATCCACTGTCTACCGGTGGGCGGTTACCGCCCTCGATTGCAATAACATGCCTCCGGCAGTGCGATTCAGGACGAGCACCGGCGATTTCCCGACGCTGCTGCAGGCCGGAATCGACAGCATCTCACTTCAACTGGAGACCGTCGAAGGAACGGGAGTACGCCCGTTTGTTTTCAAAGCGCAAACCGATAACGGTTTCACCCTCCTCAACGACACGACCGGCAAGCTCTTCTGGATTCCAACGGGTTCCGACACCGGCGTTCATACCATGGCGATATCGGTCAAGGACCGATACAGTACCATGGACAGCCTTTCACCGCAATTCACCGTGGTACCGCGCAACTGCCGCCCGTGCAGTCTCTCCTATACCTATTCTGGACCAACACTTCCCTCGGGCCAGCTCTCGCTCTTTTCAACAACGCAGCCCGAAAGCGCGCTTTTTACTATATCCGATGAGGATCATCCCGTCACGGAACGGTACGTCGTGACGATCATGCGGGGCTATTCGATGCCGACGACCCTGTACCTGGCCGGTGAGGAGCGGTCGTTTTCCGTGACGGTTGGTGCCCCTTTTCCTTCAATGGCGCTCGTGGACACGACGGTCGTCTCCGTCAGTGACTCCACCGGCACCTCCGACACCGTCCTGCTCATCGTCCGCTATCCGATCGTCACGGTGGACGACATCCCCGATCTCTTACTGTCACTTCGCGCTTTGGCAGGCGTCACCACGACGATGATGGGAAACAGTGTGAGCAGATGGGCGGATGAATGGAACAATTCCCTTAGTTTTTCGCAAATGGACTATGACCGTCAACCAACTGTCAGTCAGAACGTGGCGAACGGACAGCCGGCCATTTTGTTTGATGAAATGACCGATAACGGCGACGACGGACTCTTCAACACTGCATTCCAGCAATGGTCGGACACGCCCTTTACCGTTTTCATCGTGTTTTCCGCACGTTTATTGCCGGTAAACGAGCGACGGACGCTTATTTCCTCCAATACGACCGACGGTTTCGGACTCGGTATTACCTGTAACGGAACAATCGGTATATTCAATAATACCCGTAACAACGAATGCCTGCCGCAGGAGTGGGCGGGTACTGATCTGAGTGTGACGGCAAGGACATGGTATCTGGTGACCTATCAATCGGGCCTCGGTATTACGGTGGGTGGAAATATACGGGTGCAGGCATGGTTGAACGGCACTGCCGCGTCGGAACCCATGGAACTGATGACGCAATCCAATGCCGGTACGGCAATTGGAACCGGATCAATGAATTACGATGGATCATTTGACGGCTGGATTGCCTCTGTTAAAATTTACCAGCGGGATTTATCGGATGATGAGCGCACTCTGGTTGAGAGGTATCTGGGAAGTGTGTATGGTATACCGCTAGAGTAATGTTCCGTATTACCGGGCATCACTGCAGTTTCAGCGCGTCGCGGATATGCCATTCGTAAAGATTTCTTCGAGCGTCGCTCATGTTCGAGAGACCGAGCGCTCGCAGAGCCGCCGATTCCTTCTTTGTCAATTGATCCCGCGCTCGTACCGGCGGGCCGAGTCCGTCCTGCCGGAAATGACGCCGTTCCCGAAGCGCATCAAGAAACTGCGGATAGAATGAGAATTCCCTGAGGTCGAATGACGTATCGGGCAGGCACGGTGACATGTTTTCCGTAGCGGGTGAGACGGACCCGGTGTCGCCGGCGATGAAGCGCAGCTGATGCCTGGCCAGGTTGTCATACCGCTGCAGACTGTAATTTCGCGCCTTCCATGAACGGATGAACGTCTCCAGACGTCGCGCATACGCCCGGTCAAGCCGCTCCGGGTGAAAACAGATATCCTCGTCGGTCGCCAGAAAGACGTAGTAGGGATTGCCGGGATATTGTTTCCGCAAACCGTTCAGGATGCGGTCTTTCTCTTCGGTAAGATGCCCCCAGTAGGGCGAGAGAAACCGGACAAGATAGAGGCTTGCTATCTCGGCGGTGTATCTTCCACGGTAGGCGCACCTGCGCAGAAAGTCGAGTCCGCCTTCAAACGAGACCTGCCGTCCGACGAGGTTGAGGGACGCACGTACGATCCCCGGCGCCCGGGCAAGAGCGCAGTAAAAAATACCGAGGCCGAGGAAGGCATCGTTGAAGCCGGGCAAAATTTCGAGCAGTTTCTCAAGGCGGTTGAGCGCGGCAAATCCGTCGATGGCCGCCTCCACGACATTTGTTTCGATTTTAATCACCGCGCAGAGTCCCCGCACTCCCCCTTCGAGGAAGAGGGTGATCGGCAACAGCGAGTCGGGCAGGGATTTGTCGTCGAGTTGTCGGAGGAACTTTGTTTTCAATTCTTCGATCTCCCGGAGCGTCTGCCTCTGTTTATTGTCATTTTCAAACTCTCCATTAAGGAACCGTATCGCCCGGGAAGCCACCATCAGCAGCATACTGAGGGGTGGAAGCTTGTCCTTTCGTTCAAGACGCTGCAGTTTTTTAGCCGTCCTTGCCGCCTCATCCCAGGAAAAAGCGAAAATTTGACTGACGTAGGTGCGTGCGAGGAAATCCTGTTCGGGTGATATACCGGTGTAGAGTGATTCGGGGGGCGAGAAAGCCGGAGCGCCTCTTTTCCTGCGCCGGGAGGTTTGAAGCGTCCTTATAGTGTCGACAGGCACGGCAATTGCAGCGGAATCGGTAGACGTGTCAATGATCGAGGAATCCAACCCGGCAGTGATGGAAGTATCGGACATGGTGTCAACCGGGAAAACCCTCACCTCGGCAGGCAGGCTGTCGGTAATGGTATTGTTCTCCACGGGGGAAGCGGATTCGACCGGCGGAGATTCGTTACCGCCGTCGGCAGTGGTTTGCGCAGACGCAACGGTAAGTATCGCGAAAAGCGCCGCAACAGCAAGAGTGGATCGTTGCAACGGGGAATGGAGAGCTGTATCTGTCATATAAGGAAATTGATTTATACGGGAGGAGCAATGCAAGCGGAAGTCGGTTGCGGGCTCCGCCCGCCCCTAAAACAAGCCATCGCCTCTGGCGGTGGCAATTTGACTGTTCGGGTGAATTGAAGGGCTTATTGACTCGATCATTCGTACACCGATCGTGTTTTTTATAATGTAACCGATATGCCGTGACTCCTTGCACTCGCTCGGTTTGTATTACGGCATGAAAAACGACGCGCTGCTTCCTCTTTCGGAAGGAACGGACGTCTACGCCGGTGCGGAATACAAGGGGGGGGGTCGGCGAAGGTGTTTTTGTCAAGGCTGATCTCGGCTATATGAGAGTTGCCGGCGGAGACGGGCGAACAAACGTAGTGTCGATTCTCCTCGAACCGTCGCTTACCTTGGGGAACTTCTCGACGGCCTTTACCGGGTTCGTGATGATCGACAATGATTCTCTTGTCAACAGCGCCTCGCTGTTCAAGCTTGACGACGAAATGTTCTTTTATATCGAACCCGGCTACACATTCACCGAAAACTTCGGTTTCGGCCTTCCCATCGAGTTTCACGCCGCGGACCTTGCGGATAAGAACGACAATGCGATGTGGCTCGTTCCGACCTTCTACGTCTACCCGTTTGAAAATGTGCAGTGGTGGATCTGGGGTCAGGTAGTCAAGTATATCGCCGAAGGAAAGGATAATGCTTTCGGCCTCGGATCGGAGATTATCGTCAATTATTAATTGGACAGCGGTGCGATCAGTGTTGCCGTGATTTTCGATGGTTGCCTCACCCTAACTCCCACGGCCCCACCAACCCTCCCGCCCGGGAGCTACGCGGAACAGATGTTGTCTGCATAACAATAATGTGCCATAAATATATAATGATTCATAATTGTTTCTATATTGAGTTTAAACCATGCCTTTTTCTTTAAAATATTAGGTCTCACTGTTGGCATACCCATTGCATTATTTATAGGCGACAAAATTGTATAGAATGCCAGTAGAGTTAAACATTTTAAGACGGGATTGCAGATAATATTGAATTCCGGGATAGAACGGGGGCAGGTATGCAGAGAAATGGTGCGACAATCAGAAATAAAAAAACAATATACAAAAAGGAGACGGTATGAAAATGAAAAAAGCACTGATGGTTTCTGCGGGAATGCTGGCCTGTGCCGCACCCCTTTTCGCCGATGAAGGCGGTTTCAACATGGTTGATACCGCATGGGTGATGGTGGCGGGATTCCTCGTATTTTTCATGAACACCGGATTCGCCTTTGTCGAAACCGGATTCACCAGAGCGAAGAATACGGTGAACGTTCTGGCGAAGAATTTCATCGTGTTCGCTCTCGCGGCAATATCGTTCTGGGCGCTTGGGTACGGCTTCATGTTCGGAAACGGAAACGGCTTCATCGGGCTCTCCTCGTTTCTCGTCAATGAAAAAGCCGGGGCGCCGGTCACCAACATTCCGGTTTTCGCGTTTTTTTTCTTCCAGCTGGTGTTTGCGTCGGCCGGCTGCTCGATCATATCCGGTGCGGTTGCCGAGAGAATCAAGTTTCTGGCGTTCATTATTTTCGGGACGCTGATGGTCATGTTCATTTACCCGGTAGTCGGCCACTGGATCTGGGGCGGAGGCTTTCTGAGCAAACTCGGATTTCATGACTTCGCCGGTTCGACCGTGGTCCACTCGGTGGGAGGCTGGTGCGCACTTGCGGGAGTCCTGCTGCTCGGCCCCCGCATCGGCAAATACCGCGCCGACGGTTCGCCGAAAGCTATCCCGGGGCACTCTATTCCACTGGCGACCCTCGGTGGATTCATCCTTTGGCTCGGCTGGTTCGGGTTCAATCCGGGAAGCGAACTCGCCATGGATGCGAATGTACCGCGCATCGCCCTGACAACGGCGCTCGCATCGTGTACGGGAACCGTTGCCGCCATGGCCATCTCGTGGATCATCGGCGGAAAGCCGGATCTTTCGATGATTATCAACGGTTGTCTCGCCGGACTGGTTGCCGTGACGGCACCGTGTGCGGCGGTGACCCCGCTCGGAGCGAACATCATCGGACTGGTTGCGGGAACGCTGGTGGTGTTCTCGGTCTATTTCTTCGATAAAATGCGCCTCGACGATCCGGTCGGCGCGCTCTCGGTTCACCTTGTCAACGGCATCTGGGGTACGATGGCGGTGGGGCTTTTCGCCGCTCCGGGGTATGTCGCCGACGTTACCGGTCTGTTCTACGGCGGCGGGCTCAAACAGCTCGGTACGCAGCTGGTTGGTATCGGTGCCACCGGACTCTTCACGGCTCCGGCCGCGCTCCTTATCTGGGGAATCATCAAGGCGACCTGCGGCATACGGGTTTCCCGTGAAGAGGAGATCGGAGGACTTGATATCGGAGAGATGGGTATGGAAGGGTACAGCAGCTTCCAGATATTCACGACTGAAACTTAACGCGGAATCGATAACCAATTATTGAAAGGGAGTCATCCATGAAACTGATAATAGCGGTCATCCAGCCGGGAAAACTTCCCGACGTCAAAAAGGCCCTGTTCGACGCCGAGGTGCGGAAAATGACGGTAACGAACGTCATCGGGTGCGGTCAGCAGAGCGGGTATACGGAGAGCTATCGCGGTAACGTGATTGAAGTGAACCTGCTGAAAAAAGTACGCCTCGAAATAGCGGTCAACGAAAACTTCGTTCAGCCGACGATCGATGCGATCATTAAAGGCGCCCGGACGGGAACCATCGGCGACGGCAAGATCTTCGTCCTAGACCTGCCGCGATGCATTCGGATCCGCACCGGTGAAGAGGGGGGAGAGGCGATCGGGTGAACACCGACATCATGCGAAGGGGAGACCGGGAAAGACATCGATACCGATGCCGACCCCGAACCCGATTTCTTTTAATTTCATTCATTCCGGCGTCAGCTACCTCTTCGAATGAGCTTGTAAAAAGGACAAATGTAATGTATATTATTAATGTATACATCACTTATATACATTAAGAGGGTATGCTATGATCAGGACACAGGTTTATCTAACCGAGGATGAAAAAAAGGGGCTTGAATCCATTTCGATCTTAAAAGGGGTCAGCCAGAGCGACCTCATCAGGAAGGCGATTGACGATTTATTGGCTGTGAATGGAAAAAGCAATAAAAATGAAATCATCGATGATATCGCCGGAGTATGGGCCGATAAAACCGACGTGCCTGATGTTCGCGATTTAAGGACGGGATGGAGGGGCAGATCATCAAGATGAAAAAGAAAATGATCGTTGATACCGATGTTGTCATCGATTTCCTTCGCGGTGAAAAAAAGGCCGTTTCCTATTTCAAATCCATGTCTGAATTTATATGTTTCTCTTCGATTACCGTTGCCGAAATATATTCCGGAACTAAAAATCAAAAGGAAGAAGATGATATTGATCGGTTATTTTCCATTTTTCCGCAGGTATCGGTAACAAATGAGGTAGCCCGATTGGCGGGGAAACTGGTTAACCACTATCGTCCATCCCATGGAATTGAAATTCCGGATGCGATCATCGCGGCGACATGCATGATTTTAGAGGCGAATTTGAGTACCCTGAATGTAAAACACTACCCAATGTTTGACGGGTTGAAACCGCCTTACAAAAAATGAATGGTACGGCCGGCCCGGTCGTTGGGCGCAGCAGCTTATAATTCAGCCTTAAAGAAGCTGGAAAGAGGAGGCTCACGTGGAGGCGCGGAGGAAAAAATACAAAAAAATGTTCTTCGTCCATTCCTTTGCCAGTGCATCTACTTCCAGCACGGCACCTTCCTCCTCTTTTTCGGATCATATTCGGAAAACGATTTTTTTATCATATTGACGAGGCACTGGACCACCTCGTCGCCGCATTCCTCCTTGTCAGCCCAGAGCGCGTCGCTTACGATCGGTCTATTTTCTGCAACCTCAAAAAGCGCAAGCCGGCAATAGATGCTGTTGAACTTGTTGGCGGCTCCGAGTTTTTCAACCACGTGAAATCTCCCGGGTACTAATACTCCGCCCGTTGGGGACGGCACTCCTGGCGTTATGGTGACCTCCATCCTTTTTTTCGAACCGCCGGGAGCACGGTCGCTGAAATCATAAAGCAGCAGGCAATAATCGATTGATTCGGCCTTCAGCCGCGACCGGATTTCTTCCGGAAGGGATTCCATCGGCCCATCGCCTGTCCGCTGCGAATACATCCGTTGAAAGGCCGTATCGATCGAATAATTGATCTTGCTCAAGGGGACCTTTCTTTTCGAAGCCCATTTCTGCAGTTCAACGCTTACGATATTGGCAGTCGCCCTGATCTCTTGTGCATAGAGAACGCAAAAGACCATTTTCGATCCGGCGAGTTCCTTGCAGGTAAAGGATGGAGCGGACGGGGGAGCCGCCGATACTTTCGCGGTTTTTCTTTCCTTTGTTAGGAATTCTCCTGTTAGAATCGCACGGATGCAAAATGTTCTGTATAGGGAGGGTCCCCTTACGACAATATACTTCCGGCCCGCCTATCCACTTCAGATAAAAACCTCGAATTGGAATATCAGAAATGCCCGGGAACCCCAATAAAACCAATGCATCTTCCCTCACCAAAAAGGTATTTTAACCACTTTCATCACTCCGGAAAGAGCGTGACGTGGCCACTGAGAAGAAACTCCCCTGTTCGCCGAAAAAGCTGCTTGAGATCTGCGGCAGGTTTCCAACACCCTTTCATATTTACGACGAGCGGGCGATTATCGAAAACTTTCGCAGGCTCATTAAGGCCTTTTCGTGGTCCGAGGGATTCACCGAATATTTCGCGGTGAAGGCGACTCCCAATCCGTTTCTACTTAAAATCCTCACCGGCCATGGCGCGGGGGCGGATTGCAGCTCGTTGACGGAACTCCTGCTCGCCGAACGGTGCGGAATTACCGGCGAGACGATCATATTCACCTCAAATGATACCCCTGCGGAGGAGTTCAGGAAAGCGCGGCAGCTCGGTGCAATAATCAATCTCGACGACATCACTCATATCGCCTATCTGGAGCGCCATGCCGGTCTGCCCGACCTCATTTCTGTACGTTACAATCCCGGACCGCTTCGAAGCGGCAATGCCATTATCGGCCATCCGGAAGAGGCAAAGTACGGATTCACCCGCGAGCAGATTATGGAGGGATATGCGGTTCTTCAACAAAAGGGGGTACGCCGCTTCGGGCTCCATACCATGGTCGCCTCGAACGAACTTGACCCGCAGTATTTCGTCGATACCGCCGTCATGCTGTATGAGCTTGCGGTCGAGGTGCTGCGGGAAACCGGCGTGAGGATAGAATCTGTTAACATTGGCGGCGGGATCGGCATCCCCTACAAACCGCAGCAGGCCGCGGTTGATATCGAACTGGTTTCCCGAGGCATCCGGGATGCCTACAAACGGATCGTCGTTCCTGCGGGGCTCCATCCGATGAAACTATTCATGGAGTGCGGAAGGATGATCACCGGGCCGTACGGGTACCTTGTCGCGAAGGTATTGCATATCAAGAAGACATTCAAGAATTATATCGGTCTCGACGCCAGCATGGCCAACCTCATGCGACCGGCGCTTTACGGAGCATACCACCATATCACGGTGGTGGGCAAGGAGGAGGCGCCCGCGAATATCGATTACGACGTTACCGGCTCGCTTTGTGAAAACTGCGACAAGTTCGCAATCGACCGCGCCCTGCCGGAGGTGGAGGAAGGCGACATTATGGTGATTCACGACGCCGGTGCGCACGGCCATGCAATGGGATTCAACTACAACGGGAAGCTGCGCAGCGCCGAGCTGCTGCTGCGGAAAAACGGCGAGGTGGTCGAGATACGGCGTGCGGAGACGCCGGAGGACCTGTTCGCGACGCTCGACTTCGATCGACTGGCGACATTTTCATAACAACAAAGGGACCGCATGGACGGCAACGAAATTCTCCTCCGCTACGGCTGCAACCCGCATCAGACGACGGCGCGCATCTTTTCACGCGACGGCAAGCTGCCGATCAGGGTGCTTGGCGGTAAACCGGGCTACATCAACCTGCTCGATGCGCTTAACAGCTGGCAACTTGTCGCCGAGCTGCGGTCAAGCCTCAACCTGCCCGCCGCCGCGTCGTTCAAGCACGTCAGCCCGGCCGGAGCGGCGGTGGGCATCCCGCTTACGCGTGAGATGAAAAAGTGCTATTTCGTCGACGATATGGAGCTTTCCCCCCTCGCGAACGCCTATGCGCGGGCACGCGGCGCCGATCGGCTGTCGAGCTTCGGCGACTGGGCCGCACTGAGCGAACCGGTGGACGTTCCCACGGCGAAGCTGCTCAGACGGGAGGTTTCCGACGGGGTGATCGCCCCGGGCTTCGAGCCGGGCGTTCTTGACATCCTTAAAGAAAAGAAAAAGGGCGGCTACTCGGTGATTGAGATCGACCCGGCCCACCGTGCGCCCGACATCGAACGGCGTGAGGTGTTCGGGATTGTTTTCGAGCAGCGGCGCAATTCGATCCTTCTTACCGCCGATACGCTTTCGAACGTCGTTACCAAGGAGAAAAGCTTTCCCGACGATGCGGTACGCGATCTTCTCGTCGCACAGATTGCTTTAAAATACACCCAGTCGAATTCTGTCTGCTTCGCCCTCGGCGGACAGGTGATCGGTGTGGGTGCCGGACAGCAGTCGCGCATCCACTGCACCCGTCTGGCCGCGTCAAAAGCGGACCGATGGTTTTTACGGCAGCATCCGCGGGTGATTGGATTAGCCTTTAAAGAGGGCATCGGGCGTCCCGGCCGGGACAACGCCATCGACCAGTATCTCGAGACCAATTTGACGCCGGCAGAACAGTTCCTCTGGCAGGAAAACTTTGTCAATGAGCCGGAGCGATTGACTGCTGACGAAAAGCGCGAGTGGCTCACCCTCATGCGCGGCGTGTCGCTTGCCTCCGACGCCTTCTTCCCCTTCCGCGACAACATCGACCGCGCGCAGCAGAGCGGCGTGGAGTTCATCGTGCAGCCGGGCGGCTCGGTCCGCGACGGCGCGGTCATCGAAGCCTGCAATGAATACGGCATGATCATGGCGATGAGCGGGATCAGGTTATTTCATCATTGAGGCAGGGGAGCAGGTAATCCGATCCGCTTTGTGTATCCCTGATGCACATCCTGCATGACGGCGATGAAGGAATAATTGGCATCCTTGTCATACCGGCAGCGTCATGTCATATCCTTTTCCCCTGGGTGCTCCAAAACACAGTCCGTTTATTTTTCCATTGATATACGATTCAAAGAGTTATATCTTTATTGGTGCAACCGACCAACATTTCCCGGAGTGAAAATGTATGAAAAAGAACCGCTGGTACGACAAACACGAAGGACTCGCCAATCATCTGGAGGCGCTGAAAATTCTGCCGAAGCGGCAGCTCAATGAGTTGCTCAAAGACCTGATCGCCTTCGCCCGCCTGCTGCATCCCACGCTCTTCGAAGATCATCTCTTCGAGTACCCGCTCGACCTGAAACGGCGGCGGTGGTACGATGACGATCCCTATCTGTGGCTGGTGGTCAACGGCCTGCGGTTTACCGATGATGAAATTATCAGGAAAGTCGTTGCGTTTTTCGACAAGCAGATTGGATTGAAGCCGATGAAGCCGTCCAATCCCGCAGAGAAAACAACGGTCAAAAAGGCGTCGGCGAAAAAAAGCAAACCGAAAAAGAGCGTGACGGTGATTGCCGCGGCAAAGAAACGCACCCCGAAAAGAAGCGCGAAGAAAAAACCGTTGAAAAAATGAAGCGAGCCTCAATCCCCGCGCTGGAAAAACGGTGAGACTGCCGTTTTCATTACCCCGCCGCGGCTACTTCTCCAGATACCGTGTGGTAAAAAACTCGTCGCTCACCGTGGGGTTGAAAATGATGGTATCCATTTTCATTTCCGATTTCCGGTTGTTCTGCACGTTGGTGATGGTAAGATCGATCGCCTGATATTTGCCGTTTTTTTCATCGAGCAGCTTGACTTTCCTAATATCGAGCGTCTTGAGCAGTTCCCCGTCGATGTCATAGTATTCGGTCTTCCGCGCCATGTTGTCCTTTTCGGCCACCCACATGATTTTTTTTGAATAGCCGGAGCTTTGGGCAATGCCCCCGTTGACGGGGAACGTTTCAATCTTCCAGCACTTCAGATCGCGGACGTTTTCGCTCCCAAGAAGCTTGTAGGTGTAATCGTCAATATTCGGAGAGGTGATGTCGGCGTTCGAAAACTCAGACCCCATGAATGATTTCGTCTTTTCGGCGCTGACGATCCGGCGCGTCTTGCGCAGCGCGGGCATGTAGATCCACATGTCGTCGTCGCCGGTTTCGTTATCGAAGGTGAGAATGCCCGTTCCCTTGACGTCGGCCGGCTCCAGAAACCGCATGATCATCTTCGTCACTCCGTCGGGATATTTCTTCGAAGCCGACGAAAACCTGCGGATGCGTTTGTTGCCCTTGTTGTCGAAGATGGTGAGCGTGGCGACCGATTCCGACCCGTCCATTTTCGTCGCCTCCTGCGAGCGCGTCATGATTTGCTTTGCATCGGATTCGGCGGACGACACTATGGCTGGTACAACAATAATGAATGCGGCATGCAGCGGAAATCGGATCTTCATGGTTCCTCCTTTTTTATCGGATTATGAGAGTCTGTAATTTCCCCTTCGTTAATCGTTGACCCGCCCCCGTCCATCCCCCGGCCGCGGAGGAGGGCATGGAAGGGGGGAACTACTGTTCCGAAAAAGCACCCTTCTTTTCGGTTCCAGAAATTTCGGTTTGAACACCAGGCACAGGCACGGTACCACCACGAGCGCACCGGCCATGCAGGTGAGAATCGACAATATGAATAGAAGCGCGAAAAAACGAAGCGGCGGCATTGACGAAAGAAACAGTGCGGCAAACCCCGCCGCGACCGACAGCGCGTTGAACAGGATGCCTCTTCCGGTGGTCGTGAGCGTCCGGCATACCGCGTCGCGATACGATCTGTCTCCCCTGCGTTCATTGCGGTACCTCCAGAGAAAGTGAATGGTGTAATCGACGCCCGCGCCGATGACGATCGAGGTGATCATGGCCGTGGCGATATCAAGATGGATCCCTGAAAGTCCCATGAATCCGAATCCAAGAATCACCGATATGGCGAGCGGAACCGCCGAGAGAATTCCGGCGGATATCGAACGGAACAGGAGCATCATGAGGAAGATGATCGCGCCGATCGCGAAGAGCAGGGATGATATCTGTCCGGAAAATATCGCATCGCCAAGTTCGGCGAGGATGACCGCGAAACCGCCGATGCGCACGATTGAGGAGTCGGTTGCCATGATCGATCGTATTCTGCCGACGATTTTTTTGACAACCGGAGTGGAACCGTTGTTGATGCGCACGATGCATTGGGCGTTTTCATAGTTGAAGTCGACCATCCGCTCGAAGTCGTCCGGTTCTCCACTCATCGAGTAGAGTTCGACGTACTGGGCCACCGCATCCCGCGTCGGGGGGATGCGGTCCCAGCCTGCTTCTCCGCTGTCGTTGATAGCTTTACTCATGATCCTGATCACGTCGGCGATGGAGGTGCTCCCCCCCACCCCTTCCAGATGTTCGAGTTCGCGCTGGTAGCCGCTCATTCTGCTGAGCAGGGAGGGGTCTTTAATGTCGCCGTGGACGAGCATCGAGATGTTCTGCGTTCCGCCGAAGTACCGGTTGACGATCCGGGTGGTTTGCGAGATGGGGTGAGCGGGTGCGAAGAGATTCTCCTGGTTGGCGTCGGTTTTCAGAAGAAAGGTTCCAACGATTCCGGCTGCCGTAAGTACCGCGCTTGCAATGAGGACCGTTTTTGGACGGGCGGTGATGAAATCTCCCGTCAATTGCAGGATGCGGCCGACAAACCCGTTCCGCCTGGTGTCATCTGCGATGCCCCGTCGGGGAATACGCATCATCGACAGCGCCGCGGGAATGGCAAGCAGGCTGAGGGCGAGTGCAAAGCAGATAGCGATCGCCGCGGCGATTCCGATCTGTCGGGCGGGCAGCATGACGTGGGTGAGGAGCCCGAGAATGCCGGCGACGGTGGTGAGCCCGGTGATGAGCACGGGGCTCCACAGCTGCCGCAGAACTTCGGCTGCAAGTCCCTTCCTGGTATGATCACCCGGCAGGTCGTTGAGTTCCTGATATTTGGCGACCAGGTGTATGCCGTAGTTGTTGGCGATCGCAACGACCATGATGGGAAGGATTACGGTAATGAGCGTCATCTTCCATCCGAAAAACGGAAGCAGTCCCGTGCCGAACATCATTGAAAGCACTACGGCGCCGAAAGGAAGGATGACGCCCCGAAGCTGCCTGAAGAATGCGAAGAGCACGCCGAGCATGACAATCAGGGCGGCGGGAACGAGTACTCCGATATCGCGGATGATATCGCTGTGCAGCGTCGAGCGGAACGCGGGCTGCCCTCCGGCGAACACCCGTTCATTACCGGGGATTCCGGCAATGATCGCCTTTGCTTTACTGTAGACGTCATCTTCGTCGGCATCCGGCGCGAGCGTGAGCATGAACGCCGCCAGTCGGAAATCCCTGGATACGACAAGCCCGTACGCCAGCTCGTTGCCGCGGATCAGCTCCCGGAGCCTCTCGCGGGTCTCGCCGGTGCGCGGGATTTCATTAACAACCGGTTCGACGATCATCGCACCGTCGCGGCCGGTTATGTTTTTCGCGCTGAAAAGGGAGAGAATGCTGTTTACCCC
This sequence comes from Chitinispirillaceae bacterium, assembly GCA_016927235.1. Classification (GTDB taxonomy): domain Bacteria; phylum Fibrobacterota; class Chitinivibrionia; order Chitinivibrionales; family Chitinispirillaceae; genus JAFGNB01. The sequence goes on from JAFGNB010000016.1 coordinate 19,881, forward strand.
GTCGATCCGTTCAAGTTTTTTGTCAATCCGTTTCAGACGCCGCAGTGTCGGCTCGGCGAGCACGTCGCCGGTTTCGAAAACAAAAAAAAGCATGTCGGTGCCGCCGAAGATCTCCTCGATTTTTCTGGTATCGACCCGTGAGGGTATGCTTTCGGGAAGAAGCTTCTGGATGTCCGCTTCGATGGTGACGCGCCGGAGCTGCAGGGCCGCCACGACGGCCGTCGCGACAAAGGCGACAAGAATCGGCCATCGGTATTTTATTACGGTTGCCGGGACGTCCACTGATGATTTCCCTTTTCTATCGTCGCGTTCCGTCAGAATGAAAGCCTCAGCTCTGCGTACCCGTAACTGAGCAGGTCGTCGATAAGGTCGTTGAGGCTGCCCTCGGGGCCCCGTAAATACCTCCCTCCCACAGTCACGCAGAGCGCATCGGCGATGTCGTAGGCGATAACCGGGTTGACGGCGTACTCTTCGGTGGTGAAATTGTAAAGTCCCGCGAGTTCAAGCCGCAGCGTTTCATGCAATCCCCGCCAGCCGATGCGGGCGGTGACGGCGTGGCTTGCCCTGTCGTCGGTTCCCGCGAAGAGACGGTTGATCCGTTGCATCTCTGCTTCCCCCTTCGCAAGCATGAATACCTGTTGTGCAAGGAGGTTCGACGGATCGCTCAACACCGGTTCAGGGGTGGCGTGGAACCCGATGACATACACGCCTGAATACTGCGCCAGAAAATTCCAGTCGCTTATCGAGCGGTCGAGCCCGAGCACGTATGCGGCGTGGCGGAAGGGGACATACCCGACATCATCCGGATCGTCGAACGGGACGGTGAGCGACGCTTCGCCGCGAAGACCGAACGGTCCGATTGCCGTTGAAAAATCGACACCGGCCGTATGGACACGGTAGGCGGTGGGAGTGAGCGCGACGTGGTCCAAACCGAATGCATGATCGAATCCCGGCTGCGTCTCGAACCCGTTGAAATAGGAGAACGATCCGTCAATGACGGGGAACGAAAGGTCGCACCGCAGGGCGAAACCTGAATTTTCAAGCTCCGGCCCGGGATACAACGGACCGGTGATTGTTACCTCCGGCGGCAGGTCGGCCCCCTCGATCGGGAGGATATCGGGAGTGAAGAGCGGAAGCCAGATGCCTTCAACGCTGAAAAAATTCCACGAAACCGACGCCCGGGCAAGCAGGTTTCCAAGCCGGGTATCGTCGTACTCGGATGAAAGTGCGGTTGCATTCATGGGCGTCACCGTATTGGTCGGGTTGATGCCGTCGGCCCGTCCCCAGGCGATGATTTTTTTCCCGAGCGTGATGTCGATCGGACCCGGTGAGGTGGATACCCACGCCTCGCGGATATCGGGAAGAAAAATCATCGAGCCGTGCTCGATGCCGGGTTTGAGCCTGACTTCGGTAAAGGCCTTCCCGATGTCCGATTTACGTGCATCAAGCTTCAGGGAAACCTCGGCATACGCCGCCTTTACTTCCGCCTCCTTGCCGTAGTTTTGTCCGCCGAAAAACGCGCCTCTGACGTATCCGGAGAGGTCGACAGCCTTCTCCCGACCTGATTTTCCGGCCTGGTTGGGCGATTCCCTCCCCGCCGACTCGAAAAGGCTTTGCGCTGCAACAAGGCAGAGTGAAAACAATACATACCATACCGTCTTTATCGTCATGAACCGCCTCCTTACCCTTTCATACTGACCGTTTTATACCTACCGGTCAGTAAGTAATGCCATAAAATTTTTTACCGCTCTGTCTGAAATGAATTCAATCCCTTGAAGAGCATGTTGATTGCAATATCGCCATCGATTTTTCCCGCAAGTCCCCCGAGGATTTTCTTCACCTCTCCCATCTTCCCGAATCCGCTCATAACCAGGACGAATGAGCTTAGAATATCGAAAACATCAGTATCGGGCAGGAGTTCCTCTACCCGTTTGGCCTCCTCAAGCTTCTGCCGGGCGACTTCGAGTATCGAAGAGATGCTTTTGTGGATTTCGATCAGCATTTCCGGCGGCAGCTCGGCGGTGTCGGAACTGCCGAAAGCAAGTAAAACCTCGAAAGCCCGATCTTTTCTGGTCTGAAGAAGAACCTTGCGGCATTTCTCCATGATAGGGTCAACAGATGAGAAAACCGATTCGAATATTTGCCGGATACGGCCGACCGAGCGTGTGTGGACTGCCCGGAACAGTGCTGCTTTACTCGTATAATGCCAAAAAATCGCTCCCTTGGTCATACCGACCATGGCCGCGATGTCGTTCATCTTCGCAGAAGCGTACCCCTGCGAACAAAAGACCTTTTCCGCGGCATCGAGGATGCGAAGACGGGAGATTTCAGTTGCCTCTTTGGTTTTTCGCATGACGTACCCTTTAATATACCGACCGGACGGTTAATAATATATCCGTTTTAAGAGAAAAAGTCAAGGGGCATTGAAAGCGAAAAAACGGCATCTACCCCGCCACCATCGGGCATTCCGGGTCGGGAGTATCGGGGTCCCCGTTAACGAATGCCGCAACCGCCCGGCATCCGCCTTTACAGATTGTAAGGTATTCGCACTGCCGGCACGGCTCACCCAGCCGGTCGATCCTTGTGCGGCATCGGGTGAGATGTTCCGAAGCGGTCCATAGGGCCGGAAGATCGAAGGCGCTTTCATTGTTGACGCAGAACGAGCATCCGGCGAAGGTACCGTTCGATTGCACGCCGAGCAGCAAGTTTCCGGCGTCGCAGCCGCTTACCGAAAGCCGCTCCATTACTTCGAGATCGGGGCCGTGGAAGCAGACCATCGGCAGAAACGAGCAGTCGATTCTTATCGGAAGATCATGATTTCGGGAGAGTGTCGCGAAACGGGAAAAGACCTCGCGGTACTGCCCGGGTGTCAATTTCACGGCGTCATAGTCGCGTGTTCCGCGGCCGAACGGCTTGAAACGGAGCAGTTCCACGTCGTGGAGGCCGTACTGTTTTGCCAGCACGACAATCTCTTCCAGATAATCGAAGTTTTGCCTCGAAACGGTACAGTTGATTCCCGTCTGGACACCGGCCTCCCGCAGCAGCTCGAGCGCCCTGCGAGCGCGCGAAAATCCGTCCACGCCGCGGACGTCGCAATACAGGTCGCCGATACCGTCGACGCTCACATTGACCTGTCCGAATACCCTGCACTCACGCGCGATTTCCCGGGTGATGTGAAAGCCGTTGGTCGTCAGGTTCGGAACGATGCCGCGGCTGCGGACATATCGTGCTA
>JAFGNB010000199.1 GCA_016927235.1 Chitinispirillaceae bacterium
CCGTGGTCATGGTGGCGGTAAACAGATTGGCGATAATAACGCCCGCCATGATCACGAGGGGCGGGCGGGTAACATAGAATACGGCGCAGAGCGCCAGAAAAAAAAGCCCCCACGGAACCGCTTCGCCGATTCCCCACCCCTTTTCCGCGCCGAAGGAGAGGATGAGCGGAACCGCCGAAAGGCCGAGCGAAACCAGGGGCGAAAGAAGAAAGAAGAGTTCGAGCAGCGACAGTCCGCTCCAGAAAAACATCGGGAGGGCCATGGCGCAGAAAACGCCCGCCGTGCCGAGGTCGGGCTGCTTGAGCACGAGGGCGAACGGTACGCCGACCAGTAAACACGGGATGATAAAACTGGAGAGCTTCGTCGTTGAAACCGTCTTTTCCGAAAAGTAACGGGCAAGGGCGAGAAGAAGACCGATCTTGGCGAATTCGGAGGGCTGAATTTTGACACCGGCGATGATGATCCAGCGTTCGGCCCCTTTTGCGGAAACCCCAACGGCCAGCCCCAGCATCAGGAGCAGCAGCGAGAAAACATACACGGCATACGCCGTTGTGTAAAAGACCCGGCCCGGCAGGGAGATAAGTGCGAGAATAACGAAAAAAGCCATCACGACCCAGATGACCTGCTGTTTGTAAAGGTGCACCAGCGGGCCGCTCTCATGAATATAGGTGGCGCTGTACACCAGAACGATCCCGATCGTCCAGAGCGACAGCGACATTAAAAAGAGCGTGAAATCGAAGTCGCCTTTTTTCCTGATACTGTTCATGGCGCCTCGGACCGGGGAAAAAGACGTTTAACCGCGTCGACCATCGGTGCAGCCCGCACATGCAGCTGCGCGGTTGTGGCGGAATCGGCGCCGAGCTTTTTGACCACCTCTTTGCCGTCGCTGCATTCGGCGAAGAAATACCGGAGAAGGGCGCCTGCTACCGGAGCCGCGACCGATCCGCCGTGTCCGGCGTTTTCGAGCACGACCGCAACTGCGATCACCGGATTTTCGACCGGGGCGCAGGCGACAAAAAGCGCATGGGTTTCGTCGCCCTGCGGATTTTCGGCGCTGCCGGTTTTCCCGCCTACCGGAACGCCGGGAACCGCCGAGCGTCCGCCGGTACCGCCGGGTAAAACCACGCTTGCCAGCGCTTCGTGTATGGCGTCAACCGTTGACGGATGAAAGGACAGCCGCCGTTTCGGCTTCGGCTGGTGGCGGTTGATGACCACTCCATCAATACTACGCTGATCCTTTATGAGAAAAGGAGTGTACAGCATGGCGCAGTTGCCCAGTCCGCCCGCCATCAGTGCAAGCTGTATCGGTGTGACGACCTGCGCCTGCCCGATCGCGAGGTCGAGAACAAGGCCGGTTGTCCATTTCCAGCCCCGTTTCGCGAACCGTTTGTTGTATGCCTCTTCTCCGGAAAGCCAGCCGCCGCGCTCCCCGGGGATGTCGATACCGGTGGGTTCACCCAGTCCCAGCATGTGTGCGTACGTGTTGAGGGTCTTGTCACCCAGTTTAAGACCCGCTTGATACATATAAATATTACACGATTGCTGGACGGCGCCGATGAGATTGAGACGACCGTGCCCGGTGAGTTTCCAGCAGTGTGCGATACGCGACCCGATGCGAAACGCTCCGGTACAGGGTGAGGGCATGCGCGTGTCCCGGGTAAAATCGCCGGCTTCCAGCCCGCTTAAGGCGGTTATAAGTTTGAAGGTCGATCCCGGCGAGTAGGTACCGGCAATGGCCCGGTTGTTAAGCGGCAGGTCGGGATCGGCGGTGATCGCCGACCAGTTGCGGCTGCGCAGGAGTGACGACATCGAGAAAATGTTCGGATCGACCGACGGGGAGCTGTACATGGCGAGCACCTCGCCGTTGCGCGGATCGAGCGCGATGACGGCGCCTTTGAGCGTGTCGGGAAAAGCCTCGGCAGCTACCGCCTGAAGGCGGGCATCAATGGTCAGATACACGTCGTTGCCCGGAATGGGATCGATACGCGGGATCGTACGGATGGGTCCGAGGCTCTTTCCGTAAGCGTTTACCTCGATATACTCCCTTCCGTAAACACCGCGGAACATCGATTCACAGCGCCGTTCCACTCCCGATTTCCCGATGAGATCGCCGTAAAAATAGCCCCGCTGTCTGAGCGAATCAAACTGGCTTTCGGGAATCTCGCTCATGTAGCCGAGTACGTGGAACGCCGACGCTCCCAGCGTGTACTCGCGCCGCGATTCTGTTTCGACGATGATGCCGGGCAGTTCCATGGAGTGCTCCTCGATGATGCTCACCAGTTCCATGGAGACGTCTTCCCTCAGGCGCGTCGCGTCAAAGCGTCGGTATGATGCTTTTTTAAAAATCAGTTCGAGTTCGGTGCTGTCGAAAACCGCACTTCCGGAACTGTCGGTAATCGAACAGAGCGAAGCGATGACGGAAGAACGGTTGCGCAGTTTATAGGGAAGGACGCAGATGGAGTATGAGGGACGGTTGCGTGCAAGCACGTTGCCGTTGCAATCGAAAATACGGCCGCGGGGCGGGATAATAATGCGCAGGCGCATGGCGTTTTCTTTGGAGAGCCGTATATTTTCATCGGCGAGGATAACCTGAATGTACATCAGACGGAACAGCAGAATGAGTATGAAGAACGCGACCGCGCTCATCAGAATAACGCTTTTCAGGCGTCTGGACTGCTGTTCATCCTGGATCGTCGTCCCAAAAGCCATAATCCCCGCTACCGCCTGCCGCCGGAGGGAAAGAAGTACTCCCGGAAAGCCGGTATCAATGCGAAAAAGAGCGTGTAGAGCGCCCGGGGAAGCGTTGATGAGACCATTTCCACACCGATCGCCTGAATCGGCGTATCGGTCTTGAACATCTCAACGGCGAAGAACACGGCGTCGTGAATAACAAATATGAGAAGCAGCAGTATGAGCTGGAATATCGGATCAATGCGCATGACCTTTTCATTGAATACTCCCGCGAAGAAACCGGCGACGGTTTTGGAAAGTGCGTTCTGACCGAGGATAACCGGTGAATAGAAATCCTGGGTGAGCCCCAGAAAGAAGCCGGCAAAAACAGCCGGAATAACGTCGTTTTTAAAACCGATATAAAAGAGAACAAGGACCAGCAGATCGGGCTTGATGCCGAATACGGTGATCAGCGGGACAATGGTCGTTTGCAGAATGTACAACAGCACGACGAGGCCGGTCCAGCGGAAAAACACTTTAATCATCGCTAAACTCTATGGAATCAAGTTCAGTCCGAAACGCACCCCATTGCGACGACATGCGTAAAACGAAAAGCTCCTCAAGGTGGTCGAAATTCACGGTCAAAGCGAGCATCACCCTTTTAAAAAGCGGGTCGCGGATCGTATCGATCCGCCGTACAATGCCCACCGTCAGGCCGCGGGGATAAATACCTCCGAGGCCGGAAGTGACGGCGGTATCGCCGATTTCGATCGGTTCGTGATCTCTGCAACGTACGAAGAAATCCCTGCCGTTTTCCGTTTCAAGAATACCGATCGCCCCCGTGCGGCGGAAGAGCACGCCGGTACGGTTCGAGGGGTCTTTGAGCAGTTGTACGAGACTGATATGGTGCATTACCTGCACCACCTTCCCGACCACGCCGCTTTCGTCCACGACCGGCATCCACATCGTCACCCGTTCCTTTTCTCCGGCGCTCACCACAATGCTTTTCTGCGCGGGGGAGGGGTCGTAGGCGATGACGCGAACCGGCAGAAAGTCATAGGTAAATTTCGGGGTGAAATTCAGCATGTCTCTGAGTCGTTTATTTTCGTAGGACTCATCCTTCAACTGGGCAACGGTGGTGCTGAGCCGGATCACCTCCCGCTTCAGCCGGCGGTTTTCAGCGAAAATATTCCGTATTTTCATCGTGCGGCTTGTTACGGCCTGAAGCGGAAAGAACACCGTCATTGAAAGGAACCGAAGAACGGCCGCCTGTTTGACGGGCGGTGCGGTGATTAAAAGCAGGCTTACAAGCGAGGTGAGCAGTAACGAAAAGACCCGGCGATGCGCGACAATGAAATGAAAAATCCAGTACATCGCTTCCTTTGTCCGGCTTGAACCCCTTCACCCGTCGTGTGCCCCTGTGTGCGCCCCGGGCGGCCGCGGCCCCGTTACGTGCCCCCGCCTATCGGTTGCGTCTGCCGCACGACATGAGCACCGGCTGGTACTTGTCGAGTTCCTCGATGATTTTCAGCGCACCGCGTGCGACGCAGGTAAGCGGCTCATCGATGACATTGACCGGAAGGTTGGTTTCCTGACGTAACCTTTCGTCAAGACCGCGCAGCTGCGAGCTGCCGCCCGTCATGATGATGCCCTTATCGAGAATATCGGCCGAAAGCTCGGGCGGCGTCTGTTCGAGCGCCTGTTTTACCGCTTCGATGATCGTGGAGATCGGCTCGTTGAGGGCGTCGCG